>JAJDCE010000100.1 GCA_029260985.1 Patescibacteria group bacterium | reverse complement strand
ATGAATTATTGGCATTATGACTACTTATTGTTGCAATTTCGTTATAGCAAAGTTCTGTATCATCCCCGAGTAAGCTGCAATTAAAGCAATCTTTCACTTTACTGGCAAAAATTATATTTCTTAAATCTTCGCTGTCGGAAATATCAAAACAGTTATGGCAATTTTTACTGTTTTTTAAATAATCCCCTGTGGAATTTTGGCAATTTATCGCATGTGCGTATTTCACTATCCTATTTTTTCGTAATTCCAAAAATTTATTCCACAAGGCAAGCTGTGTCTTATAGGATCCATTCAGAAGTTCTTTCTTTTTTACCAGATACTCCTCCTTTGAATACTCCTTATTCATTATGTAATAAGATTTATTTGCCATATTCGTACACAAAATACAATCAGTACAATTTGAACAGTCGGAAATGAAATAGCAATTCTTGCAGTTTTTTGAGTCTAAGGTAAACCAGCTTCCATAACATTCTATTGAGTCAGCGAGGTAATAACACAATTCATTTTTGTTACTAAAATCAATATCTAATGAATTGATATTACGCATGCAGAGTGTTCCATAAAGAACATTATCGTTAAAATCTCCTCCAAAAACCAGGTAGCAGTTATTGTTTCCTACAACCATATTGCAGTAATCACTATTCTCACATTTTGCATTAATAATGGCTACTCTGGGGACTTTTAACTGCAGTTCCTTAAGCTGATCGAAAAAAGGTCTGGAAAAATCAAAATCCTGCCCGAATTCAAATGCACCCCACTGATCACCATGCCAGATGTCGTTTTTGTAGACTTTATAAGGTTTGTCAGATGAATAAACAGATATTATATCTTCTCCGCTAAAGTCACATTTTCGCCTGTAAAGTATACGCTCGTTTCTGTAACAGAGTCTGTTCTGCTGATCGCATTCAAAACAAAACCCTGTTGGCTCAAAGCCGAATTTTTCGTATGATCTTCTCTCTTCATCTGTTATTTCAAAGCCGATGTTGCATTGTTTGCAGGTTGGCATAAGTGATGTTTATTAGATTTAAATTTTATTCGAAAATTGTCGACATTGCAAAAATATTTTATAAAACTACTTGTTAACAGAGAGATAATTGCTTATAATTACTGTGTCGAATTTTGTCGACATATAAGCATTTTCAAATGTATAAAATCGACCTTTATAAACTTGGCTTTTCAGAAAAGGAGGCAGAGGTATACCTTGCTCTGAATACCTACGGCCCATCACCTGCCTCGACCTTGTCCAGAGCCACCAAGATAAAAAGGACATCTGTTTATGATGTGCTCAACAGCCTGTTGGCTAAAAACCTTATAGCCTCATTCAAACAGGGGTCTTACACTTATTATTCTATCGATGATGTGAATAAAATCCTGTATCAGGAAAAGGAAAAATTAAGACTTGCTGAGCGGGTTATGAATGAACTAAAAGAACAGCAGCTCCATCAATCCGGTGTGCAGGTAAACCATTACATTGGCGAGGAGGGTTATCGTGAGATGTATGAGGAGATATTAAGGGCAAATCCTAAAGAACTGCTTGTGTGGATTCATCTGGATGAGTTTTACCGCGCGCTTGACCCGGTGCGTGAGGATGAGTGGACCAAGGAGCGGATAAAGAAAAAAATCCACACACGCCTTCTGATGCAAAACACCTCTATGGCAAGAGATTTTAAGTCTGAAGACCACTGTTCCTGCAGGCAGACCATACTTTTACCTAAAGAGAATTTGTTCCAGTCGAACTGTTTTGTGTACGACGGCAATGTCACCTTTTTTGATGCTCATGACAAAATAACCGGCATACGCATAAGGCACCCTAGACTGTATGAAATGCAGAGGCAGATTTTTGAAATGAACTGGAAATTATTTTCCTGAGGGTTTTTCATTAATATTGTTCATACGATATCGATACCATTTAGTCATGATTCCATGATAATGCTTACCGATTTCTGCAGCTCTTTTGAAAGTAAATCTGGCATCTCCTTCCGCCGCCGCTATTACACAGGGCACATATATTTTCTCTTCAACACTGTAGCTTGGAATAGCAAGTAAGTTATAGTGTACGCCTGTTTCCGCGTTTCGATATGAAAGGGGCTTATATACACCGCGCATTAAGCTACTATTTTCCATCTCCTTAGGTTTACATGCCTTTTTTTGAAAATCTGCAGGATCTCTTGATAATCTTAATTCCCCACCAATTTTATGGAGAGGTAAAATGCCGAATCTTTCCATTGCGTATAAAAACTGCCACGCACCTAATTTTGCCATTTTGGATGAGAGATATTTTTCATGCTGAGGTTTGTTCGCGGGTCTTGCGTAAGGATCCAGGGCAAGCAGATGTTCTTTACCTGCTTTATCTTCGTAAAGATAAAAAACAAATTCATTATGTATTGCAGCTCCGCAGTAAAATTCACCGATTCGCTCTGCCCCTTTTCCGGACGCCATTCCGCTGGGCCCTGTATAATCTACTACTGAATTCTCAGGTATCACTAGGTTTTCTTTGGATGCCAATAGCTGTTTGAATTTTGGAATAAGATGCTGAAGATTTTGATATGGCTTTTCTACTGTGATTCCTTTTTCTTTAAAATAGATTGCATTCTCCTGAGCAAATCCATCCACAAGATCGATTAACAGATAATGGTTTCCCCCATCAATCGTCGGTAATGATCCTTTTTTCCTCAGTAAATACCCTTTTAAGAAAGCTGATAAAGCCTCACACCTGTCATCATCCAAAGCGTATCGGGCTTTTAAATGCTGCATGGCTCTTTTGTAAATACCTTTGAATATATTGGGATTATTCTTTTCATCTACCGTGATTCTTCCATCAATACTAAACTGAGTATCTCTGAGTCTATTTCTAATGATATCCCTTTCTATCTCTACCTGCCTTTCCTTTTCTTTCTTCCCCTCATACCATCTGCCCACACCAAATGAAGCTGTTACAACCGACAGTGCTAACGCTGCATAAATAAGCATACGGGCTCTGGCTGTGCTTTGTATTTTTTTGAGGTGATGGAAATTTTTATCCCTATCCAGCGATAGTGTTTCAAAACCGGCTCCTTCAAGCATTGTGAACAACTGCTGTAATTCCGGCACATCTCTATATCTCCCTTCATTCCCTTTAATCAGCTGAATTATTATACCGTTATATATCGCCTGACGATCTGAGCCACCTTGAATTTTCCATCCATTACAAATATCACTCAGTCTTATGGCGACCTCTATTAAGGCGTAATGGCTTACTGTCGAATCTTCCTCTTCAGCGTCATCTTTTAATCTGGCTGGCACAGCCTTTTGAAATGCGCATGACAATTCTTCCGAATTTTGCACAGCTTCAAAGAGTTGCCTGGCTATTTGGAATGAGGATGATTGCTTTATTTCATCGGCCTCTTCTGAATTTTCCCGAAGCGCTTTTTCCATATCTAAGCTACCTGTTTCTGGGTCTATTGCTGATCGTAGTGCGCTGAAAAGATCAGCGTGATGGGAAAGGGTTTCCATGTCCACAACCTCAAGGGATTTTTCATCTTTCTGGAATTTTTTCCTAGCGATCCTCTTAATCATTTCAATCTCTTTTTCTGTAGACATCGCATCCTCCACATCCTGCGGGCCATTCATTATTTCACTC
Source organism: Patescibacteria group bacterium (assembly GCA_029260985.1). Classification (GTDB taxonomy): domain Bacteria; phylum Patescibacteriota; class Gracilibacteria; order UM-FILTER-43-11; family UM-FILTER-43-11; genus JAJDCE01. The sequence goes on along the minus strand of JAJDCE010000100.1, from coordinate 13,433 downwards.
AAACTCCGGCAAACAACCATGCGCGCTTTCTGTCCTTCTTCCAGATGGTCAAACATATAGGACAAAGCGCCCTGGATAAATTCCTCATTATAAATACGCTCTTTCTTATCCCCCCATCCTAAAACTCTTTTAATTCTGTCTGAAATGCCGGAGGGGATTATTTTACCTACATAAAAAGCATGATTTTCAGAGATCAGCTTTGGCTCTGCATCTGATTCATTTTCAACAACTACATTGCTATCTCCTTTAAGTTTTACAGAATGCTTCACGCAATTCTGTTTTGGTACATGAGATAGCGCCTCAGCCACCGTATCTGGCAGAGGAAGTGAGAGTCCGCGTTTTTCTGTTTCTTTCGCCAAAAAGTATCGGATTAAAAAGGATGGCTATTTTACCAATATTTCTAAAATTTGTCAATTTATACTTCTCTCTAATATACCTCTTTTAAATAGCAGCTCTCGCAATATACTTTTTCCGGGCGATCGGGTGCATAGGTGGTTTGTATGTCAGATTGGCATTTATCACATTTGCGATTCCAGAGCTTGTACGGATTTTTAAGTTTCATCCTATCCCAATGGCGCTGGTCGGGATGACGTCGAGGAATTGGTAAGTTATGCTTACGATAGAAAGCGAGTTCCTGTGAAACTATTTTAAAAGGTTTGTCGGACTTCTCGCATGCAATTGCCCAATTCAGGATGTCAGCCGGAATATCTTTAATATCATCCGGCAACCTGTCAGCCGGAACTGTTTTATCAGCCCTTATTTCAGTCTCAAAATCACACCATTTCCAGCCTTTTTTTAAAACCTCTTCTTTGGTTAATGGAAAATGCAGATAGGCCTCAGTTTCATTGTAACCGTAAGCTGAGATTTCCGGTGGAAAATATTCTCCCCATTCACCCGTTTTTTTCATATGTTCAATTATCCTGGTTTTCAGTTCAATGTATTCTTCTTTTGAGTATTGTTTATTGAATATGCAGTATTCTTTATGTTTTAAACCAACGCAACCAAGTAAGTTTTTGCTGTTTCTTGTACACCAAACGGAGTAATAAACATCACTGCACCCTTGGGCAACATAATAACCACCCATTATCCTTCTTGAATCAACCCCTGTAAGCGCGGAGTTATAACATTGTTCCATATTATCTCCCCAAACGTGCACATCCATACAATCTTTTGCCGGCAAGGCGCAATCAGTGCAATACCTACAATCCTGAAGGTTGTTACTGTCAAAGCAAAAATAAGCGTTTTTGCAATTACTCAAATTATCCCCGACAACATTGATATTCTGAACACCGTGCATGGCTTTGACAGGCTGAGTAGCAATAAACGCTTCTGTTCTCTTTCTCATCTCCTCAATCACTCGCCGGTCACCTGACTTAAAATCTGCTATAAATTTCTCGTATTCCCCTTTTGATTTAGGTTCGTTAAAAATATGATATTCCTTTTGATGAAGATCAGCGCACCCAAAACAGTTTTTACAGCCTATACAATCCCGAAGGAACCAGGAATCAGAGCAGTTTTTACAAAAACGTGAATATTTTAAGCTGTAACAGTTACGACAAGTTATGCATTCATAGCAAAGTTCAGACTCAAATAAGAATAAAAAATCTACACAATTTTTTATCGCGACAAAAGTCTCACCATAAAAACAGCTTTCACCCGATTCTCCATCAAAAACCAGATAGCAATCTTTGAGCTTGTAGTTATCGTTAGTGTAATCGCTGTTGATGTTATCTCCCAGTAGTGCCAATCCGTTTTGAGGAACAGTTTGATAAAGCTCACTGAACTGCTCAAAAAATGGCCGGCTAAAATCAAAATCTTTTCCATATTCCATCGGGTCCCATTTATCAGAAAACCAGTCGCGGGTGTTATAGGTTTTAAATGGTTTGTCTGGCGAAAACACTGAGATAATAGGTTTTCCGGTCAAATCGCATTTCCGTTTGTAAAGTGTACGGCGGTTATAAAATGCCATACGGCGTTGCAAACGACATTTAAAACACATGCTCGGATCAGGGGCATCAAACATTTTTAAAAAACGGCGGTCATCGTCGGTTATTTCGAAACCTGTATTGCATTGTTTGCAGTTCGACATCAGTAAACTTCTTTTAAATAACAATCCTCACAATATACTTTTTCGGAACTATCCGGTGAGTAAGTTGTTTGTATGTCAGACTGGCACTTGGCGCATTTACGTTCATAAACTCTACGTGTATTCCTCAATTCAAGGCGTTGCTTATAACGTTCATCCGGATGGAGGTGTGGTATAGGTAAATTATGTTCGCGATAAAATTTGAGTTCCTGAGAGATAAGTTTAAATGGACGGCCAGTTTCCCCACATTCAATCGCCCAATTTAATACGTCTTCAGGGATTTCTGATGTCTTGTCCGGAAGACGGGAGGCTGGGATTATTTTGTCGGCTTTTGGTGGCTCATCCGCTGTATCATGCCATTTCCAACCATACTTGAGCACATCCTCCTTGCTCATCGGATAGAAATCATTTGCCATGGTTTCGTTGTATCCAAAATGAGAAAATTGAGCTGGAAAGAACTCTCCCCATTCTCCATTTTTTTGCATATTTTCAATAATCTCACTAACTTTTTTTTCATAATCCTCCTTGCTGTATTTTTTATTCAAAATACAAAACTTATTGTGCTTCAGGGCCGCACAGCCGAATAGATCTTGGGATGTATGACAAGAGAAGCAATAATAAAGATTGAAACTGCTATCCCAGCTGGAAGCGCACATCAATATATTATGGGCGTTGCCAACCTCCAGGCTGTTGTAACACATCTCATTCCCATATCCGAAAGCATAGACATCGTAACTATCCTTCGAATCATTATACCAACCGCAAAACTTACAATCCTCTAAATTGTTACAGTCAAAACAATAGGCACAGTTTTTGGAGTTAAAAATGTGGTCACTGGCTACCACATTCTCATTGTTCATTCCCTCGTAATAAAGATAGGTGTGATTTTTTCGGAATTCAGAAAATTCGGTTATTAATTTCTTTACTACGGAGTGGGAAGTAAAATCTATTTCCGCAATTTTCTTTTCATACTCCTCTTTGCTTAATTGCTTATTACGAAACATGTATTGTTTATTCCTTAATCCGTAACTGAAAAAACAGTTTCTGGAGCCATGGCAGTCATATAAAAATTTTGAATCGCTACAGTCTTTAACATTATGACAAAAGGCAAGATTGTAACTTTTGTCGCAATCCACACATTCATATAGATGTTGTGAATCCATAACATGAGTACAATCGACGCAATTTTTATTGCGCGGCATAAAAATACCGTAATAACAGTCTTCATTATGACCTGCTGAGGAAATCAAATAACAATTACGGTTGCGGGTTGTGCTAGTGGTGTATTCGGAGTTTTCAGCATTATTATTTTGATGTATGGCAAATTTAGGAACCTTAAGGAGGAGTTCATTAAATTGCTCAAAAAATGAACGATTTGGATCGTATTCCTGTCCATAATCAAGAGGCTCCCATTTATCACTCCACCAACAGTCTTTACAGTAAATCAGATAAGGTTTATCTGATGAATAAATGGAAAAGGTTTCTTTTTCGCATAAATCGCAATTCCGCTTAAAAAGGTTTCGCTCATTTTTCCATGTTAATCGCAACTGTTCTCTACATGGCGGGCACATAGCAGGCTCTGGTATTGCGAACTTTTTACCGCCTATGACAGGGCTGATCTTATCGTAAAACTTCCGATCTTCATCGGCTATTTCGAACCCAGTGTTGCATTGTTTGCAGCTTGGCATCAATTTGTTTTGTCTAGGAAACATTTTGCACAATACACTTTTTCAGATTTTTCAGGTAAATGGCTAGATTTCATATCAACCTTGCAATTATTACATTTAAGATCATGTAGTTTTCGAGAACGTCTTCGTTTCATCCTCATTTCAAACCGAACATCAGGATGAAAATGAGGAAGTGGGATTTTAAGCTTTCTATAAAAAGCTAGCTCTTGCTTTTGAACTTTAAAGGGCCTGCCTGTTTTTTCGCAATTTATGGCCCAATTTAATACGTCATCCGGAATTTCGTCAATGGTATCCGGCAATCGACTGGCGGGAATGACCCTTTTTACATCTAAGGCTTTGTCTTCTTCCTTCTTCCATTTCCACTTCTTTTGAGCAATCTCATCTTTGCCCAGCGGATAATATTCATTCGCAATAGTTTCGTTGTAAGCAAAGGGGGAAATCTCAGCGGAAAAAAACTGACCCCACTCCCCTGTTTTTTGCATATGTTCTATGATTTTTGATTTTAGTTCTTCATACTCATTTTTTGGGTATTGCTTATTCAGTATGCAATAATTTTTGTGCTGCAGAGAAATACTGCCAAAACAGCCCTTGGTTGAAAAACAAGTATTACAGTAGAAGAGATCATGATTATGCCAGCAGGAATCGCAGAACTTGCAGTTGAATATGCCTGAACAGCCAATGGTCTGATAGCAAACTTCACTTCGGTCATATCCCATACAGGTCATATCTATTGAATCGTAAGTCTCATCAATCTGAACCGCATAAGCGATGTCCTCACACTTCGTGCAGTCATAGCATTGGTTAACGTTTTTGCAATTACTCAAATTGTCGCCAACACAATTTTCACAATTGTTTTGATATGTCGCGCGATTGGGGAATTGATTGTGAAATTCTGTCTCAAAAAATTCTTTAGCTTTTTGATATCCCTTATGCGTTTCCAGCTTATATTCCTTTAATTTCTGAAAATATTCTTCCTTTGAGTAAGGCTTGTTTAAAATGTGATATACATTGTGATTTAAATTTGAACAAAATAAACAATGTTTACATCCAATTAAGTCGGATGAAAAATAGCAGGACTGGCAACCGTCGCAATGCTCAAGATTAACGGATTCGTAACAATTTTTTGTAAAACTTATTTCATAACAAAACTGACTATTGTATGTAAATAAATAATCCAGGCAGTTTTTGTTTTTGGTGGAGTAGCGCCCATACATACAATCTTCCTCGTAATGATTTCCAAAGGTCAGATAGCAGTTTTTGTTCGCAAATGAATAATTGCAATATTCACTATTTTCAGATTGCTTGTTGATAATGCCCAGCCTTGGAACTTTTAACATCAGCTCTTCGAATTGATCAAAAAACGGACGGCTGAAATCAAAATCCTGCCCGTAATCCAGAGTATTCCATTCATCGCCCCAAAAGCACTCCTGGCAGTAAACCGGAAAGGGTTTATCAGAAGAATAAATTGATACCATGCCCTTGCTGCATAAATCACACTTACGTTTGTATAAGGTTTTTTCATTTCTCCACGACATTCTGCGCTGATTACGGCAGCTTGGACATAACAGAGGTTCGGGAACCTCAATTTGTTTATAAAAATTCCGATCTTTGTCGGCGACTTCGAATGGTGATGTGCATTGTTTGCAGTTTGGCATTAGTAAACGGATTTTAGATAACAATCTTCACAATAAACCTTTTCCTTTCTCTCAACGCCATAAGATGTCTGAATTGGCTTTTCACATTTATTGCATTTTCTGCCAAAAAGACTGAGTGGATTTCTGAGTTGAAAGCGAATTCTATGACGGCACTCCGGACAATAGTGCGGTATCGGGAGATTGGCTTTATGATAAAATTTGAGCTCCTGTTTTAGGATTTTGTAATTCTTTCCGCACTCTTCGCATGCCAGGATTTCTTTTGTAATAGATTCATCTACATCTTTTATGTTGTCCGGGATATCACTTATGGTGGCAGGCTGATATTCCTTTTCATTTTTTGGCATCCATCTCCATCCCATTTTTTGAGCCTGCTCTTTTTCCAGAGGTAAAAAATCCTGTGCGCAGGATTCATTGTATGCAAAAGGTGAAAGGGCTGGTGGGAAAAAATTACCCAACTCATCGGTGCTTTTCATGTGCTCAACAATTTTAGGTATGAGCTCGTCATACTCCTCTTTCGTATACTGTTTGTTAAGAATACAGTACTTCTTATGCTGTAATCCGATACACCCAAAACAGTTGTCACAACCATTACAACTGTCGCAATACAGCATGTCAGATGATTGCCATGTGTATGAGCAAAACGCGAGCTTTTTTGAACTTCTGATTACACTGCAATTGTAAACCGCCTCACACCCTGCCCACCCCGCAGAATAGATGTTCTGTGCATCTTTTGAACCGGAAAGTGAAATTCCATTAAGACAATCTTCACTATCAAAACTTTCGAAACACCCCTCACAATTACGGCAATTATAAAGATGATCCCCTGTAACATTTTCACAATTCAAATTGTGAGCGTATCTGTGTACAGCCATTTCTCTGATCTTCAGATAATGTTCGTAAGCCTCCTTCCATCGTGACCATGAGCCATTGAGGATCTTTTTCTTCGTATTTTCAAATTCCTCCTCACTAACAGGCTTGTTAAAAATGTGATATTTTTTGTTGGTAAGATTGGTGCAGAAAATGCAATGGTCACATCCGCGTAATTGATATGAGAAGTGGCAGTAATTACAATTATTAGATTCTTCCAGCATCACGCATCCATACCCTTTATTCACGCTTATGCAGGAGTAGCAAAGGTCGCTGTCATTTGTGTACATAGAATCCATAACATCCTTGTCATTCACCATCCAGTATGAGTAATGAACGTCTTCGCATTTGTAGATCAGAGAGTTCAGATAACAATTTTTTGATTCGCGGATATGGCCGTTATAATCGCAATTCTCAGAATTAAAAACACTGGTACCTTCACGCGGGACTTCTTTTTGCAATTCAGCGAATTGCTCAAAAAATGGTCGGCTAAAATCAAAATCCCGACCGTACTCCATTGCATTCCACTCGTTCCCCCACCAGACCTCGTTTTTATAAACTTTAAAAGGGCTATCCGGCGGATAAGCGCTGATGATCTCATCTCCCGAAAAATCACATTTTCTGCGATACAGTTTCCACTCGTTCCTTGCTGCCATCAGTATCCTGATTCGTTCAGGGCGGCAGGTTTCGGGCAAGGGTACACCCATTCGCTTACAAAATGCTATCTCCTTGTCGGAGATTTCGAATTCCTGATTGGTGATTTTACATGTACGTTTCTCCATGATTCTTAGTTTGAAGTCTATCTATATCTTTTATCTTTGACTAGTGAACAAATGTTTACTAAAATAGATTTGATTTGTAGTGTAATAAATGAATTTTATGAATAATAAAGAATCTGAATCAATTGTACCCTTAGAAAGAATTGAAGGGATGATATATTTTCTCCGCAACAAAAAAGTAATGCTGGATGAAGATCTGGCAAAGCTTTACGGAGTTAAAACAAAGCGCTTAAATGAACAATTGCGTCGTAACAAAGATCGTTTTCCTGAAGATTTTGTTTTTCAGCTTACCGATGAAGAGTGGAATACTTTGAAGTCGCAATTTGCGACTTCAAGTTCAGATTGGGGTGGCCGTCGCAAATTACCAATGGCTTTCACGGAACATGGTGTCGCTATGGCGGCTAATTTATTAAAAAGCAAGCGTGCTATCAAGGTAAGTGTTGAAATCGTTCGAGCTTTTATTCGTATGCGACAAGTTTTGGCCAGTCACAAAGAAATAAGTAAAGGGCTGGCTGAGTTAAAGTCATTTCTACTCAAACACTCAAACCAGACAAACCGTGAGTTCAAACGTGTATGGGATGTAATTGAGAAGCTAGCAAAACCCATGGATAAAGAAAGGAAGAAAATTGGGTTTGATCTCAATTAATAAACTTCTTTTAAATCCGCCTTAATACACGTCGGACAAGTAACATTCCTCACAGTACACAACCTCAGGACGGTCCTGAGAGTATGGGGTTTTGATTTCTTTTTGGCACTTAGCACAATTCCGGTCAAATAGCTTTGGCGGCCTTTTGAATTCTAATCTCCTTTTATGCCGCTCATCCGGATGCAGATGTGGCATAGGAAGTTTATTAGCACGATAATAATTAAGTTCCTGGGCTGTGATCTTAAATGGCCTGTTGGTTACCTCGCACTTAATAGCCCAATTTAATACATCATCTGGTATGTCTTTTATATTGCCTGGGAGTTTATCGGCTGGAATTATCTTTTCTACGTTCGGAATTTCTGTCTCATCATTCCGCCAATGCCATCCTGCACTTTCCACTTCATTTTTCTGCTTAGGAAAATATTCGTGAGCTGTAGTTTCGTTATACGCGTATGGGGAAAGTGTAATTGGGAAAAATTCTCCCCATTCACCAGCATTTTTCTTATGTTCGATGATCTTTGGAAGAAGCGCTTTGTATTCCTCTTCTGTGTATTGCTTGTTAAAAATGCAAAACTTCTTGTGCTTGAGGCCAATACAACCAAAACAACTTTCACAGGTTCTGCAGAACATAGAATAACTGACGTCGCTGGAATATGTTACACGTAAACAGAATTTAGTATTGTAACAGGCAGAAACTGAAGTGGTCTCGTAACAAAGCTCACTATCACGTCCTCCACTATATGCGTCTGCAGAGTCTTTGTACTTCATCACATCCCATAAATACCTACAATCCTGAGCGAATTTAACACCAAAGCACATGTAACAATTCTTGCAGTCGTAAAGATTATCACCAACAGAGTCTTCAGTATTTACCATTATCAAATCACGATGAATTGCTTTTAGTTTAATATCTTTGAATAGTTTAAATGCTTTTTGAACGTGGTTATAGGAACTGAAATCAAATTCTTCCATCTTTTTAAAATACTCTTCTTTCGTTAACTGTTCATTCATAAAGCAGTACTGCTTTTTACGCAGGTTTGTACACATAAAGCAATCTCTACATCCACGACAATCAATCAAAAAAGCGGAGTCGCTGCAATCACTGCAAAAGAAAAGGTACTTACCGTTATAACAATTTATACACTCAACACATTCATACAAAAGTTCGGATTTAACTGCCTGATAGCAATCCACGCAGGATGAAGATGCGTTACCGCGATAAGTGTAAAGCATATCCTGGCACTTGTGGGTTCGGGAACATAAATAACAATCTGAACAGTCACTCATATCTGTATTAAAATCGCAATTTTCAGATGTCTCTACGCGCAAAGAAGGAAAAGGGACTTCTTTCATAAAATCCTTAAACTGGTCAAAAAATGGCCGGTTGAAATCATAGTCGCGTCCATAATTCATTGGCTCGAATTTATCGCTGAACCAATGATCCTTATCGCATACCTTAACCCAGCTATCTGGTGCAAATACTGAGATAATTTCTTTTCCTGTAACATCACATTTCCGCTGATAGAGCTTTCTCTCATTTCTAAATGACATGCGTCTTTGCATTCTGCAATCTGGACAATGTGTTGGCTCTGGAATTTTTATTTTTTCATAAAACTTCCGATCGTCGTCGGTTATTTCGAATCCAGTGCTGCATTGTTTGCAGTTTGGCATCAGTAGATTTTTTTTAGATAACAGCTATCGCAGTATACCGTTTCAGGTCGGTCGGGTGAATAGGTGGTTTGGATGTCTGTGTTACACTTGGCGCATTTGCGATCCCAGAACTTGCGGGGATTTCTTTTGTAAAATCTATCTAAATGCCGTTGGTCTGGACTGCGCCTTGGAATTGGCAGTTTTTTCTCTCGGTAAAATCTTAATTCCTGCTCTACGATTTTGAATGGTTTTTTTGTAACCTCACATTCAACAGCCCAATTTAAAATGTCATCGGGTATCTCATTAATATTGTCAGGTAGACGATCTGCAGCAATTACTTTTTCTGCCTTTACTTCGGGTTCGTAGTCATCCCATTTCCAGCCTTTGGCAATGACTTCATCTTTCGTAAGTGGATAGTACATCTGGGCGGTAGTTTTATTGTAACCAAAAAGGGAAATATCGGAAGAAAAAAATTCACCCCACTCTCCTGTTGAGCGCATGTGTTCAATAATGCGCGGAACGAGCGTTTCGTATTCCTCTTTGGTGTACTGCTTATTAAAGATGCAATAGCTCGCGCGATTCATATTGACGCAGCCAAAACAATTTTTCGAAGTTTCCATGTACATGCAATAGGTAAGATCGGAGCTGCCCAGATGGCCATCCATCGTAAAAAGTAAGTGATAGGCATCCGCTCCTACAATGGCACATTCATACGACTCCTGCAGATTTTCACCATATTGATAAATATCGTAGTTATTTTTTGCCCCAATCACTACCTGATAACAATATTTGATTTTTTCAGCATCTTCGCAATCAAAGCAATATTGGACATCTTTACAATTAATAAGGTGATCACCGAATGAATTTTCAGTATTACGATTATTTGTTGCTTTAAATGGATGTTCCAGTTCAAGTACTTGTCTTTTTTTCATACAACGCTGATAGGTTTCAAATGAGCCAATGTCCATTGAGGCTATTTTTTGTTGATACTCTTCTTTGGTGAACTGTTTATTTTCAAAACAATATTTTTTATTGCGCAAACCGACACACAAAAAACAATCCTGGCAGCCTACGCAGTCTCTTAAAAATTTACTGGATGAACAATTGATACAATCCTGGCATCCGACCAAGTCATGACAAGTGTGGACATCAATACAGTCATAACAAAACTCTGAACGGAGATTATAAAAACCGTCCACACATTTTTTAACTTTTTTGAATCCGTAGCCGTAATAACAGTCTTCGCAAAAAGTGGCGTGCATAATCAGGTAGCAATTCTTACAAGAACCGGTGTAGTGCACATAATCGGAATTGATAATAGTACCATCCTGAGTAAGCGCAGGTGATGGGGTTTTTCGTTTTAATTCATGAAGTTGCTCAAAAAACGGTCGATTGAAGTCGAAATCACAACCATAATCATGTGCATCCCATTTATCGCTGTGCCAACACTCCCGACAGTAAATCGGCTGATTCGCATGCGGTGGATGTTCAGTCATAGCCCTTTCCTTACAAAGGTTACACTCCGCTGGATATAAATTGCTTTCATTGCAAAACGCCAAACGTCGCTGCTGACGACACTCCGGGCAAAGTGTGGGTTCGGGAATAGAATATTTTTTTCCGCCAAACTCAGGACTAATTCTATCGTAAAACTTCCGATCTCTATCGGTAATCTCAAAATCCTGTGAGCATTGTTTACAGTTTGACATCAGTAGACCTCTTTTAAATCCGCCTATACATCTGACAGGTAGCACGGCTCACAGTATACCTTTTCCGGTCGATCAGGAGAATAGGTTGTCTGGATGTCGGATTGGCATTTATCACATTTACGGCTCCAAAGATTACGAGGGTTTTTTAGGGCCATGCGCTTTTTATGCCGACAGAAAAAGCAATTCCGCGGGATAGGCAAGTTATGTTCACGATAAAAAGCTAGTTCCTGCGGTGTAATTTTGTAATTTTTCCTGCATTCTTCACATACTAAAATTTCCTTAGCTATGTCATCTTCCACTTCAGCAATATCATCAGGTATTTCGTAAGTTTGCTCCTGATAATCTTTTTTGTCTTCTAATTTCCATCTATATCCTTGGGAAATTACTTGTTCTTTTTCTAAGGGAAAATATTCCATTGCCATTGTTTCGTTGTAAGCGAATGGGCTTAACTCTGATGGAAAAAATTCACCCCACTCATTAGTTTGCTTCATATATTTTATAACCTGATCACGCAACTTGGAATATTCCTCTTTTGAATATTGTTTATTAAAAATGCAAAATTGTTTATTTTTTAGGCTCACGCAACCAAAACAATCACGACAACTGTAACAATTGTCGCAATAATCAAGATTGCCACAGTTACCTGTGCAATTATGGCAGTTTTTTATCTGATAACCAGTTATTGCCACATTATTATATGACCATTCTGATGTATTCGGGCTATAGTTACAGTCATAAGAATTGCTAAAGCTTTCTGCAGTTGCGCAATATCGGATGTCTTCACAATTTTTTGCATCATAAGAATCAAAAGTGTTTTTGCAGTTATACAAATAATCACCTGTAACATTTTCGCAATTTATACCATGAAAATGTTTCACAATATGTTTACCAATTAATTCCTGGACACGCTTTTTTGCAACTTGGATTAAATTAATGTCGCCACTGTTAAACTCTTTTATTTTTGCTTCATATTCCTCTTTTTTATATGATTTGTTGAATATATGATATTCCTTATTTTTTAGCCCCACACAACCAAAACAATTCCTACATCCTGTGCAGTCTACAAGAAATTTGGAATCTGAACTATTTTCACTACTTTGAGAAAATGCCAGATTATAACACTGAACACAATCAATACATTCGTAACAATACTCTGAGCGGTAAGTGTATAAACAATCAAAACAATTTTTTGACTGCCATATAATATGGCCGTAACAACAATCCTCATTAAACACATTTCCAAATACTAAATAGCAATTACGGCTACTGTATGAAAGATTGCAATAATCAGTATTTTCGCATTGCTGGTTTACAATACTCATACGTGGAACATTGTTGTGCAATTCTTTCAGCTGCTCAAAAACAGGGCGATTAAAATCTACGTCCTTACCAAAATCCAACGGATTCCATTTATCCCCCCACCATTCATGCATATCGAAAACTGGAAATGGCGCATTCCCATCGTACATAGAAAGTATCTGCTTGCCGGTTAAGTCACATTTTCTATGATAAAGATTAAAGAAATTTCTGAACATAAAACGCCTCTGCATACGGCAATTTGGACAAAGTGACGGTTCAGATATATCGATTTTTTCGTAAAACTTCCGATCGTCATCGGAAACCTCAAAAATCTGTGAACATTTCTTGCAGTTTGACATTAGTAAACCTCCTTTAGATAACATGGCTCACAGTATACAGTTTCAGGTCGGTCCAGGGAATATGTGGTCTGGATGTCGGACTGGCATTTATCGCATTTACGGCCGTAAAGCTTGCGTGGGTTTTGAAGAAGAGCTCTTCTTTGGTGGCGGGTTTTTGGTGACAGATGCGGAATGGGCAAACCTTTGGTGCGATAAAATTTGAGTTCCCGTGGGATGATCTTGAATGGTTTTTTTACTTCTTCACATTCAACCGCCCAATTCAGAATATCGTCTGGCACATCCTTGATGTTTTCAGGTAAACGGTCGGCAGGGATGATCTTGATGTCTTTTGGCATTGGAGATTCGAAGTCAGACCATTTCCATCCCAGCTTTTTAGCCTCTTCTTTTGTAAGCGGATAGAATTCCTGTGCTTTGGTTTCGTTATAACCGAATGGGGATAATTCAATTGGGAAAAACTCACCATATTCCCCCGTTTTTTTCATGTGTTCGATGATTTTGGTGACAAGTTTTTTATATTCATCCGCGCTATATTTTTTGTTTAAAATGCAATAAGTCTGTTTTTTTAGCCCCATACAGCCAAAGCAGTCACTGCAACCCTGGCAATTATCGCAGTAAATCATGTTATCGCATTGATAAGTGAGGTTGCAGAACTTACCGAATTTTAAATCTACAATTCCTTTGCATTCGTAGAGCATTTC
>JAJDCE010000099.1 GCA_029260985.1 Patescibacteria group bacterium | reverse complement strand
ATAATGTCAAAACTGAATCCTGCGAAGCTCCAAAAGTTATGGCCCAGGAATCATCGTCTTCCGCAAAAGCCCCAGGAGGTTGGCTCGTGATAAGCATTGGGCTATCATCTGTTGGACGTTTTCCCGCCTTAGCTAAGGCTAGAGAGAAGCCATACTGCATTCCAGACCAGGCATACGTTTGTAGTGGGTAGTTTACACCTTTAATGAAATCGGGATTTTTATCGTTACTCAAAACTCACCGCTCCTCCTGAATTTCCCGATGATGACGAAGACCCTCTTCCGCTAAACTGTCTAGAAACTCGCGAGCGATATCTTTCCATAAAGCCAACTGTATCCTGAGGGAACGCTCTTGCTCCACCTCTTCTAGCAAAAAGACTAAGCGAAGCCAACTCTTGCTTTGTAAGTTCGCCAAATTGTCTTGTAAAGCTAGTAAGAGAATAGCTCGTATTTACTTGTCCCCCAAATGAAATATTAATAGAATTTATGTTTGAATTTAAACCCAAAGAAGCTCCAATACTGTGCCTAGGAAAACCTTCAATAGAAATATTCGCTGTTTCAACAGTCTTAACATTCGATGCCTGATTGTCAACCTTAAACTGCATAGAATCAATCATCAATTGTGTGCTGCCAAACTCCCACGGAGAGAATCCGTCGTCTTGTATTATTTCCAATCTTCCTTGAGCCGTTGGAGATACACTGCTAGAAAAAACCGGCCCGTATCTTAATATCTTTTCCCTAGTAGGAACATAAACAACCTTAGGCTCGTAACACTTACCATGAATATTTGAAGGTGCATTATGAACTCCATACAATTGTTTCCTTCTTCTTTCTGCGTGTTTTGCCCTTGATATCAAATTATTATCAGCATCTGTATCTACTATCGCTCCAACTAATGATTGTATAAATAGGTTATTGACTTCATTTGAAAGAAACTGACCTTCTAAAACCGGCGCATCTAATTTGACAATTCCGCCCTCTTCGATTGTAGCAGAAACAAACAAACTATTCTCTCTTCTAATGTAGTTAGCCTTGTCGGCTTCAATGAGGAAGTTATTAGCGGCAAAGCTATTAGCCAATTCGGTTGACAACGATTGAGCGGCGTCTTGCCCTTTGCCAATTATAGTTGATGTGGGATTTGCAGGTTGGACGGCAATATTTGTCGATGTAATGAATTCTACATAACAACGAGTCTTGCCATCATTATTCCTAAAATATTCATTTGCATCGTCATTACCCGCAACGGCATCTAACGTCCATACTGCGTCTATATAATCAACATTTCCTACACCGCTGAACAGGAATCTCTTTCCGTAAGTCGCTTCTGCATGCCCCTTTAATTTTTCGTAAATCTGGCCTTGTCTTTTATCTGCATCTGGATTATCTAATGGCTTCTTAACAGGCCTTTTCCCAAGTTGATTTCTATCTTCAGTAATATCTATGATATAAAGAGGCGTAACATCCATGTCAAAAATGTTATACCTGTTCAATCCCCCGTTTCTATATACCCATCCCTTCCACGCTTCTTTATTCGCCAGCACCACCCGCATTTCTTCTTCGGCCATATAGTATCGAGACGAGCCACCCTCGTCGCTTAGGTCAATAGGATTATTAGCTAGACCATTCACAGACAGTCGCTTCATAGATTCAACTTGCGCACCCAGTATGACAGAACAAGCCACATCGTTTCTAAGCTCAAATCCTCTGCTAGCACTAATAATAAAACCACTGTTATTTGCAAGAAATGTATCCAAGTCTATATCTGTATTATCTGTAGACCTATCTATTGTTTTTATAGAAACAACAATTACGCCGTCTGGTCTTTGTGTGCATTCGGTAAACCAGTCAAAAGAACTGCTAGTTGCTAGCTCTTGAACAAAATCTGCCATTGAAATTAGATTTGTATTAATTCTATGAAGAGGGTCTATTAGTGGAGTTATTTCTGATAAATCAAACAGATAGCTTTCACCGAAAGCCTTTGCTACCTGAGCATTAACTGTAACATCAACTCCATAGATATTTCTCAAACCACCAGTAAATGCCAATATGATGTTTTCGTATTTCATCCCAGACTGATTCCACTCGGCAAAATTAAATCCATCTTGATTGAATGCTCCAAATGCATCTATAACAGAACACTCCGTTCCCGCTACTCCTGCCACAACTCCGTCATAACCAGGGGCCAAAATAATTGGAATTGATGTCATTATTTCGCGTGGGTCTGCGATATCAACTTTAATAAGTCTACCAGAAATATTAGCTATGTCTCTAGTATACTTAACAACGATGCCCTGAAAAGAAAAGCTGGGTCCAACAGAAAAATCAACATAAGAGCCAAGGTCTGGGTCTGTAAATAAGACCTGAGGAGTGGAATTTAAATCTTCTGCAAGGGTAACACTACATGTGCTAGGGCTCTGTGAGAGTCCTAAGCTACAACTTAAGTTTGTTATATATGCACCAAGTAGGCTGGCTGGTGCTCCACCAAGCCCCAGGCTGGTTGCTGTAGTCATTTAAATATACTTCCACGAAACGTTTCTATTAAACTGTAGAGTTTGTCTATTAAAACTGTATTGGTCTTGAGTCTTAAACACCTTAGAAGACTCCGGCTTTTCTCCTCTAGGATTTGCAGACGGAGTATTATTTACAAGAATATCAGATTCGGTTATTGCAGTAGCGAGAATTCCCGCAGAGTTTAATATGCTATTATCACATGCATTTCCGCTAGAAGCCATACCATAGCTTATCGAAAGCTGCTTTTCAAGACCCGTTAATGTCTCTTGGTCCTGTAGGATTGGACCGTCTGCCTTCCCTGGAATCTGAATTTCTACAACAACCTGTGCTTGATTTGTAAAGCTAACCTCAACTTCTTCAGATAAAATCGTTTGATTAGTTGTTTTAAATCTACTAGTGAAAGTC
>JAJDCE010000098.1 GCA_029260985.1 Patescibacteria group bacterium | reverse complement strand
TATGATTAAATAGTAATCTATTTAACAACTTTAAATTTAAATATGCCCAAGCTGAACAAGCCTACACATGGTACATATGTTTATGATTATCTTTTGCAACACGAAAAGAGAGAAGAGCTAAGAGATGACTATGATGATCTGGCAAATGTTGTCTTCAGCATCCGAATCGCTCTAAATACTGGCGTTTGTATGAATGCAAATCAAGCAGATTATCTGGAGGGCATAGATTGGGGTGCAGATGCTGTTTTAGATAAAACGGCTAACAAAGAACTCCCAATAATTAATGGTTTTAGACTTGAATGCTATGACTGCTTAAACCCAGACTGCAAACACCGCGACCCGGACTTCCCAGTCGAAGCCGTTCAGGAAAGAGCAAAGCAATTTGAAGAGTCAGAAGAAACAGACAAATAACCAAATACTAGTTATCAATCACCAAGAACTGAGGCTAAACAATGCCTCTTTTTTGTATTCCAAATAAAATTCGACATTCTGTCCACCTAACCTGATTCTGAATCCCGAATCCTGATTCCCGAATCCCAGAGGTTATGTTAAGATTAAATCCGAAAAAAGTTAAAATCGCTAAACAGAAAAAATATGGCCACCACCTTCTCTCTCTTCTCTGGCTCTTCCCACCAGGAACTAGCCAAAGAAATCGCAAAACAGCTCAAGAAACCACTTGGAAAAGTGCAGCTGTCTACTTTTTCCTGCGGGGAAAAATATGTAAAATTCGAAAATACAATGCGTGGAAAGGAAGTGTTCATCATCCAAACCTGCCGGGATCAATTCATGAATGAGGATTACATTGAACTCTTCCTAATGATCAACGCCGCAAAGCTTTCTTTCGCTACCAAAGTACATGTTATCCTCCCTCACTTCGGGTACTCAAGGCAGGACAAAGTACACGTTCCACGTGAACCCATCTCCGCAAAATTAATGGCTGATCTACTGGTAACAGCCGGTGCAGATCATGTGATTACCTTCGAATTACACTCCGATCAGAACCAGGCTTTCTTCGACGTTCCGGTTGATAATATCAACGTTCATCGCCTGTTCGCAAAATACTTTAAAGCCAAAAAACTTAAAGACATTACTGTAATTTCTCCTGATGCTGGTGGTGCCAAAAACGCCAAAAAATTCGCAGACGATCTGGGAGCGCCTATTGCCATCCTCCACAAAACAAGACCCGAGCACAACGTCGCTCAAACCACTCATGTGGTAGGTGATGTAAAAGGAAGAACGTGTGTAATTTACGATGATATGATCGACACTGCCGGTAGCGTGGTAGCCGCTCACGAAGCGCTCCTGAAACATGGAGCTAAAAAAGACATGTATCTAGCTGCCACTCACCCTATTTTTTCCGGCCCCGCCGTCAAACGTCTGTCAAAAGCTGGCTTTAAAGAGGTAATCGTCGCCAACACTATGCCGATTCCAAAAGAAAAGAAATTTAAAGGGCTTAAACAAATCTCAATCGCCCCACTACTCGCGGATATCATCGCCAGCGTCACCCACCAAAAATCCGTCAGCTCCCTCTTCTATTAATCAACTTGAGACTCGCACTCGCACTTGAGACTCAAAAAATTTAATTCTTAAATTTTTTTAAAATGAAAGTTGCCATCAATGGATTCGGTCGCATCGGCCGACAAATCGCGCATAGAATTATGCAAACAGACAATAGTTTAGAACTTGTCGCTATCAATGACCTTACCGACAACAACATGCTCGCGCATTTGTTCGAATTCGACTCTACCTACGGGAGATATCCGGGAACAGTGGAGCTAAGAGGTGAAGATGAAATGGTGATCGACGGAAAAGCCGTAAAGATTTACGCTGAGCCCGATCCAACAAAACTCCCATGGGCTGATCTTGGAGTGGATATAGTCATGGAATGCACAGGTCGATTCCGAACGCACGAAGAAGCCAGCAAGCACATCGAAGCTGGTGCTAAAAAAGTAATTGTTTCTGCACCCTGCAAAGGTGATAAAGGAGCAGATGCAACTTTTGTAATGGGAGTGAACGAAAATGAATATGAGGCAGGAAACCATCATATTATCAGCAACGCCAGTTGCACAACCAACTGCTTAGCACCTGTTGCCAAAGCACTAAACGACGCCTTTGGAATCAAACGCGGAATCATGACCACCATTCACGCCGTCACGACTAGTCAGAAGATTTTGGACATGGCCGACAAAGACATGCGCCGAGCCCGAAGCTGCATGCAGAACATGATCCCAACCACCACTGGAGCAGCCAAAGCAGTTGCCTTGGTTATTCCAGATCTTAAAGGGAAGCTAACCGGAATGGCGGTTCGTGTACCTACCCCGACCGTTTCACTCGTTGACCTAACTATTGAGCTCGAAAAAGATGCTACCGCTGAAGAAATCAACGCGGCCTTGGATAAACGAGCCCAGGAAATTCCTGAGTTCTTAAAAGTTGAAACTAAAGAGTTAGTCTCAAAAGATTTCCAAATGGATTCTCACTCCTCAACTGTTGATGCTCCTAGCACAATGGTGATGGGGGGTAATATGGTCAAAGTCCTCGCCTGGTACGACAATGAATGGGGCTATTCTTGCCGCATGGTCGACCTCGCCAATTTTATTTCTAACAAATAGTGGGTCATATCGTGGGTCAAATTGCTGTCTGTCTAGCCACAATTGATCCACAAAGCGAAGCGATGATCCACAATTGATCCACAATTTGAAATTATGCAACTAACATCTCACGGAGCCGCCTTAGAAGTCACAGGCTCACAACACCTACTTGAAGTAAACGGTAAAAAATTATTACTGGATTGCGGACTCTTCCAAGGTCATCGAAAGGAGGCTCATGAAAAAAACAGCTGGTTTGGTTTTGATCCTAAAGAAATCGATGCAGTTGTTCTATCTCACGCTCACATCGATCACTCCGGCAATATCCCAACGCTCATCAAGCACGGTTTTAATGGTGTAGTGTATTGCACCGAAGCCACCGAAAGCTTGTGTGATGTCATGCTTCTAGACAGTGCCTACATTCAGGAAAGTGATGCAGAATACATGTCGCGAAAACACTCCGACACTGCTCTTGAACCGATTGAACCTCTGTATAATACAGAAGACGCTGAATTCGCTTTAAAATCATTCAAAGGCTACGAGTACAACAAAACCTTTGAAGTCATAAAAGGAGTAAATGTAACCTTCCGTGAAGCAGGTCATGTTTTAGGGGCCGCTATTGTTGTTTTAGACATTCACGATGAAGAGGATGGAAAAGACAAACGCTTGGTTTTTTCTGGTGACTTGGGAAGGTATCGACTGCCTATCATCAGAGATCCATTTGTGGTAGACCATGCAGACTACCTACTGTGTGAAAGCACTTACGGCAATCGAACCCATGATCCTGCTGAAGAAGGAATGCCAGCTTTGGCTAGGGTTATTAATCGAACTATAAAGCGAGGAGGGAAACTTATTATTCCCGCCTTCGCCCTCGAAAGAAGTCAGGAACTTTTATATAGCCTGCATGTACTGATTCACGAGAAAAAAATCCCTGACAACTTACCAATTTATCTCGATAGTCCATTGGCCAATCGCGTTACAGACATATTTAGACAACACGTTGAATTATACGATGAAGAAATCAAAAAAGACTTCAAGAGCCACAATCCGTTTACCATGCGACAGCTCAAACAGGTGGCAAGCGTGGACGAATCAAAAAAACTAAATCATTTTATCGGCCCCTGCATCATTATTTCAGCCAGCGGAATGTGTGAAGCCGGGCGTATTCGTCATCATCTGAAAAACAACCTCGAAGACCCTAAAAACTCTGTCGTAATCGTTGGATACATGGCCGAAAACACACTTGGAAGGAGGATCGTACAAGGGGATAAGGCCGTTAAAATTTTCGATAAGCTGTACAACATAAAAGCTGAAGTTGTAATCTTAGAATCATTTAGCGCTCATGCCGACATGACTGACCTGGATAACTACGTTAAGGGAATAAAAGGACTAAAAAAGGTAATGCTCGTACATGGCGAAGAAGATCAATCAAAACCCTTCGCGAAAAGAATCGAAGCCATGACAGATGCCAAAGCCACAATAATGACTCCCCAAGTAACCATCGACCTGTAATGGACATTAATTTTATAGTTGGGATCATAGGATCCTTAATTCTAGTAACAGGAGCCGCCTGGCCAGAGTCAAAAAACATCAAGCAGCCCACCCATTCAATTAAAAACTGGCTGCTAGCCTTAGGAGGAGCAACCATGCTTGCCTACGCCACCCTAAATTATCTGACAGGAGGAGCTGTCTTTTTTGTTTTTTTACAAACCCTAGTCGTCATCGCTAGTATTATGATGATGCTCAACACCAACGATAGAATTGTCACCATTGTAATCTCTATCTGCGGACTAGGATTAATTGGATGGTCTCTCACCCTATTCGAAAGTTACAACACCCTCTTTTTCATCCTTGGCCTTTCTGGAATTGGACTTGGATATGCCTTCAAACCCCTTACAATTAGACGGATGCTGGCATTAACACTTGGGAGCGCCCTCATAGCATTATTCAGCTACATCGAAAAAAACTGGATCTTCTTTTGGTTGAATATCTTCTTTGCAGCTTTCGCTGGCTACTATTTAATACTTAGGCTAAAGAAAGGAGGGAAAATAAAGTAAATCATTTGTTAGAATCATTAAATATTTATAATTTAACAACCTTTTTAAATTATAAATATTATGGGTAAACTGCAACAATTCAGGGAAGGCTATAAACTAACCCCTGAGGAACAGGAGCAAGAACATCGTGACAAAGAGGGGGAGAAAATAGGCTATCTTCGAATAGGCCAAAGAAACAGGCAGGAAAAAATACCCACAACACTTGATCGCTTTGTGCGCGGTTGGAGAAAAATGTTTACTGACACTTTTACTCAGTAAAATGGCGGAGAGAGGGGGATTCGAACCCCCGCTAGGATTGCTCCTACTACAACTTTAGCAAAGTCGCCCCTTCAGCCACTTGGGTATCTCTCCGTGACTTAATAGCGGTAGTAACTTTATCGTATCTTAAGATTGTTGTCTAGAGATCAATGCTAAGCCCTTTCGTAAGCTTTTTATTGCTCTGATAAACCATCAGTTCATCAATCAAATTTTGTTTCTTGAGTGATTTATACAAAGTAGGCCCAGGCTCCACCAAAACCGAAGAAATTCCCTCCTTGGCCAAATACTTTAACAAGCGCTGTAAACAAATATGAGTTTTTGTAGGGCTTACCCAAACCCTAATCCGTAAGTGATCAAGCGCTTGTTCACTTACGGAGGTTGTCGCAATAAGATAATTCTGATTCTTCAAAACCTTTGACGATTTAGGGATTCTCAATTTTGAATCCAATATAACCCGAAGAGGATCAGCACCTTTCACATGCCTCACATTTAACTCAGGATCATCATTCAAAATCGTATTAATACCCACCATAATAGCTTGATGATCAGCCCGTGCCTGGTGAACTTCTTTATCCTGAGCTTTAGTTGTTAGCCACACCTGCTCCCCATTAGCCCCAGCCACAAACCCATCAGCCGACACCGCCACTTTTACCGAAACAAATGGCCGCTTCTTTTCTATCCAGGTAAAATAAAATTTATTTAGCTCTTTACATTGTTTGGCAACAGGACCGTTCAACAACTTAGTCCTTAGTCCGTAGTCCTTAGTCCTTTTTTGAAACGGATCAGAAGACCCACAAACCACCTGCGTAATCCCCACCTCCTCAATCAACTCCAAACAAGGAGGAGTCTTTCCTTGATGCCGACAAGGTTCCAGAGTTACATAAAGAGTTGCATCCCTCAGATCATCAGGATTTTTAACAGATTTTATCGCATTCCGTTCAGCATGCGGTCCTCCAAATTCTTTATGATAACCCTCACCAATAACCTTTCCCTTTTTCACAATCACAGCACCCACCATGGGGTTTGGTGCAACTGCCCGACCCCCCTTTTGGGCAAGCTTGAGGGCACGCAGCATGAATTGTTCTTCCTTGGTTTTCATAACATCAATGTACTATTGGACACAAAGGATAACAAACTTTCATTTTTTCTTTTAGGGTTTACCCTTTTCTTTTTTACCCACTTACCCCATATTTGGGGAAAATACACACGTGCACAAAAAATTTCATCATTTTTTTCCAAGCCATTTTGATCTAAAATAAAACCCATGAAGATCATTCACAAACTCATCAACCTATTAATCCTCACCGCTATCATCACCTGCGGCACTTCTTTTGTGATGAAAAAAACACTACCAGAAAAAGTCACTTTGCTTCCCGCTATAAACAAAATACCAATCCAAAAAGAGACAGAGGATAAAGAATTCAATTTTGACTATCGTGGAACAACCTACAGCGTTAGCCCAAAAGCTGAATACGAATTATGGGGCCTTGTCGTCACCCACAACAACATCGGCGGTATTGGCGATATTTACCACACAGAAGATTCAGTGGATCTAAAAGACATCTGTGTTGTATGGGGAAATAATGCCAAAACAGGGGTTTATGAAAAAGGGAAGTATAAAAGTGGAAGCTGGACCTGCTACTGGAGGTTTAGTGACGCAGAATCATGGAGCCAATTCAGTGAATCCCAAATTGCCAATAACCACCTTCTCACATCCGATCCGATCATTCAGGAGCAAATTCGCAATTTAAGAATAGGAGACCAAGTACATATAAAAGGATATCTCGTAAATTACTCCAATGCCGAAACGGGCTGGAAAAGAGAAACCAGCCTCACCCGAAAAGACACCGGCAACC
>JAJDCE010000097.1 GCA_029260985.1 Patescibacteria group bacterium | reverse complement strand
AGCGGCCATTTACTCTAAAAGAACCAAGTACTTCTACTACCTGCATGATGCTGATGGGCAGGTTCATTATGCGGAAACGCTGGATGGGCATAATGAAAATAAGCGGATGTTTCTATAACTTAACTGTCATTCTGAACCTGCCTATCGGCAGACAGGTTCAATTCAGAATCCCGTATTAAATCATTTAACTTTGGATCCTGGATCAAGTCCAGGATGGCTTTTTGGTTATTGCTGGAACTTTACCGTAATTTCAGCTTTGCCTACCTGTTCACCGGCTTTTTCGGCGCTGACCACAAAACGGTTATCACCTGCTGAAAGGGTAACTGAGGAGCGGAATTTTTCAGAACCTGGAATGTAATCTTTGATTTCTTTGTCGTTCACGTACATACGGGTAACCCATTTGCCAACGGTACCGCCGATAACGATGGTATCGAGCGAAGTTGTGTACGAACCACTATCGGATGGAATGGTGATCACAGGAGCTGCGGAAGAGCCGCTTTCGACATCGATGGTGATACTCCCCTCTCCGATCATCTTGTCATCAGCATCAAAGGCTTTAACCTTATAGGCATTCTTTTCTCCTATCTTTAAATTGCCGATTGAAACAAAGGCACGGTATTTAAAACCAGCATCACCGGATTTGAATAACGAAAGTTTGTAATTATTTACACTTACTGAGGCAGTTCCTTCCGGGACGGTTCCCTCAATTTCGAATTCGGTTTCACTGGTAGTAAAGCTTTCTCCTCCATTGGGTGCTGTGATCTTTACCCCACCGCTTGATGAGGCTGCAGGAAGGCTCTCTGAATCGTCTGCGCTTTCTTCTGTTGTAGATTCATTTTCAGTTTCCACTCCTGCTTCATCGATCACCTTTTGATCTAAATCTAGAATAAGAATAGCGGGTTCACTTTGGTTTCCGGCTTTGTCCTCAGCGTATATTTTGTATTCATTTTCACCGGTTTCCAGATTCCCGTACTCGGTTTTGGCGAAGTAGGTGAATTCTTCACTTCCCGGAACGTATTTGCCTAAGCGATAGTCATTTACGATCACAGCCTGAGTGTCTTTGCTAACCGTTCCTTTAATGATCTGTTCAATGTCTTCGATGCTGACACTGGTTTCACCTTCATCAGCTACTGGCTCATCAATCACTGGTGCGTCAGGAACGGTTTTGTCGTAAATAATGGTTAGTGTTTCGATTTTTTTACGAATTCCATCTAAATCTTCGGCTTCAATTTTAAAATCATTATCACCTTCAACGGTTAATTTAAGGCTAGTAATTTTCCATTTTCCGTCACCCAAGTCACTTGCCTTTTTCCCATCGACATAAACCGCTTTGATTTTTTCTTCATCAAATTTTCCTTCGACCGTTAAGCTCGATTTATTGGTTTCAAAGTTGCTGGCTGGCTTTGTTACGTACACCAAGCGACCGATATTAGCGATTTCGTCCTCTGTGTCTTCCTCATTGACAGCGGTCTCTGTTTCCTCTCCATCTGCTTCTGTAACTTCCACATCGTCCTTAAAATCTGATTCTTCAAAAGCGGATATTGCACCGTCTTTTTTGATATTCCATCGATACCAGTTTGTTTTCTTAAAAGTATCACTCAAGGCAAAAATTACGTCTACATCATCCCCACGCTTGATGGAGCTGATGGCGTTTTTATCGGCCACAAGCTGCTGACCTACCCCAACTGTGTAGGTTTTGATCACATCGTCGTCGTACTTTATTCCCACCTGGATATTTCCTTCAACCACATAAACGGTTCCCGGATGAGTTAGGGCAAAAACAGCTCCACGAGTGTCGATGGTCAGCAGATCGGTGGTGAGGCTGAATGTTGAATCCGGATTAGTGATCCGTTCCACCTTAGACCAGCTTCCTCCCTTCTTAACCTCTACATCAATGTTATAGGTGTCGTTTTTTTTCTTGAGTGTCGAAAATTCAACTTCACTTTCTGTGTTCAGGCGCATGATGCTCTGATCAAAAAGGGTGAGGGTGACCCTGCCATCTGATCCTGTTTTTAATTTCTCTCCTCTATATAGGTAGATTTTGTCCGGCGCGTTCTGCCATTCACTTTTTCCGACTGTCATCGCTTTCGCACTCCCGCTTTCGATACTTAAGAATACTTTTTCATTGAAAGTGCTCTTCTTATTATCGATGAAAACATTGTCTAAAGACCTCCAGCCAAACACTACCCCTGAAAATATTAGGCCAATCACAAGGAAGGGTAAAAAGTAACTTGTTACGCTCTTTCGAGCTGGGCGTTTATAGTACATTTTGAGGGATAATGGATAAACGATACGCTTAAACGGCGACATTTTTGAGTCTCAAGTGCGAGTCTCAAGTAGAAGTCGTATCAGTAAATAGACCCATCAATGTTACAAAAACAAGAATTGTTTGTCAATTAAGCCTTGTTTACCTATAATCTATTAGTCTTAAGTTTTAAGTTTTAAGTCTTAAGCTGTAAGCTAAATATTACGAACTACTAATAACGAACTAAATAACGAATGATTACGAAATTAATAACTAAGATAATTGGAGATCCGAATGAGAAGGAGCTGAAGAAGATCAATCCTCTCGTCGCCAAAATTAATGACCAGGAAGAAGAATATCAAAAATTGTCTGAAGAACAACTAAAGGCTAAAACCGAGGAATTTAAGGATCGTTTAATAAAGGGGGAAACGGTAGATGACCTTTTGGTCGAAGCCTTTGCCACTGTTAAAAATGCCTGCCGTCGATTGGTGGGCACTAAATTCCCTTTAGGAAAGGATGAGGTGACTTGGGAAATGGTTCCTTATGATTGTCAGCTTATTGGAGGTATTGTTTTGCATCAGGGAAAGATCTCTGAAATGAAAACAGGTGAAGGTAAAACCCTCGTGGCTTGCCTGCCTGTCTATTTGAATGCACTGACCGGAAAAGGGGTTCATCTTGTTACCGTTAATGACTATCTGGCCTCTCGTGATGCTAAGTGGATGGGGGTGGTTTATGAATACCTTGGCTTGACCGTTGGCACAATTGTTCATGGTATTACACCCGATGAGCGGAAGGCTGCTTACGAAGCTGACATTACTTACGGAACGAACAATGAATTTGGCTTTGATTACCTCAGGGATAATATGGTGACGGAAATGGATCAGCGCGTTCAGCGACCACTGCACTACGCGATTGTGGATGAAATCGATTCGATTTTAATTGACGAGTCCAGAACTCCGCTGATCATCTCCTCACCCGCTGCTGAGTCGACTAAAAAATATCTGCAGTATTCCCAGCTGATCGGACAGCTCCAAGCAGGCGACCATTATGATATTGATGAAAAGGCTCGTGCCGTGACTTTAACAGAAGATGGTATCGCTAAGATGGAGCAGCTCCTTGGGGTTGATAATATATATACGGATGCCGGCTTTCTGGAAGTTCATCATATTGAGCAGGCTTTAAAAGCTCACGCTATCTTTAAGCGGGATACTGACTATTTGGTGAAGGAGGGCGAGATTGTGATCGTTGATGAATTCACAGGTCGTTTGATGCCTGGACGTCGTTACAGCGATGGCTTGCATCAGGCTATTGAGGCTAAGGAAAATGTGGATGTAAAACAGGAGAGCAAGACCCTTGCCACTGTTACTTTCCAGAATTATTTCCGACTTTACGAGAAGCTTTCCGGAATGACGGGTACCGCTAAAACAGAGGAGGAGGAATTCTTTAAAATTTATGGCTTAGACACCTTTGTGATTCCCACCAATAAACCCATTGCCCGAAAAGATTTGGGTGATCTGATCTATAAATCTAAAAAAGGTAAATTCATG
The DNA here is from genome assembly GCA_029260985.1 of Patescibacteria group bacterium. Lineage (GTDB taxonomy): Bacteria > Patescibacteriota > Gracilibacteria > UM-FILTER-43-11 > UM-FILTER-43-11 > JAJDCE01. The sequence goes on along the minus strand of JAJDCE010000097.1, from coordinate 18,149 downwards.
GCGGTGGTCAAAGCCATCCAAGAATATTTTGACAAGGGTCAGCCGGTGCTTGTCGGTACTATTTCCGTGGAACAATCCGAGGTGCTGTCTAAGCTCTTAAAGATGCATGGGGTTCCTCATGAGGTGTTGAACGCGAAGAATCACGAACGGGAGGCGGAAATTGTTGCCCAGGCCGGCCAAAAAAGCGCAATCACGATTGCCACCAATATGGCGGGTCGCGGAACGGACATTAAGCTCAACGAAGAAGTGAAGAAATTAGGCGGTTTAGTTATTATAGGCACCGAGCGTCATGACAGTCGCCGAATCGATAATCAGCTTCGTGGACGATCCGGACGACAGGGTGATCCCGGTGAGAGCCGCTTTTTTGTTTCGATGGAGGATGATTTGATGCGACTATTCGGTGCTGATAAAATCAGAAATATGATGGAGAAGCTCGGTCTGCCTGAAGATATGCCGATTGAAAATCGCATCATCAGCCGGAGCATTGAATCCGCTCAAAAGCGCGTTGAAGGACATAACTTTGACATTCGTAAACATTTACTGGAATACGATGATGTCATGAACAGACATCGCGAAATCATCTATGCCAAACGGTTAAAAATTCTTGAATCTGAGGACCTGAAGGCGGATATTGTTGAGCTGATGGAAAAAGAGGCAACGGATATGGTTCATAAATTCGCCTCATCACCCAATCGAGTGGACTGGGATCTTCAAGGCATTGCTGACTCCGTGAACGCCCTTTTGTCCGCTGACACTAAAAAAGTGGATGTTCAGGATTTCGAAAATGTTGATAAGGCAGAAGACATCATCGATTACATTAAAAACTTCTTCAATACGGAGCACCGGCTCAAAGAGGAGTCTCTGCCAGACCCAAGTCTACTTCGTAATGTAGAAAAGAACATTTTACTACGCGTTGTTGACACTTTATGGATGGAGCATATTGATGCCATGTCGAATCTCCGAGATTCTGTATCTCTTCGTGGTTACGGACAACGTGATCCACTGATGGAGTATAAGCGCGAGTCTTTTGAGATGTTTAGTGCGCTTTTAGCGTCTATTCAACATAATGTCATCAATACTCTCTTTAAAGTTCAGATCAATGTTGAAGAACCTACTACTGTACTGCCAAAGTCTCAGGTTGACCCTACTAAGCTTTCAACCAATAAAGATTCCATTGAGGGTAATATAAACAGACCGCATCAAAATATGAATACACCCGAAGGTCGTGTTGCTCAACGAATTTCAGCCAATACCCCCTCTCAGTCAGTGCCAAAAGTCGGGCGAAATGATCCGTGTCCTTGTGAGAGTGGGAAAAAGTATAAGAAATGTCACGGTACAGCTTAACTCCAGATTGCTTTCAAATCGCTGTCAAATAGCTATCAAATAGCTGTTGAGCTGACAGTTGATTGATCTGTCGGAAATTTCGACAACAGCTTTTGTAGTGGTTGCAGATCTGCCACCACTACAAAAATTGACACTGACACTTGGCTATGTAAAAATGGATTAGCACTTAACCTAATTGATTGCTAATGGACTCAAGGAGGGAAAAAATATTAAAGGCGATTGTTGAGCAATTCATCCAAACTGCATCCCCTATTGGGTCAAAGCTTATTTATGAAGAGTATGATCTGGATGTATCCCCTGCTACGATTCGGAATGAGATGGCTATTTTAGAAAAGGAGGGGTTGATTGTTCAGCCTCATACCTCGGCGGGAAGAATCCCCACTAGCCATGCTTACCGCTTGTTTGTGGATCAGCTCAAACATAACCTCAAACTCATCAATAAGGCTAAAGAGGATATGGAGATGATCCGGAAGCAGTTTTATCTCGATAAAGCCAAAGAAAAGCTTTATGAAATGGTTTCAATACTGGCGACTGCCACTAACAATGTCAGCTTTGCAACTCTTCCTAATAATAAGCAACTCTTTTATATGGGAATCAGTAATGTTCTTCGTCAGCCTGAATTCAGAGCCAATCCATCAGGCGCCACTCAGGTGATAGAAGTGCTTGAAACTAAGTTTTCTGAACTCCTCTCTAATCTTGAAGTAACGGAAGAGCCTTCCTTTTATATAGGGGAAGAAAATGTGATTCCTGAGATTCAAAGCTGTAGTGTTCTGGTTCAGCGATATAATTACAAAGGTTTTAAAGGGATTATGGGAATTCTTGGCGCCACGCGTATGAATTATTCTTATAATATGGCGGCTCTTAAATCTGCAATTGATTTATTAAATGGATTTTAAATTACAAATTATTAATTTTAATCACGAATACAATTTATCTGAAGGCGCGATTGCGTAATCGCGCCGGCGAGGAAGCGTTTCCTCGCCTTCAGTTGTTATTTAATTATCATTTATAACTCTATATTAGATGTCTGTAATTCTAGGAATTGATCCGGGTTTGGCGACGGTTGGCTTTGGAGCCATTGAAGTTTCGGGTAATAAGTTTTTTCATTTGGATTCCGGTGTTATTAAAACAGCCCCCAACCTTGACACTGCGGAGCGACTTCATATTATCCGGAATGATTTACAAGAACTTATCAAATCTCTCAAGCCGTCTTTGGTGAGTATTGAAGAGCTCTTTTTTGCCCGCAATGTCACTAATGCTATTAAAGTCGCTCAGGCAAGGGGTGTTATTGTCGAAGTGGTTTATGATCTCAAGATTCCTATGGTGCACTTCACTCCATTGCAAGTAAAGAATAATATTGCTGGTGACGGAGCTGCTAAGAAGTGGCAGATTCAGGAGATGGTTAAAAGACTTCTCAATCTCTCTCGACCCCCTAAGCCCGATGATGCGGCTGATGCTTTAGCATTGGCGCTATGCGCGCAGCAATCGCTACCAACTCTGAAAGCAATGCTGAAAACCAAAGGTTAGTTCGGCCTGCTCATTACCTTTGACCTTTCGGCTTTGCTCAAGGCCTTTGGTAATTCGATTTACTCTGCGGCTCTGATTTGTTAGAATTTTGTCCGCACTTCACTATAAGATGATTTGTGAATCATCTCTACGTTTCGTTCGGAACGTGTTTCTCACTATTATCCATGAAAAAAATAACCGCCATCGTCATCGCTGTCATTCTTGCCTTTGTAATTGCTATGGGCGACCAAATCATTCGATTAAGCCTGTCTGATAACCCTTTAGGACTGAATAGCATTAAGTCTTTTTTTGGTTTTGATGATGGCGCAATCACATTGCCTACTAAGCCAAGCCTCCCCACTATCTCCGAAAAGCCGGAGGAAGTGAATTTAACTTATGATGAGCGCATTAAAAAAGGTGATTATTACGCTGAACGCGGATTTCTGACTTACGCTACCAATGAATATGTAAAAGCGGCGAACTTAGAACCGACCCGTCTTGATCCATTCCGAAAACTACTCAAAACTAATTTCGATCTTGGTGATTACTCTAAGGCTAAGAAGAATGCTGAAAAGATTTTGGAAATGCAATCAGATGATTATCAGACCCAATATTATTTGGTAAAGATCCATATAAAACAGAATGATTTTACCAAGGCAGACTTGCTGATTGACCAACTCGTTGCTGCCGGCGCTGTAGACAATCATTTGAATTATCTCAAGGCTTTGCTTCAAATCACTTTCGGTAAGCATGATGAAGGCAAGGTTCTATTAAATGCTCTTGTGAAAGACATCGAACTCAATGTTGATTTAGCGGCAGATATTCAGAAAGTTATGTCAGCTTATCAGGAATTCGAGTTTGCAAAGGCTGCGGAGGATTTGTATCTGGCTGAGCTTCTTTCAAGATCGCTAAATCAGATTGAGGAATACGAAATGTCTATTTATAAACTTAAAAATATTTTAAGAACCCGCACTGATCTTCGAGATGCCTGGATTCTACTAGGATTTGCTTACCTGAACTTAGATAATTATCTTTTTGCCCTCACTTCGTTCGAACACGCGTATGAGATTGATCCTGAGTGGCCATCGACTCAGTACTTTTTGGGCATTACTTACTCTGAACTAAGGCAAACTGATGATGCAATTGTTTATTTGAATTATGCTTTAGAAAATGGGTTTGAACCGGCTATTGTGGTACAACACAAGCTCGCTGATTTGTATCTTGATAATAAGGAGTATGATAAATCAGTATCCATTTACGAGTCTTTGCTTGAGTCCAATCAGCAAGATATCAATTCGTTTGTGAGACCTATTTGGATCTATCTCGACTTTCTGCAAGAGCCTAGCAAGGCTGTAAAACTGGCTGAGCTTGCTGTGATCGCCTTTCCCGAAGACCCTATGGCTTATAATTTACTGGGCTGGAGTCAGAGCGGAACCGGGAACTACATTGAGGCAGAGAAGAATCTAAAGAAAGCGATTGCTTCCGATGATCAACTCGCTGCTGCCCATTATAATTTGGGGAAACTTTACGAGGATCAGGAGGAGGATGAGAAGGCTTTAAAGAGCTATCAGGATGCCTATAGTTTAGATCAGAACGGTTCTATTGGAAATTTAGCAGCAAAGCGTTATAATGCTCTCTTAATTAAATAGCTTTTGCTTCTATGCGTAAATTAGATTTCCTTCCTCTTAGATTTCTTATCGGGCTTATTGTTTTAGGTCAGTTGATTTTTGCTTTGTCGTCGATTAAATACACGGCTCCGCGTTACGAGAGCAAGGTGTTTTCAACTCTCGGTATTAAATTTGACGGGGCTGATCTTCATAAGCTTAATGAAGGAGCTCACTATTTTGGCCAAACCATGATTGGCTGGACCAAATTCCCTAATTTCCGCCAGGAGCTGATTGATAATGTTGAACTCCCGGATTCTATTGAGCTTAATATGCATGCGCAGGAAAGGCAGAACTTTGTTTTTACCATCACCACTCCAGAGCCGATCGACTATAATAAGCTGACTGATGTGAAGGATTTTCTTCAGTCAAAAGTTGATCTATATAATGCGAATACCAATACTAAGTTTGTTCTATCGAATGTTGATTATGAGCAGGCTGAAATTACCCGAAGCTATGCGTTCGGAGCCTTGTTTACTCTGCTGCTGTCTGGTGCAATTGGATTAGCTCTACTGTTTATCCGCAAAGAATTCTTTCCGCCGAAGCTGAAGCTTTGAGTTTGAATAAATGATTATGTATTTTGGGTGTTTTAAGGATTGATTACGTATAATAACTAATTGTGGTAAATAGCAGTAAATATATACCTATATTATGAATTATCCAGGCAAATATTTTGAAAAGGAGTTGTACGAGAAAGTAAACAAATGTTTGTTTTTATTGTGCAAAATGGTACAATTTAAAGGTGAACTTGACGAAAAATAAAAAAGTAGATAAAATGACCATCCATTCAGAAAACAAATACCAAGGTGTTTAAAAACAGATTTTTGGTTGTCTTTGGCGACTATGAATCTGATTTTAATAGTCAGAAAGCAAAAGCCTCACATTATCGTGGTAATATGAGGCTTAGAAATTTTAGAAGGTTACGTTTTTACGTAACCTTCTTGTGATTGCAAGTTGCTTTATTACTCCTTGCATGAGCATCAACCGTTTGTTTTTTTCCATTTACCACACGGGTATATTTTGGAATACGATTGTACTTTCTACCTGCTGAGTCTTTAGCGATATCATTACATCCTACGATTACGCAATGTTTCGTCCACGACCTCCACTAGCTTCCGCCAGATGCTTTAGGAAGTAGCTACTCTACACACCGTTATCCTGCTTATCAGGCGTGCAGGGTACTACTTCCTAAATATCTTAGATACAAAAAAACCAATAACAAGTGGCGTTAGAACGAATTGCTTCGCCTAATGGCGCAAGAGACTTTTGAGAGAATCCTAACACCACATGTTATTGGTCTTGGTAACTGCTCTTGTGAGGGGATCCCCCCTGTCAGCAATTCAATTTATTTTCCGTCGGCTCTCACCCCGACGACCTTACGGTACCATTAATTTAAAGGAACTTTCCGTATACAAACCTTATAACTCAAAAACACCCATTTTATTACACTTTTTCTATTGCGAGATTTGGAAACTATTTCATAAATAGAAATCAGTGCCTGAATAATCAAAAATTAAAGACCAATTTACTACTACATCCCACAATTAGTTATTATACGTACAGCCTAATTGCCACTACTTCCAAACTCTCCCATTTATTCCGGCCATCCAGGATTAGCCAGCCGTTTAATAGTAGTCCTAAATTCTGAGATCAGTAATTGACGATACTCCTTATCTTCTTCGTTTTCAGTATTAGCAGGCATTAATACCCTAAGCGCTCTAGACCTATCTGAATCGAGCTCATTTATTATCTTTAAAAGTGTTTCGGATGGCATAGCATTCAGCTCTTCATCTGAATAGCCAAATGAATTCAGATCTAGCGGGCCAGCTTGCCCTTCATGTATATCCTCAATCAATTGTGGTCTTTCACCCATTTTATATATTGTTAAATGTTAATTTATGTCGGTTGACCCAAACCCCCCCCTGCTTTCAGCTTTTATCTCATCCACCTCCTCAAATTCCAGCCGATCTACCCGAACGAATAAACCCTGGGCAACCTTAGTGCCTTTTTTTATAGTGACTGGCTTTCTGGTAAAGTTCATCATCTGAATTTTGAGCTCATCTTTACTGCCGCAATAGTCCTGATCGATTACGCCGATGCCGTGCGGCTTTGTTAGGCCATGTTTTCGTGGTGTTGAACTGCGGGACGCTAAAATAAGAGAATATCCTTTCGGCACCTCAACAATTGTATTGGCAGGGATCAGTTCAATTGAATCGGGCTGTATCTCGGTGTCTTCACGTGCTAAAAGATCGAACCCAACAGATCCACCGGTTTCGTAGACCGGAAGCGGAAGGGATTTATCGATTCTTTTGATTCTTACTTTCATTATTTCAAATGGCTATCAGATTGCTGTCAGATTGCTATCAAGTTGCTATCAAATGGCTGTCAGATTGCTATCATTTTTATTTGTCAGCGATTTGATAGCGTGATTCTCCGCCAATGGCGGAGGAGAACAGAAAGCAATTTGAAGGCTATTTGGATAAACTAGACATAACCTCATTCACATCCAATCGAATGCCTGGCCCCATTGTAGTGGTTACTGTAATGGATTTGACATAGCTTCCTTTAATACCACTTGGCTTATTATCCCGGATGGTGGTTAAGAGTGACTTAATGTTGTTTTCCAGTTCGTCTTGCTTAAAAGAAACTTTACCAAATATGGCGTGAACGTTTCCTTCTTTGTCGTTTCTAAGCTCAACACGTCCGCGACCGAGCTCTTCGATCGTTTTGACAACATCATCAGTGACGGTTCCGGATTTTGGATTTGGCATCAATCCTTTTTGCCCAAGAATCTTTGCCACTTTTCCTAAATTCTTCATCACGCCGGTTGAGGCAACGACCACATCGTATTTGAATTTCCCTTTCTCGAATTCCGCGATGAGATCTTCCAAGCCAGCTGATGTGGCTCCAGCGTCTTTTGCCGCTTTCACCTGATCATCGGGAACAACGGCGGCGATCTTTAGCTTTTTACCTGTTCCGTGAGGCAGAACAACGGTGCTTCGGACCATCTGGTCAGCTTGTTTTGGATCTATGTTTAAATTGAAGTGCACCTCAGCAGTGCTATCAAATTTAGTAGAACTATTTTCTTTAGCGAGCTTTACCGCTTCAGACAGATTATAAACTTTCTTATCTTTTAGCGTATCAAGCGCTTTCTTGTAATTCTTCGTGTACTTCATGTTATTAAATGGTTGCGTGGTATTAATGGCTGTCGAGGCCTCCCACAAATATATTTAGTATTTCGCAATTCGCATTTGAGATTTTATTCAATCATTTTGATACTTTGCATTCGAACTTAGTAAATGATAATTGCTAAATAAAATGCGAAATCAGAAATGCGAATTGCGAAATTAGGTTATTCTTCAATTGTTACCCCCATTGAGCGGGCGGTTCCGGCGATCACTTTCATGGCCTGTTCAACGTCGTTGGCGTTCAGATCATCCATTTTCTTTTCAGCAATTTCTTTCAGTTTGGCCTTTGGTAAAACCCCCACCTTATCTTTATGAGGTACGGCGCTTCCGGATTTTAGGTTGATGGCTTTCTTGATCATTTCTGATGCAGGAGCCGTCTTCATAATAAATGAAAAAGATTTATCTTCATTTACACTGATTACGACAGGTACGACTGTATCACCCAATTCCTTGGTTTTTTCGTTGAACTGTGAGCAGAAGTCCTGAATGTTAAGGCCATGCTGACCTAAGGCCGGACCGACTGGCGGTGCAGGATTTGCCTTGCCGGCTGGGATTTGTAATTTAATAAGTTGTATGACTTTTTTAGACACGTCTAGTTGGGTTAAGAATTACTTGTTTCCTCGCTTGGAGATAATAATTTAATCATTTCCTGAACCTCCTGATATACAATTGAATCTTCGCCGGTTTCAGGATTCTTTTTGTTGAATTGGAATCCATATAAGTGGTCGCCGGTTTGCATCAGCAGAAAGGCAGTGTTTGAATGATTTTCGTCATTGTAAAACAGACTGTTGTCACCATAGTTTTCTACTTCGTTGATCGTTTCGTTGGTGCCATCAATCTGGGCTACAAATTGCAGCTTAAGCTGTAAATAAGTGATCGCTCCCTGCCCCTTTGGACCTAAGATCTCGTAAAGCACTACATTTGAAGCGCCTTTTTTCAGCTTATGGCGATAGATTTTAACATTACCAAGGCTACTTAAGTCAATATTATCGAATAATTGACTGCTTTGAGTCTGAGACTTCACAGTATATTTACTGAAGACTTGCTCAAGTTTAAAGGCTGAATCGATGAATCCCTCTTCCTTTACTTCAGCTTCTACCTCTCCCGTTGTCACTTTTTTAAAATCACTAAGGGCTACTTCGGGATTTAGTTTATTCAGATAAAGATCTGCCGTGACAAAGAGGCCAATCAAAACCAGAAACCCTAGTGTGAGTGGGATTTTCTTCATAGCTTATTTCTTCTTTACTTGAGTGAAATCCAGTTCGACAGGTGTTTCACGGTCAAAAATTGAAACGAGGACTTTTACCTTCCCTTTTTCAGGGTCAATTTTGTCGATCACTCCATCGTAATTGGCAAAAGGACCACTGATGATTCCCACATGCTCCCCTACTTTGAAATCAATCTTGAATTTGGGCTGTTCCATACCGGTTCTTTTTTCGATTACTCCGAATTCTTCCGGTGTTACGGCTACCGGAATATTTCCTGAACCCACGAAACCTGTGACGTTTGGTGTGTTTCGTACCACATACCATGAGTAGTCGGTTACCTGCATTTCAACGAGTACGTAACCCGGGAAGATTCTCTTTTTCTCCTGTACCGGCTCCCCTCTCTTGATCACAATCTGCCCTTCTTTAGGTACTTTTACGTCAAAGATATAATCCTGCATATTGAAGGCTTCAATACGTTGTCTCAGCGCTTTTTCAACCGCATCTTCATATCCTGAGTAGGTGTGCAGTACGTACCAATTCCGGCCTGTTCCTGTTGCTTGTTTTGCCATAAATTAATTTAGGATTAAGAATTCAGGACCTGCCTTTGCTGGCAGGCAGGTTAAGGATTAATCTTTAGAGACTTAATAAAAATTTATAACCCACTGAAAGAAGTTGGTCGACAACTCCTAGGATGGCGGCACTGATGATCATGAAGATAAACACAATCGTTGAGATGCGAATTGCCTGCTTTCTTGTAGGCCAGGTGACATTATTAAATTCTGCCACACTATTCTTTAGATATTGCTTTATTTTATTCATATTGAAGAAACATATATTTAAAAGCCCACAAATTTTAGCAGACGGTTTCTCTGTAGGCAAGACATTTTTAAAAAGCAAATTGTCAATATATCTGAAGATGGATTCTGCAATCGTGTCAGCGGGAATTCGGATTCTCGCCTTCAGAAATTTTACAGACCATTGTACATCCTGTTAATTTGACTCTTTGCCTGAGATCACTCTCTGGTCTTCTGACATGGGCTGAGGGTGATTTTTGATAATGTCCATCACTTTTTTCACCAAAGCCTCCGGGTCTGAGTCAAATACGATATTTTCGGACATTGGCCTATCACAGATATCAAGAATGTCTTTGATATGATCCGATACTCCCCCACTGCCTTTTAAAACCCCAATCGGCTTTCCTTCGTCGTAGGCCACCGTAAACTCATTTAAAGTTCCGACACCTCCCCCTAATAGTATAATGGCGTCACTGCTTCGGATGTTGATAATATCACGCTCCATTAAACCGAGGCCAGTGTATAGGATAATGTCGTAGTATTCCTTTGGCGATTTGTATTTTTCGGTGTGCTCTTTTTCACTAAATGCCGGTGAAACGCCCATCACTAAGCCTCCTTCATTATGCGCTCCAAAGGCTGCTTCGTCGGGCAATCCCGGGCAGGCTCCATTCACCAGAATGCAGTCGTTTTTAGCGATATGATGACCGACTTCAATTGATTTTTTGATATTTTCCTGATTTTCGATGGTCGGCCCTTGAGCTGAACCCATTACTCCGATACGCAGTTTCATAATTTAGACTTAGATTTATCTTATTATTATATCATTTTTTGCGATAAGTCTCAAGTGTACTTCGACATTGCTCAGCACCCTTGGCGAGTTTCAGGACAAACGGGTATTAATGGCAGAATGGAATTATGGTAAACTTATTTAGATTTTTATGAAAAGATTAACCTATCGATCAGCACGGGCGCATGTTAAATCCGAGATGGCTCATCGTGGTCGTCTCTATTTCATAACTTTTATTGTTTCACTCTGCTTCCTGCTCATTATTGGCCGGCTTTTTCAGCTTCAGGTTATGGATCATACTGATTATAGCGAGGCTGCCAATGATCAGCATTTTGGAGCTATTACACTGAATGCTAAGCGAGGTGAAATCCTGGTTCGCGACACTCATTCCGGTGATCTTTCTAAGCTGGCGACAAACACTACCCTGGATTTAGTTTATGTGGATCCATTTATAATTAATGAAACTGAGAAGGTTGAAATTGCTAAGAAACTGGCCCCTCTTTTGTTCACTAAGTCGGATTATCGGGCCTGTGACGAGGATCCGGATGAGTGTGATTATTCAATCATTGATGAGCCTGATCTCAATTCCTCGGTGCTTGTAGACACTGTTTGGGCGCTGGATGATGAGCAGCCGGTTGAGGTGACGCCAACTGAGAAAACTGTGAAAACCTACTCTAAAATGATTGATGAGGTCGCTGCTAAAACACTCCGCAAGATTTCAAAGACAGAAGTTGATTTTGTTGTCCTTGCGCGGGAAGCTGAAGCTGACTTGATGTCGAATGTGGTGAATGAAAATTTTTCCGGCATTTTTGTGGATCCTAAGCGCTTTATGATTTACGCAGATCCCACGCTGATCACTGAATCTGAACTCAGCACTGTTTCGCAAAAGCTGGCTCAACTACTCGACTATGGCGTTATTGAGCTTAAAAAGAAGCTATCGCGACGCAAGGTCCGTTATGTTTTTTTAAGAAACAGGATTGAGCCTGATGTGTCTAGAAAGATCAAAGCTCTGGCTTTAAAGGGTGTTGTTTTGCTGCCTGAGCACTGGAGGTTCTATCCTGAAGCTTCTCTTGCCTCTCATATTGTCGGCTTCCTGAACCGAGACGGTATTGGGCAATATGGCGTAGAGGGTTACTTTAATACGGAATTAGAGGGTAAAAAGGGAACGATTTATGCCGAAAAAGACCCTCTTGGGAGGCAAATCACTGTCGGGAAAAGCGAAATAGTGAGCGCTAAAGACGGTGACACTGTTATTTTAACGATAGACCGCATAATCCAGCAGAAGGCTCAGGAAATTCTGGCCGAAGCGGTTGAGTATTACAGGGCGGATGGTGGGCAGGTCATTATTATGAACCCTTTTACCGGAGCCGTTATTGCAATGGTTAATTACCCGACGTTTAACCCGGCTGAGTATACTGACGTTTTTGCACTCCGCGCTCTGAAGAAAGATGAATTGGTCGAACGAACGATCCCGGTGTTTAAGCTCAACGATAAAGGAAAATATGTACCCTTGGAGGAAGATGATTATTTTGACGAAGAGATCGAAAAGTTCGTTTACGAAAACAAATTCGGCCCCAACGTGTTCAAGAACAAATTGGTTTCTGAATTTTATGAGCCGGGCTCTGTTTTCAAGCCCATCATTATGTCTATCGCGCTCGATGCAAAAGAAGTTGAGCCTCAAACTACTTTTTTGGATGACGGACCGTTAAAAATTGATGAATTTGAGATTAAGAACTCTGATGATAAGTACCGTGGAAAGACCAGCATGTCTGAAGTGCTCGCGTATTCTATGAATACCGGTATGAGCTTTGTGGCGAAACAGCTTGGCAAGAAGCTGATGTACCAGTATTTAAAAGACTTTGGCTTCGGTGAATACACCAATCTTAAATTAGAAGGTGAAACGAAAGGGCAGGTTGATTACTATAAGCGCTGGTCTAAGGCTCAAATGCTGACGACTTCTTTTGGACAAGGGATTGTGGTGACCCCTCTTCAGCTGATCACTGCTTGGTCTGCCCTTGCCAATGGCGGTAAATTGATGCAGCCCTACATCGTAGATAGCGTTGTAAAAAAAGATGAGGTAATCGAAACAGAGCCTCAAGTGATCAAACGAGTTATCTCCGAAGAAACCTCCAGCATCATCACTTCAATGAATGTGAACTCTGTTCGCAATGGTGTAGCCCGACCAGCGGACATACCCGGTTATTTGATTGCCGGTAAAACGGGAACGTCTCAGATTGCGGGCAAAGGAGGAAAATACGAGGTTGGAGATGGCTCGACGATCACCTCTTTTGCCGGTTACGCGCCTGCTCATGAGCCTAAGTTTGTGATATTGGTTAAGTTTGACCGCCCTCGGATTGGTGAAGAAACGTGGGGATCAACCACGGCGGCGCCGACTTTCAGAAAAATCGCTGAATTCCTGTTTGATTACTATAATATTCAGCCTTCGGCTTAAAAGGTCTTGAATCCGATTTTATTCTCGCTTAGAATAGATTGCGTGCGGGCATCGTATAGTGGCTATTACCACGGCCTTCCAAGCCGTTGACAGGGGTTCGATCCCCCTTGCCCGCTCCATATAAAAGCTACCTGATTTGAAGGTAGTTTTTTAGACTTAGAATTTAGTTCGATCCCAAGATTACCCCCATCTAGTGCTTTTTTGGTTTCTTGAAATGCTGAAATCGTGAAATATGGCTTGTAGTAAAGCTTTTTATCTTGAAGTTTCCAGTTCGATCCTAATCCGTTAACCACTTTGCGTTTGAGTTTTGAATTGCCACTTAAGAACGTGTATTTTGCGCCCGCTATTAGCTCAAGTGAATTACGGATTTTTGAGTAAGGGTCTTTCTGCTCCTGTCTGATCAACTCCAATTCTTCCACTTTACGCTTCTTATCGATTTTCAGCTCAAGAATCTTATTCGTAGTCATTTTTTGCATCTCGGGGTCGCTTTCATTTAAAATAAACTCCATCGCATTTTTCAGAAGCCTATCAATACGATTAATTTCCTTTGTAATAAACCCTTCTTTTACAGGCTCAACTCCTTTTTCCTTCATCAATTCTAATTCACGCAATCCAAACTCAATGATCTCATCGGGTATTCGAGCTTCCTCTATATGATCCAAAATTTGATCCTCAAGAATTTTTTTAGAAACCGTTGTTTCAGTACATTTAATCCCTTTTTTACGATGAGCACATTTATAATAATCGTAGCTTTTTTCTTCCTGAGTTTTCTTAACAAACTTTGTGTGTCTTTCGGCTGTAATCTGAGCACCACAAGTTCCACATCTAAAAAATCCTTTCATATCAAATTCGACATTCGTCTGTCTGATTTGCGTTTCATCCCTCAATATCTCTTGTGCTTTTTCAAACTCCCGAAGGGTAATCATTGGCTTATGCGCACCAACGTGTCTTTCGCCATTCCATGTAAAGATTCCTGCGTAAAAAGGGTTGTGGAAAATCCTGTAAAAACTGGAGTCAGCGGTAATTGAGCCATTTTTATACAAAGGAAATTCCTCCTTCATTACCCGATAAAGCGGATAAAGCTTGAGCCTGTCTTTAATTAAGCGTTTCCAGAGCCTTTGAATCACGTGAAAAGTATCAGGGTCTGGAAGTATCCGCTTCGCTCCCTTTTCAGCTCCTACCTCATTTAAATAGCCTAAGGGAGCTTTGGTTGGTAGCCATCCTTTCTGAACTTTACTGCTCATTCCTCGCTTAACACTTTTTGCCAAATCAATGATGTACTGATTCGCCATGCCAAACTCTATTCCAATCAATAGAACGTTGTCGCTTGGGTAAAAGGTTTTGTCGGGTGTAACGATTTCTTCAATCTTACCTTGTTGCAAAAGCCATGTGACACTTCCGCCATCGACGGGGTTTCGGGCAAGTCGGTCAAGCTTCCAACAAAGGATTCCCGTAGCCTCACCCTCCTGTAATCGCTCAATCATTTTTGAAAAACCTATGCGCCCGGGCTTCTTGGCGGATTTTTCATCAACTATAACATCGGCAACAACCAAACCCCTTTGCCTGGCGAGCAAGGTAAGTTCACGCTTTTGATCATCAATTGATTGGATTTGACGGGCTTTGTCCTCTGATGATTTCCGACAGTAGATGAAATATTTCATTGTTTTTTATTTAAGACGAAATAATACCGTTTTTTACGCTTACTGGAAAACCCATTTTAGTTCGAACCTAGTCTATTTGGGGGTTATCAGCAAAATACCTAAAAACATTTTTCTTCGATTCCTTACGATTTTTTACTATGTAAACAGCTGGATCTTCACCGTACCTTTCCCCGAAATTATCAGACATTGATAAAAATCTCTTCGCGTAATCTTCTCGCTGAAGAGGAATTGATTTTTTGATTACCTTTTCAAGAAATACTGACTCGAAATCGTATATGACTCGCTGTTTTTCCAGAAACCTCAGAATATCCCATGAATTATATTTAGTTTTCATAAGCCCTTTTAATACTGCCCACAAAATCGCTAAATCAAGAACCTTCGCCAGATTCAACTCAAACAATCTACAAGTGTCAGAATGAACCTCAAGCTCGATCCTTGTCACTTTTTCGAACTGGAAATAATCAGAATAAAACCTCTCTTTCCTTTTTACTCTAGAATCAGCCAATTTATCATAAGCTCTGGCGAACCAAGTATTTCTGTCTCTCGACTTATCACCATAATAAAAAGTTTCAAACTCACCAGTCTTCGGATTTTCTCCTAAAATTGACATTCGCTTACGATGCGATCCTTTAATTCCTTTTTTTATCTGCCTTGGAGTAAATCCTGAAATATCTGCGCAAATATCCACACGAGAAACTGAATGGCTAACGAGACCATTATTTATATCTCCCAAGAATATCGGGAATAGCGATGTGTAAACGATTTCACCCCTACGTGTCGCATTGAATATCGCACCGTAAAATTGAAGTCTGTATCTGTATTTATAACCTGTGTTTTTCCACTTTGGTTTTTCAGGATCAATTTTTGCCACCTGAAACAAATACTCCTGCTCCAAATGAAACTGAGCGACTTCACCATCAGGGCTTTCAGAAAAAATTAATCGAAATGGCAAACTTAAATCACCCCATTCAAAATCATAATAAACGTTTGTGTTGTCAGTATCATGCGGAACGGCGAATACTTTAGCTAAAAATGGTTCTGATCTGTTCTTCTGGTCATCTTTTTTGCAAATATTTAGCGTTAAATAATCCAAACCAAAATGCAGAAGTTTCCGTTCTACAATCAAAAGTTCCGATAATGGCTTGCTTAAGTCATCCATCGTTCTTTTTATTATTAGTTACTAAGGCGGCATTACTGTGCCGCCTTTTCCAAACGCCCTTCTGAACTGCTTCCAGCAGTCCGATCAGGGCAGTTATAACTTCTTGCCCATCAGGTTCAGATAGCCGGATGTCAAAATGCTTCTCGTACAAATCTAGGAATTTCAAAAGCCGTTCATGTGAAATTTCGTGTTTCATCGCAAGTAAGCATGGCGAAAAAACCCCATCTTGTGACGAAGTGACAACTAAGTTGCAACAATTCCCATGATTATTTTGTGTACTTTTCTAGCTCTTTTCGGCTCACCCTGGGCTTAAGTCGAACATAGTCAGAGCCAATCGTGAGGAAAGAAGTGTAAACTTTGTGCTTTAGAATATGCTTCATTTTCTCATCATCGCGTATAACATCTGCTGTAAACCCATCTTTGCGAACAATATCCTCTCCTTTTTTAAATATCTCTCTAAG
The DNA here is from genome assembly GCA_029260985.1 of Patescibacteria group bacterium. Taxonomy (GTDB): domain Bacteria; phylum Patescibacteriota; class Gracilibacteria; order UM-FILTER-43-11; family UM-FILTER-43-11; genus JAJDCE01. The sequence goes on along the minus strand of JAJDCE010000097.1, from coordinate 1,925 downwards.
AATTAAGTCGGGTTTCTTTCCATATTGAACTTTAACTAGAGTGTTTCCTGATTTTCTAACCCTCAAGACACCCTCCATTTCATTATAATCAAGGGCTGTTCTTGGATTAATCTGCTCATCTTCATCAAAAATCTGCTCATATAAATCGATAAAAACCTCTTTATTTGCCACCTTAAAAGCGAAGCGATAAACAAGTGGCTTATTAATTCTGAAATATTTAGAGTGATATTCTGCATGAACTTTTCTTAAATCGCTAAACACCCCTCCTTCTGCCAACATTATCATTGCCTGATATTCCAAAGTTCCAATATGATCAATTACATCTCTGACAGATAAATCGAAGGCTTTAATGTATTCATCCTCTGGTTTTATGAGGGGTTTTTCAGAAAGAATACCCCAATTATGAATAATTGGAGCATAAAGCCTGCGCATGACATCACGAAAGACGATTTTTTCATCAGTTGGTGATAGGTGTTGATAGGCCTGAAATGTTTCATTTATACCATTCATTATTTCTTCTTTTTCAAATTTATTTCACCTGTCGTCTCCCTTGAGGTCCAATATTCACCATCCATATTTAGCACTTTTCTTCCTTCAAAATTCAAAACAGTTGAACCATAATGAATTTCACTCCGCTCTCTAACGCCAGGCCTTGGTGTATTCAAATATGAATAAACAATCTGTTGCAACCCCCTTTCCCTATCAATATCAAAAGATGCACCAATGCTATAACTTCTACTCTCACCTGTTTTTATTCTTATTTGAATATTAAAAAATGTTTGATCAATAGTGACCTCAGTTGGGATTGGTTCTAATTTCTTTTCTTTCCAATTCGACTTAATAAACCCCTCCCATTTTCCTGATAAATTTGGAAATGGAACAAGCCAGGGGTAAAAAATCCTACACTTCCAGCCCCATTTTATAAACAATATCCATAGCACAATATTTATTGAAATAGTTGTAGATATGCTGGCCATTGCTTTTGCGAAATCTATACTATTTAAATCTTGGGTTAGTAGAAACAGAACCACATACGTTCCGAATGCCAACCCAAGAATTACGAAGGCATAAATTCTGATTTTGTAGGTTATCATGATTTAAAATTCTAAATAATTATAAGTTTGAGCCAAAAACGTTTTTACATCTTCTTCTGACCACTTTCTCCCGGGATTAAATAAATACAACAACTCAGAAACCTCACCCCACTCTTTACATTCAGCACCCCCTTTCAATTTCGTATACAGGAATACTATTGATTCACTTAATCTCTTTGTCCAGGTTTCGTGGTCATTAAAAATATAATTTGGGACATTCCAAACCAAACACTCTATTAGGAATGAGGTAATATTATCACTCACCTGAACACCGTCCTCAACCATTTGATTTTCAATTCTTTTGAAAATTCTTGTTAACCTTTTAAAGCGTTTTTGAGTTTGATCGTTCTTCGCTTTGCCATTCTGAATGTGTTGAAGCGGATAATTAATAATAGGCACTCCCTTATCGCTAATAAACTTTGTACCAATTGCCTTCCCTCCATTGTTTTCATGTCTGTGATACTCCCACGTCGGAACAACATCAGCCTCAACGCGATTGGTATTTGCTTTAACGGTAATACATTTATCATTCCGAATTACATCAGATCTGCCAAACTTTGCAACGAGAGCCCTTTCAACAGCGTTCTTGTATTGTGAATAATCATATTCAATATCTGTATAGCCCATATCGGCTTTGCTCTTGTCATCAGGTAATTTGAAAAAGAAATAATCAGAAAGGCATACATTGATGTCAATATCACTGTCAAGTCTGACATTGGTATCGTTTGCATATGAACCCTGGCCGAAAACCCGAATATTGAAGTCTTTCAATTCATCACTATCTGAGATAGCTTCTTTTACCATTCTTTCTGAGTTAGCCAGTTTGCCCTC
>JAJDCE010000096.1 GCA_029260985.1 Patescibacteria group bacterium | reverse complement strand
TCTCCCAACTGCTGTATGTATGGTTCGTACCTTTTGGTCTATTGGATATTTTAAATTAAGGTACCAAAAGCTACTCTCCCAAATTCAGCACTGATCATGATATTATATCAGCACTGAACTTCATACATACAGCGTACGTTAGGCAACATATGCCACACCCTTAAAATTCCCTATTTAGATGGAGACCTTATTAATTCAAATAGGGCTTTTTACCTTATAAGTATATCGCCCCCAACAGAGGAACGATACCGTGCATAGTCGCTGAAGTGAACAGGATAGCTGCATTCGAATCTGGAATTGGCGATTTCATGATGGACATTACGATAGAAGACCCCATAAGGTATACTCGTGTCAGATAAAGCCGGATCATCATCCAATAAAGTATATGACCCTGTGTCTGTGTCGTCAACTGGATTACCATTCCTGATAGTCACCATCATGAGTAGCGCGTATCTGTGCCTGTCCATACCTTTTTCGCCTTTTCTGCGGGCATCTTTTCTTGCTTTAATACGATCATTGATTCTTAGATCACGCTGGTCACCCTCATACACTTCCGCTCTCTGAATACCATCAACAATAATAGCACGCCAGCCAGTAATTCTTTCTGAGCCTGAATCGGAATCAATGAATTCTTTAGACACATAAGTGGGAGATTTCTGTAACCCCTGTCTATGAGCATCCAGGGCTTTAACTTTTGCGTCAAAGGATGTTTCAGGAATAATAAGCAATACTGGCTTCTGGAAACTGCTAGCGATTTTAAGCTCTTCAGCTTTGAATGTACCCATCGCCTTTTCAAAAGATGGCGACTGAATATCTCCTTCTTTAACTTCACCGTTTTCAGCTAAAAAGCCGTAGCACTTCAGAGTGTTTAGACATTCTTTATACTGATATAGGAAATCCCGCATTTTTATTAACTCTGGCTCTCGGGCAATAGGTAGTGAGGAAACCCTGTATGGATCACGGCTAGCAACTGGAACATTTTCTGAGGAATCAGATAAAATCATTGAAATATCATTCCTTAGATCTGCCTGAGTCTCGTCAGGTTCACTGCTGTAATCTGATGATAATAATTTTCGCAACCTTCCAAACATTGCATAAGTTATTTTACTTTGTTATTATATCATATTATTATATATTCTGTCAATCATATGGCGATGTTTATATTGTTGTGAATTAATAAGGTCTCCTGAGGTTAATGTAGAATTTTAAGGGCGTGGTATACATCGCCCAACAGCAGTATATGCGGCTCACGGGCTTTGCCCTATTTTTGGACAAGCGGACGCAAAGCCCGCTCGCCCAAATTGGCTAATGTTGCACTGCGTGATATTTTAACATCAGCCAACTTCGCACATACTGCAAACGTTAGCGTAAATAACAATAAATTTGCGTCTATTTGATTGAATTATTTTAGGTTTAAATTATACTTGACTTTTTTGTGATTTATGTTATATTAAATTTACAATCATTTAACTAAACATTAATTATGTCTAAATCACCAGATAAAATAACTAAATCAGAAACTCCCCAAGTAGTTTCATATGAAGGGTTTATGGAAGAAGCAGACCGTCGCTTTCAGCAACTACTTAGTGGGGATAAAGGTTCATCTGGAGAAGTTCTTGATCTAGACGGTACTTTAACAAAGCCATTTGATTTAGCTGTATCCACTGAAGAGCTAGCTAAAAAATCACGTGAAGCCTTGCAAACGATACCACAAACGGACTCATATGAAGGGTTTATGGAAGAAGCAGACCGTCGCTTTCAGCAACTACTTAGTGGGGATAAAGGTTCATCTGGAGAAGTTCTTGATCTAGACGGTACTTTGTCCAAATAATTAAACTTTCAACCTAAAATAATTCTAGATTAAGGTCCAATTCATTGTTACATCCGCTAACGTTTGCGGTATATAAGAAGTTTTGTAATGTTATAATATCACGAAGTGTAACATTGCAAAATTTGGGTAAAAATTTAGTGATTCCATTTTTAGCGTAAGCGCATCAAATAGGCACTATATTTTTACCTTATATACCGCTGTTAGCGGTTGTGCCGCGAGTTTTCTCTCTAATCTAAACAAAAACAAAATGTAGTAACACCCTAAGCTACTCCGCTTTAGCGGAGAAAAAACAAATCTTAGCGGAAGTAGCGAAGCTATTTGTTGTCGTAAATGAATTGCACTTTATACTATTGTGCAATATAATTAATGCCTGTAAATAATTTAATGTATTATGAAAGTTAGTAAAATAAGAGTAAGGAACTTTCGCTCTATTAAGGATGAAACTTTGAGTTTTCCGGAAGAAGGTCTTGTCGCCTTAATTGGTGCAAATAATGCTGGAAAGTCTAATTTTTTGCGAGCAATAGATCTAATTTTAGGTGATTTCTGGTCAACTGAAGGTCGATTAGAAGACTATGATTTTTATGGTGGAAACCGTACAAACGCAATCTGTATTGAAATATTTTTTAAAGATTCTCAGTTTGAGAAATTTATTTTTAGTAAAGATGAATCTTCTGGGGAATATAAGCTACGATTTAAATACCCTAGTGGACCAAATTTATACTATTTAAGTAACGAGAAGAAAAATCAATACCCTTGCACCTATCTGTCAGCCGAAAGGAGTATTGCTAGAGATATCTCTTTTACTAAATGGTCACTGATGGGGAAAGTATCAAAAGAGTTTAACAAACTCATGAAAAGACAAGCAGGGGTTGAAGAAGAGTTAAAAACTAAATTCAATGAAGTTCAAGGAATTTTTGATAGAGTAGAAAGTTTTAAAACTTTTAAAGAAAAATTTGCCGAATACTTTGATGATATGCAATCGGACTCACCATTCAAATTAAAAATAGATTTTAAGCCCTTTACTCCAAATAATTATTTTAAAACAATCAATATACTTGCTGAAGATCCAAATTTTCCTGGTGGGAATTTAGATTTAGAAGAGTTGGGAGATGGTGCAAAAAATTTAGTTATTCTTTCCTTGCTTAGAAGTTATGCGACAATTTTTAGAAGTGATGCTAGTGGAATATTGGCAATAGAGGAACCAGAAATTTATTTACACCCACAGGCTAGACGACATTTGTATAGAATTTTGAGAGAGATTGCTGAAGAATCAAATATTCAAATTATTTATACCACACATGATCCTGCATTTTTACGCATCTCTCAATTTAATTCTATTCGTAGGATCTATAAAATAAATGACGAAGAAAATACCGGAAGAAATCATACTAAAGTGAAAGAAGTGACACCTGAAAAACTAATTGAATTTGCAGATAAAACAGGTTTTCCCAGTGAGGAAAATGCACCTGAAAAAGTAAAAGAATTTTATAGTGTAACCTCAAACCACAGGCTAACAGAGGGCTATTTTAGTCGCATGATTATTCTCTGCGAAGGGCTAACTGAAGAACTTACGATTCCAGTCTATCTGAAAACAGCTGGAATTGAATGTGATAAATTGGGCATCTCTGTTTTGGGTGTTACGGGAAAAGGGGAAATACCAAAGTACTGGCGATTATTTCATCTTTTTAAAATACCTATTATTATTGTATTCGACAATGATTCAAGTTCTGATGGAAATAAAAAAAATAATAAAACTTTATCTGACTGCTTCAACATACCTTCTTCTGATATAGAAAATACGGTAGATACTTACAAATATGTCACATTTCAAAAGGAAGATTGTTTTCAGCAAGATGCGATCATTTTAGAGAAAGATTTTGAAACATCGTTGAGTAAAAGTGCTGAAAGTGTAGGTATTGATATTGGAAGCCTAAAAACGGCAGCTAAAGAACTTAGCCCGTCAAAACCAGTGCAAGCAAATTGGATTGCCCTAAAATTACAAAAACAAAATCCAACATTTATACCACCTTTTATTAATGAGATAGTGATTCAGACAAAAAA
>JAJDCE010000095.1 GCA_029260985.1 Patescibacteria group bacterium | reverse complement strand
AGGCCTCTCAACTTCGATTGTGGGTGGCCGATCATGGCCCTGGCCTCAAAGATAAACCCAAATACGGCACAGGCTTAAGCAATACTCAAAAACGGTTGGAAAGTGTCTACGGTCCATCGGGGAAAGTGTGGTTGGATGATGGCAAAGAAGGTGGCTTGATCGCTCAGATTGAATTACCAATTGACCCCAATCCACAACCTCTGGCAGTGTGAACGGAATCACGATGAAAACCTACAGCGTGTTAATTGTTGAAGATGAACCTCTCAATCGGGAATTTATTACTGCTGCTGTGGATGAATCGCCTGAATTCAATTTGCTTGCTAGTTGTGGCACGTTGGAAACAGCTATTCAGATCTTGGAAAACCATAGACCGGACATTGTGTTGTTGGACATTCAACTGTCAGGACAAAATGGTTTTCATTTGCTGGAACATTCAACATTTCAAACTTTAAATCCTCTGCCTGCGGTGGTGTTTGTCACGGCTCATGATCGCTATGCAGTCAAAGCCTTTGATGTTCATGCGGTGGATTATGTGCTCAAGCCTTTTGATAAAAAGCGTTTGCATCAGGCTTTGCATCGAGCCAAAAACCGGATTAGTCAAGGGCAGAATTTGGATGCGTTTACCCAATTAAAGCAGCTTTTAGATGACCGCCCCAAAGACACTGGCCCAGATCGTTTACAGATCAAAGAAGAAGGACGCATTTGGTTGCTGCCTGTCAAGGATGTCGATTGGATTGAAGCCAAGGGAAATTATGTGATGATTCACACGCAACAGAAAAGCTATCGATTACGTGAGACACTGACGGGAATGGAGCAACAGTTGGCTGCAAAATCATTTGTGCGAGTCCACCGTAGTTCGCTGGTTAACGTCAACGCCGTTGAGGCGTTGGAACCTTGGTTCAATGGCGATTATATGTTGATGCTCCACGACGGTCAGCGCATTAAACTCAGCCGAAGGTACAAGGATAAAGTGGCGCAAACTCTGGGCGCTACACTGTAACATCCTGCCGCTTGTCACAGAAAATTAGCCACTTACCCCAAAACACATGTTTTCTTACTCCCCTCATTTAAAGATAGAGACATTTATGCGGTGTTGTAGAGAGGTGGCATATGAATCCATTAGTGACCATTGCTTTAATTGCCGGTGGCGCATTGTTGCTGGCATTGTTTTTTGGTTTTCAACACATTTCTGGTCAGCCAAACTCCAATGTTGAACTGGCAAGCACAAGTGTCGTATTGGCACAAAGTGACGATATTAGGACCATTCGTGTAGAGCTTGGAGATTTTTTCTTTGAAGGGCCTGAAGGGCGCTCCGGTGCAGCCAACAAAAACGATGCCATTGCTGGGATCTTTGACCCGCCTGAAACAGTGCTTCAGCTTAAAAATGGCGAGCCTGTCAAGTTGGTGTTTGTCAACATTTCCAGCGTCGTGGATCATCAGGTGATCAGCCCCTTGTTCGCCATGCCGGAAGAAAAAGTTTTCCGTGTATCTGCTGGTCAAACAGTGGAAATTGAAGTCACCCCCAACTTTTTGGATGTCCAAGACGGTGGCACCATTGTGTTGCCACTTACCTGCCATGAACGACATGGTCAGGATACAGGCCACTATAAACTAGGGATGCAAGCCCTCATCGAAATTGTGCCATAGGTTTAGCCTCCGATCTTTCTCAGTATTCAACCCCATCAACTCTCTAACGAGGTTGATGGGGTTTTCTTTGTGAAACTGGGTATCTCCACGATAAGATGAAGCCATCAAGGTGAATACAAGAAGGGGTGACTGTGGATTTTCTTCTGCAATTACATTCGTGGGGACGTTGGCTTGTGTTGGTGGTGATGGCAGTGGCTGCCATCCGTTACTTAGTTGGTTTTTTCGGTAAACAAAAGTTCGATAGTTTTAGCGAAACATTGATAAAGGCATTCAATGCCGTCATTGGACTTCAGGCATTAATGGGACTGGCCTTGTTCATTTGGACATGGATGGAGGAAGGCTTTGTGCGGCAACGAGCGGAACATGGCTTTGCCATGATTGTGGCAGTGGCCTTGGTGGGCGCACTTTCCAGCCGTTGGAAAAAGCTTGAAGACAACAAACGTTATCGAAACTATTTCATCTTGATCTTGGTTGTGTTTGCGATCCTTCTAGCTGGAATGCTCGGATTAAGAAGAGATCCAATGGCGCTTTTTAGTTGATTTGTTTTCACATGGTATAAGTCATGTGTTGTTCTGACTTGGATCATATCATCTTCTTTTCACTTGTTTATGATCCAAGCATCTTTTTGGCAAGGATGGAAATATGGTGCGATTTTTACAAAATTATGCATCCATTTTTTTGAGAGTTGCTTTGGCAATTGCATTTTTAAGTGCGGTAGCAGACCGCTTTGGGCTGTGGGGCGCTGCGGGCGATCCTGGCGTGGCCTGGGGCAACTTTAAATCGTTTGTTTCATACACAGCCTTTTTGAACCCCTGGTCGCCAGAAAGTTTTATACCAGCATTGGCCTGGACAGCAACGATCTTTGAAATTGTTTTTGCCGTTGCCTTGTTGATTGGATTTAAAACACGCCTATTTGCTGTGCTCAGTGGATTTTTAGTGCTGAGTTTTGGACTGGCAATGGCATTTACATCCGGCATCAAAGCACCATTGGATTACTCGGTGTTTTCTGCATCAGCCGGTGCTTTTGCGCTTACGACATACAACACCTATGTTTGGAGTCTGGACAGCATCATG
>JAJDCE010000094.1 GCA_029260985.1 Patescibacteria group bacterium | reverse complement strand
GGGAGGCGATGACCTCTTGGCCAAAAAGACGAGCTACTGAATAGCCAAGTATGAGTGAGAGGGCGGTTCCACTAGCTGCAACCAGGAGGGATTTTTTTGAGGATTTAAAAATTTCCTTATGATCGGTTTCGAGTCCTGCGTGGAGCATGAGGAAGAAGATGCCTAATTCAGCTAGTACTTTTATGGTTTCGCTGTCGGGCGATACAAGTCCTAATACGGCTGGTCCTACTATGATTCCTCCAATCAGTTCACCAAAGACAACCGGTAGATTAAGAGAGCGGAAAATCTTGCCCGCTGTCCAGACGACTACCATGAGGATGAGGAGGTTCATAAAATCGGGCATTCTGTAAGGACTAAGGAATAGGGACTAAGGACTAAGTTTATTTTAACAGATAATTTATGATTAGCCATTTACATTGACGATTTATATATTTTATTGTAAAATATTATCCTAATTTGTAATAAAATAGCTGATATTTCGTTATAAACAGTCTAAAACAATTGAAGGTCTAAATGTTAAATAATAAGCCCCTCAGTTAGAACCTCAATCAATAGCTAGCCCTCCATGAGAACCAATACTAAGCGTACATTTCGGTATTTTTTCAATCACATCAAGCAATTCAAAATTTCTTTAACAGTTGCTGTTATTTTGATGCTTCTTGTTGTTGTCCTTGAGCTTCTTCCACCCTATTTTTATAAAGTCTTTTTCGATACAATCTCGAGCTCACAAGAGTCAGCATTAATAGCCCCTGAGTTAGTTAAGATCATTGTTGTTATTGCAATAATCCATTTAACAGCAAATCTGTTTCGTAGATTGGGAGATTTTGTAAATATCTTTCTCCATTCCCGGGTAATGTCAAATATTTATCATAACTGTTTTGAGTACCTGCATAAACATTCATATGACTTTTTCGCTAGCAATTTTACAGGTTCGTTAGTCAAGAAAGTTAATCGAATAGTTTACGCATTTGAATCAATCGCAGATAAATTTTATTATGAGTTGATTCCTTTGGGGTTAAGAATTATTTTTATCTTTATAGTTCTTTTCTGGATACACCCAGTCATTGGCTTAATAATGCTTGCTTGGACTGCATTATTTTTACTTTCAAATTATCTGTTTACTTCTTATAAATGGAAATTTGACGTTGCCAGAGCAAAGGCCGAAACAAACATTACTGGGGTTCTTGCAGATACAATTACAAACAGTGTGAATCTGAAACTCTTTGCATCACTTCCTTTTGAGTTAAAAAAATTCAAAGGCGTTATAAAAGACTGGATGAAGAAATTGGTTACAACATGGAAATTAAGTGTAATTGTTGAGGGCGTGCAAGCTTTTGCAATGATTCTTCTGGAATTTTTTGTTCTTTATTTTGCTATCAAATTCTGGAAGCAGGGGCTTTTGACGATTGGTGATTTTGTATGGATACAGGCTTATCTTCTTGATCTGTTTATGAGGCTATGGGGCTTTGGACGGATGATACGGGAAGTATATGTACGTCTTTCAGATGCTGAAGAGATGATAGATATATTTCACACAAAACATGGTGTCAGCGATGTGCCTGATGCAAAGAATATAAGCATAGTAAGGGGTAAAATCGAATTCAATAAAGTGAGATTTTCGTATGTAAAAAATGAGCCAGTTATTAAAAATCTTGATCTAAAAATCAAATCCGGTGAAAAGGTAGGTTTAATTGGTCCTTCAGGTGGCGGAAAATCTACCATAACCAAACTGCTTCTGAGGTTTTGTGATATTCAGAAGGGTAAGATTGTTATTGACTCTCAGGATATAAAAAATGTTACCCAGGATAGCCTTCGATCTCAAATTAGCTTTGTTCCGCAGGATCCGATTTTATTTCATCGCACTTTGATGGACAATATTCGTTATGGCCGTAGTGGGGCAGGTGATGAGGAGGTCATGATTGCTTCCAAATTGGCCAACTGTCACGAATTTATCATGAATTTTCCTGACAAGTATAATACTTATGTTGGTGAGCGGGGTATAAAGCTTTCCGGTGGAGAGCGTCAACGTGTTGCAATAGCCCGCGCTATACTTGCTAATGCTCCAATCTTAATACTGGATGAGGCCACAAGCAGTCTTGATTCAGAATCTGAAATGCTTATTCAGGAGGCTTTTGAGAATTTGATGAAGCAGAAAACTACTATTGTTATAGCTCATCGACTTTCAACCATAATGAGAATGGATCGTATTATTGTATTGCAGGATGGTAAAATTGTAGAAGAGGGAGCTCATTCTGATTTACTATCTCAAAAAACAGGTCTTTATAAAAAGCTATGGGATTTGCAGATGGGAGGATATGTGAATGAATAAATTCGAAAGCTCTAGAACTTGAAAACTTAAAAACTATACTCAGTTTTCAGTTTTCAATGTATGTTGTTGGCATGAAGATCGCAATGCTTATCTCCGGGGGTGTGGATAGTTCGGTGGCGCTTAGGCTGCTGAAAGATGAAGGTCATGAATTGACCGCTTTTTATCTGAAAATCTGGCTGGAGGATGAGCTGTCTTATCTTGGTGACTGTCCTTGGGAAGAGGATCTTTCGTATGTCCGTACAGTTTGTGAGCAGGCCGATGTTCCTCTGGAAATTATCAATTTACAAAAGGAGTATTGGGATGAGGTGGTTTCTTATACGATTGCGGAATGCAAAGCGGGTCGAACCCCGAATCCGGATATCTTTTGCAATCAGCTTATAAAATTTGGACATTTCTATAGCAAGATTGATGATTCGTTTGATAAGGTGGCGACGGGGCATTATGCACAAGTGAGTCTCTCATCGAGCCTGAGCGGCCTCAGAGCCGAAGGCAAGTGCGAGTGCGAGTCTCAAGATTGCATCCATCGGGATTCGGCTGAATATATGTTGAAAATTGCACCTGATAAAATAAAGGATCAGACTTACTTTCTTTCTCATTTGAGTCAGGAGCAATTGAGTCGGGCACTTTTTCCTATTGGAAAATATACAAAAGCTGAGGTGCGTGAGTTGGCGGAGAAGTATAAGCTGCCTAATAAAGATCGAAAGGACAGTCAGGGGATCTGTTTTTTGGGTAAAATCCCTTATCGTGAATTTATTAAGGAGCATCTGGGCGAAAAGCCAGGTTCTTTTATCGATCAATCAACAATGGATAAGCTCGGTGAGCATAAGGGGCATTGGTTTTACACCATTGGTCAGCGAACAGGCTTGGGTCTTTCAGGCGGACCATGGTTTGTGGTGGAAAAGGATGTGGAGAAGAATGAGATTTATTTGGCGAATGGGTATGATCCGGAGGAGGTTTACGGTAGTGAGTTTGATGTGGTGAGCATGAATTGGATTTCACCTGTAAAGACGCGATTAATCGCGTCTTTACAGGTGAAAATACGGCATGGGGCTTTGATGCATGATTGTGCGATTGAGGAAAGGGGGGATCGATTTCATGTCATCTTAAAAGAGCCCGTTCATGGAGTTGCATCGGGTCAGTTTGCGGTGTTTTACAGTGGAGAAGTTTGTTTGGGGGGAGGGATGATTACTTAAGAAAGTCAGCAAGAAGACCATTAAAATAATCGTGTTTGGGTTCAAATACCCTGGCTTTTATATGCTTCCAAGGTC
>JAJDCE010000093.1 GCA_029260985.1 Patescibacteria group bacterium | reverse complement strand
AAGGGAAAACATCTGCCCCTCCGCTTTGCCATACTCTCTTTCAGTTTTACGTGAATAATGGAATGATTGATATGCAGCTATATCAGCGATCAGCTGACATTGCCCTTGGGGTTCCTTTTAATATCGCCAGCTATTCCATGCTCCTGATGATGATTGCCCAGGAATGCAATCTCACTCCTCGTTTTTTCATCCATACGTTTGGCGATGCTCATATCTACTCCAATCATTTCGAAGGCTTAAATGAGCAGCTTAAAAGAACGCCTAAAAAGCTTCCTACGCTTAAGATCGCTAAAAAATCGATTTGGGATCTTGAGTTTGAGGATTTTGAACTGGTGGGGTATGAATGTGATGAACCGATTAGATTTCCAATTGCTGTCTAATTTTTAGTTTTTAGTTTTTAGTAACCTCCTGGTTTAAAAATTAAGAATTAAAAATTAAGAATTAATGATGGAACATAATATTTATGCAATTGTGGCAGCCGACGAAAATAACGGGATTGGGAAAGACGGGAAATTGCCTTGGCATATACCCAATGAACTCAAGTATTTTCAGGATGTGACCACAAAAACTGAAGACCCTGAAAAGCAAAATCTGATCATTATGGGGCGAACCACTTGGGAATCGGTTCCCCCGCCCCATCGCCCATTAAAAGACCGTAAGAATGTTGTGTTGACCCGAAATCCTGAGTACCAGGCGGATGGCGCTGAAACCTTTCATGACCTTGATGAAGCCATTCATAGTGCAGATGATTCGATTGAATCCATTTATGTAATCGGGGGGGGTCAGGTGTTTAAAATGGTTTTCGAACGATCCGATCTGACTGGTATTTTTCTGACTCAAATTCATCAGTCGCATGACTGTGATACCTTTTTGCCGGAAATCCCACAACGATTCGGTGAGCCGAAGAATTTGGGTGGTGAGGAGAACGATGAGGTCAGTTATAATTATTTGTATTACGGAAGATAGCCGATGTCTGAGTAAGATTGACTTATACATAAAAACACTTATAATAGGTGGCGATTGTCCGTCCTCCGATTTTTTTGTGTGAACGGGCTAGCAAACAAAGGAGTGTTTTGCTAGAAAGGAGGCCGCTTTGGCCAAAAGGGGAAAGGGTAAAAAGAATTCGAAAAGCAGAAGTGCAAAAAGTGGCAAAAAGAGACGTGGGGGTACAGTTACCATCAGAAGAGATACCCCCTATTGCCCAAATTGCAGCCGAAGTATTCCAAATGGACATACTCATTGCAAGGGGTGTAAAACCAAATTCGTCTATTCCTAACTCTAACCAGCAAAACACTCCCTTTCCCAAAAACAAAATTCCCAGATAAAAACTTGCGCCTATAATGGAATTCCTTTAAAATTTTTTCGTCAATTTCGGTGTGGCCTGGTAGCTCAGTGGTAGAGCGAAGGATTGAAAATCCTTGCGTCGGTGGTTCAATTCCGCCCCGGGCCACCACCCTTTTTTGACATAGGTGTTTCATTGACAGTTTATGATCATTTGGATTAAGGTAATCTCCTTTTAGCGTTACTTATGAAATTCGATACCCATACCCATACATACTATTCACTTTGTGCGAAAACAACCCCTCAAGAATTGGTGGAGGCAGCGGAGGAGCACCTGGATGCTGTTGTGGTGTGCGACCATAATGAAATTGAAGGTGCAATGGAGGCGCGGAGGAAGTGCATTGAGCAAAGCCGAAAATTAGTGGTGGAGTTAGGCATTGAGCTGAGCACAGAATTTGGTGAGATCGGTGCCAAGTTTTTAAGTGAGGAGGAATGCCACTTGTTTATGGCGATTAGATGTGGTGGAAAATTTGAATTTACAGATGCCTATAAAATGATTCGAGAGCTGCGCGTAAACCCTACAAGTGACATGATGATCGATCTCCATCATCCTTTCGACTATGCTAATCCTAAAAGAGGATTTAATTTTAGAGGCGTGATTGAGGCAGGTATTTTTAAGGATATGGGTGAATTGATGCGCTTTTTTGATTTTACGGAAATGAATGCGGCGAGTACGAGTATAAAAGAAACGCAGGCAGCCTTAGCATTAGCAGAAGAGCACAATAAGCCTATTGTCTGCTCATCAGACTCACATTATCCTGATCAGATCGGCAGATATTATACCGAAAGCCCTGAAGATGATATTGTTCATGCAATTTTATCAGGAGACCTTAAGAGACCACCTCCGGAAGCAATAGATTACGCACTTTCCAGAAGATATCGCATAAGGAGCTGGGGGCGAAAAAGGATAAGGAAAATATTTGGATAGCAATTCATTCTGTTTTCTTTTAAAAATGCATTTAATCCGATAAACTACTATTGGAATTTAAATTTGCAATATGAAAAAAATATTATTATCAATCAGCCTATTTGTACTCGCTGGATGTACTTTTTATCAAACCCCGATAGACAATTTTGAGGATTGTATTAAGGCAGGAAATCCTGCAATGGAGAGTTACCCAAGGCAGTGCAGGGCGGGAGATAGAACTTTTACTGAAGTAATTGATGACCCAGTAACTCCCCCACCCGCGCCTGACGAGGTGCCGCAGATATGCACAATGGATTACACCCCTGTTTGCGCGCTTGTGCAGGTACAATGTGTTACCACACCATGCCCCCCGCTATTTGAAACAAAGGGTAATGAATGTACTGCAAAATCTCTTGGCAGTATGCTTTTAGGATATACGCCTGGTGAATGCGAGAAAGGCCTGGAAACCACCTGTAAAACGGATGCTGACTGTCAGCTCCCAGGTGAATATGCGGCTATGAGCCGATGTGCTTTTGAGGCAAAATGTGTTGCAGATAGCTGTGCGGTGATCTGCCCTTTTAACTAAAATAAGCGTTAACCTAAAAAAATGAAGAAAATAACACTCATCCTCATTGTCGCTTTCGCCCTTACGAGTTGCGGGTCTGTTGATCAAACGTCTAAGCCTGTCCCTAATCCCGTACCGCCAAAACAAGTAAAAAAGGTGGATGAGGAGCTGACCACGAAATTTGTTTATAACTTTGAAGAGTGCAAGGATGCCGGCTATCCGGTAATGGAAAGTTACCCACGGCAATGCCGCGGACCGGACGGGACGGTGTACACTGAAAAGGTAAAGTGCAATCAGGATTATGAGCCTGTGTGCGCAAAAGTTGATGTGGTTTGTGTCACGGCTCCCTGTGATCCAGTGGTAGAAACGATTACGAATCGCTGCCTGGCTCGGGAAAGAGGGCGAGATTTGCTGGGCATGGCAAATGGGGAGTGTGTTGAAGCACTGACAGATACTTGTTCATCGGATTCAGACTGCTCACTACCTGTCGACTACAAGGGCCGAAATGACTGCCTCATTGGCTTAAGATGCATTGCTGAACAATGTGTGGTTATTTGTGAACCACCTTTTGGAGGATACTAAACGTATATTTCTCCATTTTTCTATTTTGCTATTTTACTGCTAACCCTCTAGCTCTATGTCCGACAGACAATTTTATATTGATGGAATGTGCTTTTTTATCCCCCTTAAACCCTTGCGTAACACGCCAAAGGTGGATTTTTTTGTTGTGCCGGAAATAGTCAAAAACCTGTCTTCAATTGACCAGGTACGTCATGATGCTGGAGCCATCAGCCCTACCTTTGATGGATGCCCCGAAGAAAAACCTTGGTATTTGCATCCAAATCAAGAAGACAACTTGTTGGTTTACCATGGCAAACGAATTGTCGATTTATACACTAAGGACCATGGTAAAGTTGAAAGCTTTGAAGTGACCCCGGACTATGTGAAACACGGAGATAAAATGGTGTTTGACGGCCCTTGTGTTTTTGGCTGGCCGACCAATGTATTTCATCGAGTTTATAGTCCTGACGGAAGCGTATCAACCAACTTTGCGTTTCATATGGATGGGTTTGATATTAAGACAAATTTTAGTGTTTACAGCCTGGATGAAGGAACCGGTGAGCATGAAGTGATTCGAGAGGGTCATCAAGACCAGCCTGGTGATATAAACCAAGGCTAGTGATGCCTTTATTTCATCAATTGAAAAATTGAAGCGGAATACGTATAATTCATGGGAAATAATGGTTATAATTGTAGAGACATAAAATTTTATGTCTCTACCGAAAAACCATATTTACAAATTAATTTATTGCCCATGAAAACACGTTTATTTATCCTTACTCTATTTCTATTTTCTGTTTTTCTTACCGGATGCAATCTGAAAGATTCACCGAATTCTGAGCCGCTGCCTCCTGCGCCAGGCAAGACTGTAGACCCTTCGTCTACTGAACCTATTAAGAATGAGCCCGGTGATACTCCACCCCCTTCAGCAGCCAATAGCAGTGATCCGTACACCCCTAGGAGTTATGACGAGATTGAAACCGCTCTGGCAGAAAAGAACGATCTTTTGACCGTTGAATTTACATTGGGTATCAGACGATTGACCGAAGATCATTTTGATGGGGTTGTTGCTGGCAAGGAGGGTAAAATTTTAGCGGCCAGGCAAAAAGGTGCATGGATTATTGTCTTTGATGGAGCGTATGGAAGCGAAAAAACCTACACGTGTGAATCGGTTGAATCGTATAGTTTCCCAGAAGATATGATTCAGGATTGCGTGGCTGAATAAAAAAGTGCTGATTTTTTGAATTTAGGGTATAATACTAAGCCATTAACTTAACGTTATGAATAACACATTTTTAAAGTCCTCATTTTCCAGGATAGCTTTCGGTTTTGCTGCCATCCTCATGGTCATCAGTTTGAATGGATGTGCCAATAATAATACCGTGAGCCCTTCTGACATTCAGGCTACAACTTCACCTGCCAGCTCTGATATTACTGTTAAAATGGCTGAGGGTGAGTTATTACTCAAATCTAATACCACCTGGAAGACTATTAGCGCTGACGCCGAGTTAAAAACCGGTGATGTTATCCGAACCGGAAAAGGGGCAGAGTCAGTCGTCGATGTTTCGAATGTTGGTCAAATCTATCTGGCTGGAGATACTGAAATTGAAATCGCCGAGGTGAACCATTTTTCCCAGCACTATGGTCGTGTTTTTTATCAAGTCCTCTCAGAATCCCCTCATTCTTTTTCAGTCGATGCGCTTGAACATCATCTGAAGACAAAAGGGGCGATGGAAGTTTCAGTGAATCTGGACGCGAAACGCGTGAATGCAAAAGCCCTAAAGTCATCTATCGATTCAGTGGCGCGCTTCCCCGATGTGAATGAGCTGCCTCAAACCATTAAAGAGGGTGAAGAAATCACTTTAGACCCTGCCAGTGAAAACCTCGTGTCTGAAGCTGTGGTTCCGGGGAGCTACTATGCAACTCCATGGTTTGCCAATATCGAAGCGTCTAGTCCTGACTACTTTACTCAAAAGGCAGCTGAAAAAACCGTTGAACCTGAAACTGCAGAAGAGCCTGCTTCTCAGCCAAAAACGATAACTTCACCCCCAGCGAAGACCCCCCCTGTAAAGACCACTTCAACAGGCCTTTGCAGACCTTATTTAACGGCTAAAAAGGATAGCACTTATAAGGGAAATTTACTTTATTGGAACAAATGCAATAGCGATGACTTTCAATTTTATAAAGTCGTAAAAAGCTCTCAGAATACCAACCCCGTTTATCCTGGTGATACTGTGATCACCTCCTCTTCAAATTCCAGTCTCACCAACACGATAGATAAGACTGTCGCACCCAACCGGACATACTATTATCGAGTTTGTGTGGTTCATCGACTTGCTAAGGTGACCTGTGGAAATGCAGCCAAAGTAAACTACTAGTCAGGACTCTTCATTTTGCCTCTGAAACTGCATAGACTTTTCCTCTGATCTATGCTATAATTTAAGGATATATTTATAAGCTAAAATAAGTGTTGAAAAACGTTTTTAGAAAAATTGGTCTTCGCTCCTTATTGCCGATTGTTTTACTTCTTACTTCTGCCGCCCTTTTACTCTCTGGCTGTAATGGTGAAAATGGTGCGGATAAGAGCGAAAAAGAGTTTGTTCCCGAAGTGATTTCAACTGAGGTGACATCGGGCTTGCAGCAAGAATTTACCGTGACGGGTGATGTGGAAGCTCATCAGATAAGCCGAATTACCTCGGAAATAAGGGGTAAAATTGATTCTATTCAGGTTAAGGAGGGGGATTCTGTCTCTAAAGGAGATACGCTATTAAAACTCAATTCGTCTCAGGTCAGCTCTGCCTTTAGCACTGCCGGCACAACACTCCGTAATGCTCAGGTCAGCCTTCAAAGTACGAATTTGACCTCTCAAAATAATATTGAGGCGGCCAAAATCGGCCTTGAAACCGCTCAGTCTAATCTGCAAAACACACTAAAACAGAATTCGACTTTGAAAACGCAAGCTGAAGAAACGCTTTCGGCAGCTAAGCTCACGGTTAATTTAGGGGTAACTGCTGCAGAAACAGCTCAGAATAATGCGATTAAAAGTGTCCTCCCCACGGTTCAAACCGCCGCGACCGCCAGTGATAGAATTCTTGGGGTTTCGGAGAGTTTTAAATATGCAAATGATACCTTTGAAAACAATCTAGGTGCACTTGATAAGCGCGGAAAAGCGGATGCTGAAAAAGCCCTCCGCAACCTTTTTACAACTATCAATCTTTATACTTCCACTTACACGAATGCTGCATCGCTTTTGGATGACGCTGAAGCTATGCTTCAAAAAACTTTGAATGTTCTCAATACCAGCATCACCGGCAGCGCTTATTCCGAGACCAGTCTCAATGCGGATAAAAACGCTATTACCGCTCAGATTACACTGATCCGTACTTCTTCCAGTGCCCTTGCCTCTGCCTCAGACGCTCTTGATACGGCTAAACAGGATTCAAACGGGAGCAGCCAATCGGTTCTAAATGCCCAAGCGGCCTACAATGCAACCATTGCACAGCTCAGTGCCGCTGAAGAAACATCACGGAAAGCAGTTAAATCAGCCGAAAATGCACTGGAAATTGCTAAGCAATCAGCTCAATTGAGTCAAATCACCGCTAAAAGTTCGGTGGACAACGCTTTTGGCAGTTACGACCAGGCTCGTATCAGCTCAGATAAACTGATTATCAAATCCCCTTTTGCCGGAAAAGTGTCAGCCATCAGCATTAAAACGGGTGAAGAGATTAATCCGGGAACTCTTCTTGTGACCGTAGAGGATGATTCTTTACTCACGCTTTCAGCTTATCTCTCACAATCCGATGTAGAAACCATCAGCCTTGGGGACCGCATTGTAATCAACAAAAATGGTGAATCAGCAACCGTTACTTCCATTTCACCAAGCGCTGATCCGATCACCAAAAAATATAAAGTGGAAATCAGTCATTCTGATTCTAATCTTAGACCTGGTGAAGTGATTCGTATCACCTTTAAAACGGGTGAAAATATCTTAAATCACGGACGGTTTTTTATTCCTCTGCCCGCTCTTCATATTCAGCCCGATGAAATTTTTGTGTGGAAGCTGGAAAACCGAAAAACGGTTAAAGCTGTTGTAACCCTTGGTGAAATTGTAGGCGATTTTGTTGAAGTGCTGGCGGGCATTGAAATTGGTGACAATATTATTTCAGAAGGAGGCCGATTGATTAAAGAGGAAGGTGTCAAAGTAAAGATCCTCAATCAGCCGATGCCAAGTGTGCCTACAAAATAATATAAAATATTCTTTTCGATGAAAAAGGATCTAATTCAAAAACAGATTGATTCAGTTAAGCATTCACCCTGGGGATTTTTTGTAAGAAAATGGAGATTGACCCTGGTAGCCCTGATCGCGATCGCTATCGGAGGGTTTCTTAGTCTTACTTCTATGCCTCTTGAATCTGATCCCGAAGTCGAGATTCCCCTTGGGCTGGTCACTGTCGCCTTCCCTGGCGCTACCCCATCGGATGTTGAAGAGCTCGTTACCGACAAGATGGAAACTCAGCTTAAAACACTTGATGATTTAAAACTCTTAACTTCCAGTTCCAGCGAGGGTATTTCTTCTATTATGGTCGAATTTGAAGCCTCTTCGGACCTCACTGAATCGATAAGACAATTAAGGGATAAGGTGGAAAATGCTAAAACCGACTTACCGGAGGAAGCCAATGATCCGATTGTGAGTGAAATCAGAACCAATGACACTCCGATTATTACGTTCTCACTACTGGGGAATTTGACCCCTAATGAATTTGAATATTTTACTGAAGAACTTGAGGAGAAATTAGAGGGAATTCATGGGGTTTCTAAAGCGGTGGTGTCCGGAATTGAAAACAAGGAGATGCAGGTACTCATTGATATAAAATCTCTGGAAGGATTCAATCTATCGTTGGGGGAAGTCACCCAAGCTATACAGCGGAATCATGTGGATTTTCCGATGGGTACGGTTCTGATCAAGGATTTCCACTATCAGACCTCTCTTAAAGGACAGCTAGAAAATGAAGATGATCTATTGAATCTCCCCATCACCAACCGTGAGGGGCGAAACATTTATTTAAAAGATATCGCGGAAGTCCGGGAAGTTTTCAGCAAGAAACAATCTATTACCAAAATTTACCAGGAGGAAACAGGAACTTTCCGCCCTTCTGTAACTATTCAGGTTTTTAAGAAAACCGGGGCCAGTATTATTGAGATGACCGACGATGCCAAAGAAGTGGTTGAAAGATTCCAGCGTGAGGTTTTACCTCCATCAACTGAAATTCTGACCACAGGGGATAATTCTGTCTTTATCCGTGAAGACATTCAAACCCTTGGAAAAAGCGGCATTCAGGTAATCAGCATTATCTTTATTCTGCTGCTTATTGCCCTTGGAGCCAAAGAAGCAATTCTGGCGGCAATAAGCATCCCCTTTATCTTCTTTATTTCGTTTATTACCCTTTATCTAACAGGTGAAACGTTCAACTTTCTCGTACTTTTTTCACTGATTATATCGCTTGGTCTGATTGTAGATACATCGATCATCATGATGGAGGGAGTGCATGAAAATCTGATGGAGAAAAAGTTAAATTCTACCGACTCAGCTCTTCTTGCTATCAGAACCTATAAAACCCCCCTTATTTCCAGCACCTTTACCACTATTTCAGCCTTTATACCCATGGCACTCATGCCCGGAATTATGGGCGAGTATATGTCTCATATTCCGCGAACGGTAACGATTACTCTATTCGCTTCGCTTTTTGTGGCTACTTTTTTGCTTCCCGGAATGGCGGCTCATTTATTTCGGAACTTTAAGCATGAAAAATCTAAGCCTGCCTTACTGGACAGGTTCATGGGACCCCTTCGAAAATGGTATGGGAAAAGAATTACCAATATTCTACACTCAAAATCCAAACGTCGCAGCTGGGTGATCGGAATGATTTTAACCTCTATGGTAGCTGTTTCCCTCCCCTTTGTCGGAATTATGAAAGTACAGATGTTCCCCAAATGGGATGGTGATTATTTTACAGTAGAGATAGAAGGACCGCTTGGATCTGAACTTGAGGACACCCTGGCGATTGCTGAAGAACTTGAAGAATATATTGTTGATCTTCCTGAGCTTGATAATTTTGTAACCATCGCAGGTGGTGGCGCGCTAGCCCTTACCAAAGAAGGGCCCGGATCGGCAGGGCTGGGTGGAAGTACCAGTGCCAACAAGGCCAGCATTACGGTTAATCTGCTCAAGAAAAAACAACGCACTCTAAAAGCCTTTGATATCAGCGATATGTTCCGCCAGAAAGTTAAGCATATACAGGGGGCAAAAATCACCATTAATGACCTTCAAACCGGCCCTCCTACCGGAGCAGATGTGGAAGTGAGAATCACCGGAGATGATTTTGAAGAACTGGAAAACTTCGCAAAAGTTGTTGAGAATGAACTGAAACAGGTTGAAGGTTCCCGCGACGAAGATATTGATGTTCAGCATGGCACCGGTGAGTTTCATTTCAATGTAAAGCGTGAACAGCTTGAATTCTATAAACTTTCCGTACTTCAGTTGGCGACTGAGCTTCGAACAGCGGTTTATGGCTCCAATAGTGTTAAAATTATAAAAAGCGGTGATGAAACTCCTATTGTGGTACGGCTTGATTTTCGAGATGCCGCCTGCAAAGAAGATAAAATCAATCAGCTTCTTTCCAAGCGTGATCAGCTGACTTTGTGCGACTTAAACCCTAAAAATATTGACCAGATTAAACGCCTGCTTATCGCGACATCAAAGGGTCAGGTTCCCCTAAGCGAGCTTGTGGAAGTTAGCCTGGAGCCAACCATTACCACCATTCGCCACAGAGACACTGAAAAAGTGGTGAATGTAAAAGCTTTTGCTGAAACAGGGTATTTAGCTGAAGATATCAGGCGCGATCTTCAGGATCGTCTGGATCATATAAAAACCCCTGATGGAATCGCCCTTGATTTTGGAGGTGAATTCCAGGAAATGCAGGAGTCCTTCAACAGCCTGTTCAGCGCTATGTATGTGGGCTTGATTCTGATCATCTTTATTCTAGTGCTTCAATTCAACTCTTTCCGCCAGCCGCTTATCATTATCTTCACTCTGCCACTGGCCTTCATTGGTGTATTCTTCGGCATGGCAGCTATCGGCCGTAACTTCTCTTTCCCTGCCTTCATCGGTGTTATAGCGCTTATGGGTGTGGTGGTGAATGATGCCATTGTTCTGATCGATAGAATTAATAACAACATTCGGGCAGGCATGAAAAAAATAGATGCCATTATTCAGTCGGGCAAAGAACGTCTTCAGCCGATCTTCCTAACCACCATAACAACTGCCACTGGTGTACTGCCACTGGTATGGGCTGGAAGCTTTTGGGTAGATATGGCCTGGGCGATCTTCTTCGGAATCATCTTTGCTACCGTTCTTACACTTGTGATGGTGCCGATTTTTTACAATGCTTTGGAAAGCGGAAAAGAGCTTGAAGTGGTCAAGCATGCGGAAGATTAAACTTATTCTTACATTTTTTCCGGCACCTCTAAGCCAAGCAGTCCAAAGGCGGTTTCCATAACCTGAATCACCGAAGCAATCAGCAATAATCGGGTTTCTTTTTCTTTTGATTCTGCCTTCAAAACCGGCAAAGCATTGTAAAAGGCGTTGAAGCTTTGTGCCAGGTGATACAAATAATTAGCAATATGATTGGGCTTAAATTCTTCTACTGCCCGCTTAAGCGCTTCTGCAAAGCCAATCACACCCAAGGCAACTTGAGTTTCATGCGAGCTATTAAGGCTGAGTTCATATTTCTCGGTGTCATCAACTTTAATCTCAGCTTTTCTGAGAATTGATTTAGCTCTAGCAACGGTGTACATCAGATAAGGAGCGCTATTACCCTCCATGCTGAGCATCTGATCCCAGTCGAAAGTAATGTTGGATACGCGGTTTTGATGGAGGATATTGTATTTCACCGCGCCAATTCCCATGATGCGGGCCAACTCCTGCTTTTCAGCGTCCGAGAGTCCTGCCCCCTTTTGCTCAATTAATGCTACGGAACGTTCTACCGCTTCATCCAGAACCTCCTTAAGTTTTATGATGTTGCCCTTTCTTGTGCTCATTGCGCCGTCTTTAAACTGCATGCGCCCAAATTCTACATGTTTTAATTCAGCGCCTGTAAGTTTAAGTTTTCTTGCCACCTGAAAACGCTGATTAAAGTGAAAAGACTGTGCTACATCCACTGCCCAAACCATCAAATCCGGATGATACTCCTTTTCAAAAAATTCTACTTGAGCCAAATCACGGGTGAGATACAACGTAGTGCCATCTGATTTTTTAACCAGTGCAGGAGGGTCTTTTGGGTCATCGGGCATCACGATCCACGATCCCTTTTCACCATCTACGAATACCCCTTTTGACCTGCCTTCTTTTAGCACTGCTTCCATTTTATCTTCAAAGAAACTTTCGCCATGCACCGCATCAAATCTTATCCCAAGTCTGTCGTACAACGGCTGTATATCCGCGAAGGTCCAATCCACAATCTTCTCCCACATTTTACGATTTTCCGCATCCCCTTCTTCAAATTTTTTATATTCCGTACGGCCAAAATCCTCTAGGGAAGGATCTTTTTCTGCTTCATTGTGGAAGCGGACGTAGAGCTTTAAAAGTTCGTCTATTGGCTCCTTTTCAATGGTTGATTCATCCCCCCATGTGCGTATGGCATAGATCAATTTGCCGAATTGTGTACCCATGTCCCCTGGGTAATTTTCTGCTATCACCTTATAGCTATATCTCCTGAATAATTGTGCGAGCGAGTCACCGATTATTGTTGAGAGAAGATGATGGGCTCCAAGAGGCTTGGCGATATTGGGACTGGAATACTCAATGACTACTGTTTTTTTGTTTGACTCTAAATCCAGTTCTTCCTCTAGATAGTCATCAAGACTGTTTACGATTGCCTGACAAACTGTTGTATAAAAATTTTGTTCAACCAACACGTTGATAAACCCGGGACCGGCGATCTCCACTTTAGTAAAAACCGATTCCTTTTCAAGTTCGGCTTTGATTGATTCAGCCACTTCCTGAGGACGTTTGCCATACTTATTTGCCAAAAGCATAGCGATATTGGTGGAAAAGTGCCCATGTTCCAGGGTTTTAGTTTGGGCTAATTGGATTTCATTCAGACCAGACTCAAAGCCAGCCACTTTGATCGATTCTAAGATGAGCTCCCGGAGATTTTTTAGGCTTGATTTCATTTCGAAAGGAATTATACCTAAAAATAAGACTAAGAACTAGGGACTATACTTCGGCTACGCTCAGTACAGGTGGACTAAGTTGATGTTCTATTTATTATTTACTCTCAAGTTATCTTGCCATTCCCCTCTAATTTGATAAGATGACTTATACTGAATCTAACAAACAAACTGTGTACACTCAACTCTTGCTCCTTGTCCTACTTATCTTCCTATCAGGAGCGTTCTCCGGAGCTGAAATCGCCCTCACCACCCTCACTCCTGCTAAGGTAAAAGCGATCAGCAAAGACAAAAAATTCGCCAGTCGTGCGATCTCCAAACTCAAGTCAAAACCTCAGCGGCTTTTGATTACTATTCTTATTGGTAATAATCTGGTTAACATTCTAACCACCGTAATTGCCACTGTTTGGGCGGTTGAAGCTTTTGGAAATACAGCGATCGGAATTGTAACTGGTATTCTGACTTTTCTCATTCTGGTATTTGGTGAAATTATGCCTAAAACGTTCGCCCAAAAATACGCCCTTCGGTTTGCCAGGATGATCGCTCACCCGCTCCTCTGGCTGACCAAAGTGCTCTATCCGGTGATCTGGGTTTTTGAAAAGTTCACTCAAGGCCTAATCAGTGGATTAAAACTACGCGGCCCCCTCCACAGTGTGAGTGAAGATGAACTTTTAGCTTTAGTGGATATTGGCGCAAAAGAAGGAGTGATTGAGGAGCAGGAACAGGAACTTATTGAGAATGTGCTTGATTTCAGCGACACTACAGTGGAAGAAGTAATGACGGTTAAAAAGGATATGGAAATGCTTAAATCTACCTCTAGTATCGACGATGCAGTTCACTTTTTCCTCAGCCATTCCCATTCCCGAATCCCGGTTTATAATGAATCGATCCATAATGTGATCGGTATTGTGACGGTTCATGATATTCTCCGATTTTTACATGACCCTAATAGTGGTAAACACTTACCTGATTTCAAACTCAAGCATCCTATCCTGGTTCCTAAAACCAAGTCGATTAGTAAGCTCTTTCATGAATTCCAACGCCGTCGTACTCATATTGCTATTGTGGTTGATGACCGAGGAGAAACCGTTGGTTTGGTGACCATGGAAGATATATTAGAGGAGATTGTGGGAGATATTGTTGATGAGCATGATCGAGAGGAAAAAATGGTGAAGAAAATTGGGAATAATGAGTGGGAAGCTAAAGGCGAAGCGGATATTGATGAAGTAAATGAAGCCTTAGAAGTAGAACTTGATTACCCTGACCATGCTACTGTGAGCCTTTTGATTCTTGAAGAACTTCACCGCTTTCCAAAGCTGGGTGAAAAGATTGTTTTTGAAAATCTAATCTTTCAAGTTAAGGAAATGTCGAAAAAGAAAATTGAAACCGTTGTGATTACGAAGGTGGGGACGACGGAAGAAGATGAGGATGAATAAATTAACTATAGATAGAACGATAGATGAAACAATAGATAAACGATGGAAGTATAGTTAAAACTTTAATTGTTTTCTCAATCGTTTCTCCTCAATCGTTTTCTCAATTGTATATGGAGCATCTTATGCAAATCGTCGGAGATGTTATCACTAATTATGGGTATTTTGGCATCTTCACGCTGACCGCCCTTGAACAGTTTATCTTCCCGATTCCGGCGGATGTTTTTGTGGCGATTGGAACTTCAATGGGACTTCCTTTTAACAAAGTCCTACTTATCGTTCTTTTTGCTGCTCTGATAGGTTCTTATATTGGGTATTTCTTAGGGAAATATTTGGGGCATCCAGTTATGAGGTGGCTTTTCGGTCAAAAGCGGCTTGATAAGGGAGAGAGGTTTATTAAACAATATGGTGTGTGGGGTATTATTGTTGCCGGCCTAACCCCCATCCCTTTTAAAATAGTGACGTGGACGGCGGGTATTTTTGAAATGCCGTTGGGGCGATTTACGCTCGGTGTTTTGTTTGGCCGAATGCCCCGCTACCTCATCACCGGATTTGCTGCCTCCTGGGTCTACAAGACAAAATTCTATGCCACTACCAGTATGAGCGCCATCATTCTGGGCGCCCTTCAGGGCATAACGGAATTTCTGCCCATATCCAGCTCCGGTCATCTCGCCATCATGGAACACTTGCTCAAACTTCCTACCGACATTGGTGTCGTTGACCTCGAGCTGTTTGATATTTTCCTTCATGGCGGTTCCCTCCTGGCTATCCTGATCTTCTTCTGGAGGGATTGGATTAAGGTAATGAAGGAGTTGTGGCATATGATTACTAAGTGGTCCTTTAATAAAGGGAGTCTTGCTGCTAAGCTTATCATCGGAACCCTTCCTGCCATCGCTGCTGGGTTGATGTTCGCTGGAGCTATTAGTGATAAGCTCAGAGGTCTTAACTCCATCGCTATCTTCTTGATGCTGATGGCTGGGGTTTATCTTTATGCTGAATGGAAAAGTAAACACAATGAGAAAGAAGAAGTGAATTTGAAAAAATCACTGGTTATCGGAGCGGCTCAGGCATTGGCACTTATACCTGGCATCTCTCGTGCAGGAAGCACTATAGCAACCGGTATGCTGATGGGGTTAAAGCGTGAAGCCGCTGCCCGGTTCTCATTTATGCTTGGTGGAATTGCCATCTTGGCGGCGAACGTCTATGCCCTATTTTCCATTCGCCATGGAGCGGCAATACCCGATCTAACTTTTACACTGATTGGCACTGCGACTTCTTTTGCAGTGAGCTTGGTTGCTATCAGCTGGCTTCTTAAATTCCTTGAAAAGCATACCCTCCGAACCTTCAGTTTTTATTTGCTGGTGGTGGGAGCGGTTATGCTGATGGTGTTTTAGATTGATTTAGACTATTAATGTAAATAACAAAATGGAAAAAGAAGAAATTATTAAAATTATCAAAAATAATCCTCAGATAAATTATGAGGATATGAAGAAGCAAGCCTTGGATGCGGGAATGGCTTTAGGGGTATTTGATAATGCCTGGAAGACAACAAGAGAAAGGGGGAAAGTTCTGAAATATGTTCTGATTGGTGGCGTCGTACTAGTCGTAATACTCGGTACTGCGTACGCCTTGAAGCGCCACCAGGGTCCGTCTGACTCAACCTATTTACCTATGCCCGGCCAGGGCTCCACTTTGCCTATGCCCGGCCAGGGCTCCACCTCTTCGTGTCCGCCCGATAGCGCCTGCAGGTCTGGTTTTGCTATCGACGAATTCGGCAACTGCTCGCCAGAATGTACGGGTGATCCAGAAATTTGCAATGCGATGGACGATGACTGCGACGGTAAGATCGATGAGGGAGATGTCTGCGTCATTGATCCCCTGACAACCACTGAAGACGTCAGTCGCCCGATTGTCAACACGACAAAGATCGAAAAAGACGGCGTCACGTACGAGGTCGCGCACGATCGGATTTCCGTCAGTCTGAAAGCTTCGGCGATCACGTCCGACAGTGAGAAAGCGTCACTCCTGAAGTTTCTGACGCCGCTCGGTGCAAAGGTCATCGGTCAGACGACCTTTCAGTCTGTCGTTCTGATATGGCAGATCGCTGTTGACGACCCGGCAAAGCTGCAGGAAATCCAAAAGCAGATCAAAGCTCACACGGCCGTCAGGGATGCAGAGCTGAACATGATAATGGGGTTTTCTGGGGGAAATAGATTGTGTCCGTAAGCTATAAGAGGAATTAATTTTTAGCAAATAGCCTTTTCACATCAAATCTATCATTAAATATTTCCCTTCGGAGTATTTCCGCGGCCTCTGGGTTTTCTTCAAACGCCTTTGCAAATGCGGCTTTTGAAGATTCAACAACTTCATCGTAAGAACCGCCCTCTGCAACTGCTTTAGCGTGTATGGCATTAAGATCTCCAGCAACTGAATCTAAGAAATCATCCATATTTGTTGGTGATTCACTATTGGATTGCAACTTCATAACTATACTAATTTATTTAATAAGTTTCCTATTTTAGCCTTTATTTTAATTTTGTCAAATATAAACCTTTTAAAATTACCGCTCCAACAACTTGACCAAGAGTGGTATTAGTGTTAAATTAGGCAACTATTACTTATAAAGGTGCCTGATGTACAGCGGTTTTAACAAACTCCCCTGCTCTGCTGACACTTCCGATGATGCTGATTTTCAGGAATTTCTTTCTGATAGATCTACCCTTCCGGAACATACACCGGAAACATCGCCTGAAATCGTGGTGCAAAAGCTGCATAATCACTTTCTGAAATGGCGAAGGGCGGTTCTTACGCGTATGTATTTGAACGGAACAGGCAATGGAGAGCGGTGTACAGGTAGTGGTAGAACCAAATACATACGGGAGGCTGGGAAGTACGGAGCCTTTTACACTTCAGGAGTTCCAAATCAACAGTATTTTAAAGAGCATATTCTTCCTACTATTATGAAGATGGCTCGTAACGCTGAGGAGCTTGAGCAAATAGGCAAAGATGCTATTGAGACACTGGAAAAACTGATGGTGGGAGGAATTGCCCAAACCACCCACAGAACCACACATAGACTTATTCATGGATTCTTTGAAGACAAGGAGATTGATGAGCAACACTCCTATGGCGGGTGGGGAGCTTCTACAGAGGGGCAGTTCAAGTATTTTTATAAGAATTACGGAAAATGGCCCACAATGGCTGTTGCCATGCATCAGGGCTGGGAATGCGACAAATATTATGGCGGCGGTGATTATACCAACTCATTTCGTCAGCTTTTACTGCTTTTTAGCCCCGCCCTCCGCATGGTTCCGGAGGAATTAATGGAGCCTGCGTTTAAGGCATTTGTAAAATACGGAGGACATTCTGCCGCACAAACTTATATGAAAGAAATGCCCATGATAATAAATGAGATACGAAAGGAGAGAGATGAGGGGTATGTTGCAGATTATTTTGCGCTTGCGGAATGTGCGCCACAAATAGACGCACAGCACCACCAATCCACCGGGTTTCCGATAATCGAGTCAGAAAAAGTTATAAGTGAACTGGATGCCTTGCAGGAACTTGGAGAATATAAGGATGCTGCCTTAAGCTGTGCGAGGCAGGCAATATTAAGCAGCTCATACAGTGACATCGCTCCATCGTTTAAAAAAAAGGATGAAAAAGAACTCTATTATGGAGAAACTCTTATTCTGCCCGAAGTCATAGAACATCTGGAGACCAGTGAATACACCCCAACACAAATTAATACAATACTGCGCATCCCTGAAAAACACCCATGGCTTGGTAAGGCAGGGCTTGAAATAGTGGGGTGCTATCCTGAGCTTGAGGCAAATTTCCCAGGCGGTGTTAAGGGGCTTATCAAGTACTGCAGATCTATACGGAATGCACCTAAATGCATGAGGCAGCTTATTTACAGCTGTAAGGAAGAAGGGATGCCTGCAGCTAACCCTGAGCATTTTCTGGAAACAGGAAAAAGGGCTGCAAGACAATTTGGAGATGACGCGTATGAGTACTTTATTTATAGAAAGAGGAGTATAGACAACCGTTTTCGAATGGGGCATATGAAAACTCTGGAAGCTGGCCGTGAAGCCTTTGATGCTCTGATTGATGAGGCTGAAAAAATGGCATTGGAATTTCCTAATGAAAGGGGAAATGTTTTTGTTTACCTACTCAGATATGCTGATGACCCGAATTTCGAATCTATGAAAAAAGGGCTGAAGATACTTTCTGATGCACTACAGCGATACCTGAAAGAACATGATGATCCTGATACCATTGCTATAGAATATACATTTTGGAAGGGGTATGAAAAAATCTTCGGTCAATATGCAAACCTGCTTCTTGGATTAAGGGAGAGCGATGAGCCCTTTGCACTGCCTGCCCATATAAACCTTGAAAACCAGGCAAGAATCGTTGAACATTTCTGCTCCCGGAACGGCAATCCTCATTGCGCCGACGATGACGTCAGAAATTATAAGAAGCTTATAGAGCTTGGATTTGATTACAGGGTTGCGGCCAGAATGCGCATACGCAATAATGATGATAGGCTTTTAGTAACGGAGGTGCATGATATAGAAGGAGTTGACTGCCCTCTTTCTGATGAAAAAATGAGGAGTCTTTCCTGCGCTATTAACGGTGCAAGGGCTCACATAGCGGCATTACTTGAGTGTTCCCCTTCCCAGCTACAATGGGAATCCAGACGACTTAATCGATCCCCGCAGTCTCAGGATCTTACGGAGATAGATGAATCCGGTTACGAGCAGCTGAAAGAAGATCTGGCTCTTCTTGAGCAAATGGAAAAGGATCCGGATTTTAAAGGATTATTGGACTTCACGCACTTGAAGATCGAAGTTGAACAGGCTATGCGTATTGGGTTTTTCAAGAGAATGATTGGAGTATCTGTTCATGCCAGAAGCGGACATGAGGTGGAAAAAACACCATTGATGACAAGTTCAAACCCCTCAACGCAGGCCGCGATTGCAGGGATGAGCCTTCTTTCAGCACTGGGTTCTGCAAATATTCCTGCCGGCTCAACGAATATAGTTCGTAGAAACGAAGGCGGGACTAATATAGAAAGAATCTTATCAGGACCTCTTGATGAACTTTACGGTATACAGGACCTATTAACCAGAGACTACTTAAGCACTCTTACTGCTGGTATTAACAGGGTTTTGCCGGCTATTGAACAAAGGGTGCGCAATGCAAGAATGGAAACCCCGGGACTTATGCCTATAGGCGCAAAAATACATACTCAAAAGCCCATGGATCCGAAAATCCTTGAGTTTTTTATGAGCACATTCGGGCTTACCAGCACCCCTTTCCATCTTATACATGCTAATCATTCACTGGTTCTTCCTCCAATGCCAAGTGCTTTGGAACTTAAGTTTCTGATTCATACATTGGAAAAGTTCGGGCTTATTGATTCAAAAAACCCTGATATTCAGGTGGCAATGGCAGGGCGATGGGATGAAGAACTGGCGCCGATTGTAGGCGCTTCTATGCTGCTTGGCACAAACAGGGGTGTGCGTTATGCGGAGGGTGCCTTTTCTACCACACATGATACAGAAACCGGGGCGCGGATCATGGCTTTTGACGCGGGCGTAAAAAAAGACGGCTTACCCTTTGACCTGCCAAATGCCACCGGCCGCACAGATATGCTGGGCCGTCACAGCTATGGTGATATAGACCGATATCAGATGCTGGGGACGCTTGCCTCTCATCTGCAATGCGGCGGTGAATTTGCCGGACATATGGAAGGGTATGCGACTGACTTCCTCAGGCTGCTGGATCAGCATGACCTTCTCCCCGCATTACGGCAATCGGCATGGGTATATGACCACGCAAAACCTGATGATTCCCTGCAAGGGCATGAGGGCATGGTTCGTGCATTTTCGGATACATGGATGCGGGATGCGAGAATGCCTGACTATGGAGTGATCGGTGAAATCGGCCAGATGATACAGGGGGTAAGCCAGGGGATAAGGGATGAAAAGCCGCGAATAATCGCATCTAATCCCGGCGATTATAAAAGACTTCTTGAATATTAATTTTATAATTATTCAAAATTGTGTTATTTTGCTATCTTAACGTATAACCCTCCTGATTATGTGCGAACATCACCAACACTTACCTGCTGAAGAAGTAGTAGACCTTGGAGTCCAAGCTCCTTTGGCTGAGCAACAGCAAACAACAGTTTTATCATCCCGCGATGAAATGCATAAAGTAATTCCGGGTGGTCCTGTTTATTTTAAGGCTGATGACGGTAGTGTACAGAGGACTGCTGAAGATCTTGGAGTTAATCCGAACTTAGCTGAAGCTGTTTTGGCCAGAGCTGATGTCGATGCACGAAGAGCTCCAAAGGGAGAAAGAGTTATTAAGCCAAAAAGCAAAAGGCAATTAGCGAAAGAGGCTAAATCCAGAAAGAAAAGAGATGCTGAGCCTCAGTCTGATCCTGAATACAGAATAGATGATATACCTAGTGATCCTGCAGTGGATAAGTTGGTTGAGGAGATTCAACAAGCGGCAGGTAAAAAGAGAATGGGTAAAAAAAGAAGGCGGAGGAAGTAACTTTTAATTAATAACGAAATTACAATATGAGAGAATCCGTTAGATGTCGCCTCTGGCATACTGGGAAGATGGAACCACCTGATGCCAACTGGCAGCATAAATTAGAAACCCGCTTTCATCCCGGACCAGATGAAGAGCCAAGTGTCCGAAAAGAATTCAATACTCTATATCGTGAATTAATAGATGAGCTTAGCCCACAAGGCCGGCTTTCTCCGGGCAGATTAAGCGCCGACTATAGAGGTGAAGTAGATATAATTTTATCGATACGAGACAGGCTGCATGAAAAGTTCGGTGACAGAATACAATTTCAGTTTCGTTAAATGCACTTTTTTCAGCATATTACAAAGTTGATTTACCCGTCCTCTATAACTTGACAAATTTGTAATTTAGGCATATTATTACAATCTTTAACTTTAACCTTTTAAAACTTATGTCGGAAAAGCATATAACACTATTTGATTTCTGTGGGCAATATGAAGGAGCTCAGCCTATGCTTGTTGGTGCCCAGGAG
>JAJDCE010000092.1 GCA_029260985.1 Patescibacteria group bacterium | reverse complement strand
TCTCATGTTTCCTTTAGATATTTTAGACGGGGACACAATGGGACTGATCAGCAGGGCATGTCAGGGAGAAAAGAAGGTTTTGGAATGGAGAGATAAGTATATTGGCAAAATGTTCAATCCTGAGCTATTTACATCTATCTTGGAGGGCTATCTTGCGTGACAGAGCAGTTTCCCAGGGGTATTGGATAAATCCTCCAGAAGAGAACCAACTATACAGATATTTTGGAAGCGTAAATGCAGGAAAGAGAAGTCAATATCTCGTAGGGCTTATTAATAAATATGCTGATAAAAATGACCATATTTTTGAACTTGGATGTAACGTTGGAAGAAATCTTTCTTACCTAATAAATGCGGGGTTTGATAATGTTTCTGGTTTAGAGATCAATCCAAGAGCAGCCAAAGTTGCGAAGTTCGTACTTCAAAAACCAATTATATGTGGTGCGCTAGAAGACAAGATAGATGAAGTCCCGCAGTTCGATATCGTGTTTACAATGGCTGTTATGATGCACATTCACCCAAGCTCGATAGATTTTATTGAAAGACTTATAAAAAAATCCAGAAAATTAGTTATCACTATAGAAGATGAAACGTCAGATAGAGCCAGGAGCTTTGCAAAGGATTATTTAAAAATAGCAAGGAAGTGCGAATTTGACCAAGTACAAAAAGACAATCACTTACCAGGATTAAATAACAGGTATGTCGCTAGAGTTTTTGAGAAACGCACATGAGGATAAAGTTGCCCTGGTCGTTCTAGGTGGCCCAAGCGCACAATATTGGAAGAACATCAAGGCAGACGTAATAATAGGGGTGAATGGAGTAAACGATAAGATAAAAGACCTGGACTACTGGTTATGCACAGAGAACATGGCGTATCCAAGCCAGCATATTGATGAGAGACGTTATCAAACCATAATGGAAATGTTCAATAGAACTGGTGCTGATTGCAGGTTAGTAAACTCAAAAAGCGTCAAGTTCCTTAAGAACAAAGAGAATGTTATCGCAATAGACCGGATAGGCGTAGAAAAAGAAGATTTGCACCTATATAGTTTTAGAAGATTTGAAGAAGGTCTGATTAATGGCTCATTGCTAAAGTCACAAGGAATGAGAGGGGCAGTCAGAGTAGGCACAGTAGCATTACAGGCAATTCACCTAGCAGGTATTTTGGGATGCGCCGAGGTGCACACGATTGGATTTGACTTGTTCTTTCAAGATAAACATCACTGGTATGAATATCCAATTTATGAGGAAACAAGATTCTTTACTGAAGATATGTTTATAGACTATAACGGCATAAGAACTATGTGGTTCTGGCTTGAAACGGCGGATTACATGAAGATTGCAGAAGATGTTATGATAAGGGATGGGCTAGATTGGACAGACCATTCTCACGGGCTTCTAAAGAAAGAGGAGCTAAGGGCGGCTAGCAAGATTAAAATGTGTTTCTACGGCGAGACAATCATCGGAAAGAAGGAATATGAAGAACACCGACAATTTTGTGAGGTGTGTGAATGAGTAAGCGGAAACGCCCAAGAAAGTATAAGAGGTTGGTAAAAGACATTAAAGGAAAAGTGCCAACAACAAAAAGAACCGTTGAGTATTCTTTAGGAAAAACAAAAAGGGAAACACAGGATGTTGTCTTAAGAGATTACTCAATTGCCTGGGGATTTCCATGTGACGAGTTGATGTTTTCTAAGTTCTTTATCAATGCTGTAAGAGTTCTTAACATCATGCCTTGGGATGCAATAATTACATCAGAGAGCACCTATCTTCCTGAAGCAAGGAATGTGATACACACGGCCTTTGTGAATGCTAGTCAAAATCACAAATATCTTGCCATGATGGATAGTGACGTACTTGCCCCTCCTTGGTGGCTAGAAACACTAATATCTCACAAAAAGCCTTTGGTTGGTGGATGGTACAAACACAAAATCCCAGAAAACGGCAAGTATAATCCGGTTGTGTATGACTACAAAAAAACAGAAGAGGACGACAAGGGGTGGGATGTAAACTATTATCAACGTAGAAAATACCCCTCTGAGGGGTTAGAAAGGGTAGATGCTTTAGGTGCAGGGTGCTTGCTTATGCGGCGAGACTTAGCCGAAGCTCTAGGTGAAAGACCTTATGATATGAATTCAGGAGGTGAAGATATGGTAATGTGTAAGAAGGTGTATGATTTGGGGTTTGATATTCATGTAGATTGGAGTTTGGCTTGCGCCCATATTGGCGTGAGCTATGTATAGGAGATAATATGGGAGCATACAATAAGTACCAAATGACATTAGTAACAGCAGATGCAGCAATAAAGGATGACGTAGGGCATATCTGGGCAGTATTGATTACATCGCAAAGCGGGGATTCTGATATTGTTTTTCACGATCACGCGTCATCGGCATCAGGAGATAAACTTATGCAGTTGTCATGCTTGAACAGCACAACGGAGTTTGCAGACTTTACATCATTAGGTGGTATTCCTGCATCAACTGGGATTTATGCAGATATAACTGGGACTGGCGCACAGGTTTATGTTTGGTGGGACTAAGTGCCAATACATCAGTTAGTCCAGATCCTACAAAATGCCGCTACAGCAACAGGTGACGGTACAGCGTTTGTCTGTGAGGGGTTAGCATTTGCTACCTTTCAAATTACAGGTACATTTGTTGCCACAATTACATTTGAGGCTACCATTGACCTGACCAACTGGGTCGCTGTTCAAGCCAAGAACGAAAATGATGGGAGTGTAGCCACTACCGCTACTGCGGCAGGACTATACTCATTTCACATTGCTGGCTATCGAAGGGCAAGAGCTAGGGTAACCTGGACTTCTGGAACATCTATTACCGTAACAGCAAAAGGGACGGAACTTGCGCCTGGGGTTTCCATGGCAGATGTGGATATCTCTGATGCTATCTCAACAGAAGCTAAACAAGATGTAATTATTGGCGAACTAGAGGCACAGAACTCTCTTATACAGGATACATACGATTATATAGGATTGACGTATACGGGAAGCAACTTAACTACGGTTGTGTATAAGACGGGCGGGGCTGGCGGGACTACAGTATCTACCCTGACGCTGGCCTACACCGGAGCAGTATTGGATAGTGTGACTCAATCATGAAGTTTATTTTTAACCCCCTTACAGGAGCCTTTGACCAAGTTGTCTCTACTGAGGCAGACGTTTCTGATATAGCGACTACTTATCTCAAGCTGGATGCATCTAATGACCCTGTAACGGGGCCGTTGGTAATTGATGGGTTTGGAGCAGCAGAGGTAGGACTTACAATAAGCCTTGCTCCATCACAAACTGCAAGCGGGTTTGTAATAACTGATAGTTCGGATAATGTCCTTAGTGGTGTAGATGAAAGAGGAATATTGTTTAGTGATGGGGGGATAGGCGGAGCCAATATATTTATTGGGATAAATTCTGGATTAAATGCAATATCTGGAATGGCAGATAATGTAGCTATTGGAAGTGGGGCATTGCAAGCTGCCAATAATGTAGCCGCAGACAAAAACTTTGCCTTAGGAACAAATAGCCTTAATGCTCTAACTAGCGGATATAACAATACCGTAATTGGTATTGACGCCGCATCTAATCTGACAACAGGTTATAGAAACGTTATTCTTGGTAGCACTGCTGGAGTACAAGGAACTAACACAAGGGACAGTGTCATAATTGGAACTAGTGCAGGAACTTGGGCTGGCGGTGTTGGAAATGTCATTATTGGGTATGTTGCAGGTATGGGTTCTACTCCCGAAGCAACATATAATACATCTACCATAGTTGGGTATTCAGCAGGTGCGGTAAACAAGGGCGGAGATAATACTTTTCTCGGTGCGTATTCAGGTATTAGCAATACTACAGGAACAAAGAATCTGTTTCTTGGAATAGATTCTGGATATAGGCAAACCACGCTTTCTAATCTTCTTATTGTTTCAACTCAACGATTTGCAGATGTAGCTACAGAACTAACAAACTCAATCTTGTATGGTGTCATGGCGGCTACCCCCGCCGCTCAAACGTTGAGGATAAATGCAGACGTAGGTATAAACGTAACTCCTACAGCGAATATGGTGGGTCTAGCAATAGAGGGCGGGCTTTTAACCTTAAAAGAAACCACTACCCCTACAGCAGACACTAATTACGGAAAAATATACACAAAAACAGATAATAAGTTATACTTTCAAGACGGGGCGGGGACAGAACACGAAATAGCATTTGTTTAAGGAACAAATATGAACT
>JAJDCE010000091.1 GCA_029260985.1 Patescibacteria group bacterium | reverse complement strand
AGTCCTTTTTGAAAAGAATGATTCCGTTGTCACCGAAAGCGGCTCTTCCATTGCTTTTGATTCAGTGATCGCAGGTCACTGGGATGGTTTGATTATAGAATACAAACCGGATGAAGGTCAGGATGAAAAAGTGAACGTTACTGTCAGTATCGGTGATCTAGAAGAAACCTATGTCGGTGCAGAAGTTCTTGGTCGAAAGAAGATCGGCAACGGTCATATGATTGAGATCAAAAACTTAGGCCGAGTAATGCATGGCTTAGCTAAAAACGCTAGTAATAAACTCATTCTTCATAAAGTGAAAGTTCAGGAGAAAATGAACAAATTACGCGATAAAATCGACCGCTTCCGCCTACTTAACAAAGGAGGAGAGGGGGCCGATGATCTTGAAGAAGCAGTAGACGAAGCAGGTGAGTACAACTTTGATGATGAAACTTCAGATGAGATTCAGGCTGAAATTGATAGCCTTGTTGGCGAATTAGGTGATGGAGCCTCTAAAGAAGAGATTAAAGAAAAGGCTAAGAAGTTAAGAGAGAAATTGAAGAATTTCAAAGAAAAAGCGAAGAAGCGAAAATTTGCTAAAAAGCTCATTCCATTCAAGGACACCGACGATGACCAATGGTACACCAATTATGTATCTACCGTTAAAAATCGAGGAATCATCAGCGGATACAAAGATGCATCTGGTAACGATCTTGGAGAATACCGACCAGGTAACAATATCACTGTGGCAGAGATCATGAAGATTGGCCTAGAGACAGCAGATAAAGGGAAAAAGAAAGATGGAAAGCCTCGCCTAAGAGCTGCTCTAAACCACTGGGCAAAAGAGTATGTAGCAAAGGGTGAGGAGCTCGGACTCGACTTAGTGGAGGGAGACGTTGATCTCAATCGTCCTGCCACACGTGGTGAAGTAGTACGCATGATGTTAGAAGCTCTTGGGGTAGACCCAGACAACATCAGTAAAACCAGCTTCTCTGATCTGAAAAAAGGTCATAAGCATGCAAAATTCATCGAGTATGCCAAGGAGCTTGGTATTGTGAGCGGTGATGCAGGTCAAACTACCTTCCGTCCAGACGCACCAATCAATCGTGCTGAGGCTGCGAAGATCGCAAATCAGATTATTGAAACATTAGTGGGAGGTTCCGAAGAATAAACCTCTTGTAAAAACTTAAAAATCCTAAGACCCTTGCTGTAATCGGCGGGGGTCTTTTGAATTACATCATCAATCGCCTTGAGCCCAACCGTCATCCTGAATTTATTTCAGGATCTACCCAAATAACCAGGTCATTATGTAGTTATGGAGAGATTCTGAACAAATTTCAGAATGACTGATAGAGTTTGTGCCCAGCCTTCGAACTCTTAAAAAGGTCAACTGCTTTTACTTGAAAAGTGAACAAATGTTCACTATTTTAAGTATTACCAAATATACATGTATATAACCAATAAAATTTAATTTAAAAATATGCTTATACAAAGTCAGCTCGAAAAATTGAGGTCTTATTATCGTAAAACAGGCACATTGCCTACTTATGCCGAAATGCAGGAGGTGCTGGGTTATAAATCTAAAAGTTCAGGGTATTATCTAGTCAATAAAATGGTGCAATACGGCTTCCTGCGCCGCAAGAATCATAAAATTTTACCAGGCCGCAACTTCACAGGCCTGCCTTATTATCAATCCGTTAAAGCCGGCTTCCCCAGCCCAGCCGAAGAAGAGGCGAATGACCGTCTTTCACTCGACAAATTTCTAGTCGATAAGCCCAACAGCACCATCTTAATCCGGGTAAAAGGAGATAGCATGACTGGTGCCGGCATCATGGAAGGAGATATCGTGATCGTTGAGCGAACAGGGGGTGCCGGTAGCGGCGATATTGTGGTCGCCAATTTAGAAGGGGAGTTCACCGTTAAAACTCTGATCCGTAAAAATGGACGATTGTATTTGGAGCCCGCCAATGCTAACTACCCCGTTCTCGATCTCGAAAGCTTCCCCTCTCATTCATTGGTCGGCGTAGTGAAGGGAGTGGCTCGTAAATACGGTTTACAGCGAGCGTAATTTTAGCTTTGAGCGATGAGCTGTGAGCTTTGAGTATTATTACTTAATTTTTTAAAAATGATTAAATCATCCTATAAAAAACTAAAAATTTGGCAAAAGGGTATGGAAGTTGCAAAAAAGTCTTATGAGCTATCAAAAAAATTTCCCACTGAGGAAAAGTATGTATTAACAAGCCAGATTAGACGATCAGCTATATCAATACCGTCTAATATAGCGGAAGGTAGCCAAAGAGTGTCAGATAAAGAATTTTCAAATTTTATTTTGATCGCAAGAGGGTCTTTGGTAGAACTGGAAACACAATTTTTACTTGCAAAGGAATTTTGCTATATCACAAACGAATTATCGACTAGTTTTTTTAAAGAAATCGACGAATTAGACAAGATGTTGTTTGCCTTTTATCGACAGCTCACCGCTCAAAGCTCATCGCTCAAAGCTGTATGATAATAACCGATTGGCCCAATGCGGTCGCCCACATAGATGCCGATTATTTTTTTGCCAATTGTGAACTGGCTAGGAAGCCAGAATTACGTGGTAAGCCTGTAATGGTATTGGGGAAATTAGGCAGTTGCATACTAGCTAAAACGCCCGAGGCTAAGCAGGCAGGCATCACAACTGCTATGCCACTATGGGATGCGAAGAAAGCATGTCCAAAGGGAATTTATATCCACGGAGATTTTCGCTATTACACCATTCTCTCCCGCTATCTAATGAGTCTATTAGGTGAGTGGTCTCCCGTGCTCGAAATCTATTCAGTCGATGAGGCATTCATGGATTTGAAGGGGTTGCGTGGGCTCTATCGAATGCCCTACAATCGCATTGCCGATCGAATCCGTGAAGAAATAAAAAATCGCATCGGCATCACGGTCAGTGTGGGGGTGTCGGTCAACAAAACTTTAGCAAAAGTAGCCTGTGAGCTGAATAAACCAGATGGAACCACGATGGTGCCAGGCAGAGCCATTTCTGATTTCTTGTCCACTATTCCAGTTGGCGATATACCGGGAATCGGTCGGAGTCGCTCAGAATTATTATTTAAATATGGTATCAAATCCGCCCAGCAATTAGCTGAAACGTCTCAAAACCTAATTCAGCGATGGTTTGGTAAAACAGGTGTGCTGTTATGGCGTGAGCTGCGAGGGGAAAC
The DNA here is from genome assembly GCA_029260985.1 of Patescibacteria group bacterium. GTDB lineage: Bacteria > Patescibacteriota > Gracilibacteria > UM-FILTER-43-11 > UM-FILTER-43-11 > JAJDCE01. The sequence goes on along the minus strand of JAJDCE010000091.1, from coordinate 1,161 downwards.
TTCCTTCCCGATTCAAAAAGACTCACCACCTCCTAAAAGCATTGCCCGAACCAGCAGTTTCGATAAGCCCCATACAAATCTTCAAGTAGTTCATGGAATGGCCACGTATCATCTGGAGCGGGCGATCGAAGCCCTGTATCGCCACCATTTATTAGTAAAAGAATTCGCTCTGTATCTGCGCGAAAAATCATTTATGACGTATGGGTTAAAGCATCGGTTTGAAAGCCCGACCAATGATTTTTATGAGCTAGTAAAAGCTTTATCAAAAACGATTAAAAATATGCCATCAAACCGAATATGGAGATCAACCGGGGTAATATTGTCACATTTGTCACCATCGTGCGGACAGCAACTCAATCTATTCGAGGATCCTAAAAAAATAGAGTGTCAGGATGAACTCAATCAGGCAAAGCTCGATCTGAATAAGCGGTTTGGGCGAACCACAGTGCGCAGCGGAGCTACTTTATTTATAAGCAAAAAATACACCATTAATAAAGAGCGATTGGATTTACCATTGTTTTGACGGATCAGATGAACGAGCTTACAATAAGCACATGAAAAAAAGATTAAAATTCTATCGAAAAGGTCTGAATTTCGGATTAACATCAGGAACCATAACGACTCTTGGTCTTTTGGTTGGGCTTAATGCTGGCACCCACTCACGATTGGCAGTGATTGGCGGAATTATAGTAATTGCCATTGCAGATGGAGCATCAGATGCGCTTGGTATGCACATTTCGGAGGAGTCAGAAAGCAACTGTTCTCACAAAGAAGTTTGGCAGGCAACTATAGCTACCTTTTTAGCAAAATTATTCTTTGCTTTAACGTTTGTTATACCCGTTTTATTACTGGATTTAAACACGGCAGTTTGGGTCAGTATTTTTTGGGGTTTATTAGTAATGGGGTTAGCAAATTATCGAATTGCAAAAACTCAAAAAGGTGTAATTTGGAAGTCAATTGCAGAGCATTTAGGGCTGGCAATTGGTGTAATTATCGTTAGTCATTATGTAGGTAAATGGGTCGCAATAACTTTTGGAGAATTAGCCTAAAATGTTAGAAGTTTTTATTATCATTCAAGGGGGATTAATTTTTGCAGGCTTAGTGCTCTTATTTTTTTATGCAAAAATAGATCACAAGCTTGATAGAAAAGTATCTACAAAA
>JAJDCE010000010.1 GCA_029260985.1 Patescibacteria group bacterium | reverse complement strand
CATTGCATAAGATTAAAACACATGATGTAGCTGTTAAAGTGATTCATTTCGGCGTAGGAAATATTTCAGACACCGACGTGATCATGGCGTCAGCCAGTCAGGCATTACTCCTTGGTTTCCATGTCACTGCCAATACTCATGTTAAAAAGCTGGCTGAAAAAGAGCACGTAGACGTAAAAGACTACACCATCATCTATAAGCTGACCGAGGACGTTACAGCCATTCTTTCCGGCATGCTGGAGCCCGAGATAAATGTGATTGAGTTGGGCAAGGTCGAGATTAAACAAATTTTCCTCAACAAAAAGAAGTGGGTCATTGCTGGCTGCAAGGTCACTGAAGGTAAAATCATCAAAGACTCAATCGCTCGCGTGACCCGAAATGGTGAAACCTTATTTGAATCCAAGCTAGAGTCTCTCAAGCATGTCCAGGAGGATGTAAAAGAACTAGAAAAAGGGTCTGAATGCGGAATTAAATTTGCTACACTTCAACCCGTTGAAGAGGGGGATATTCTCGAAGTTTATAAAATAGAAAAGAAGGAACGAAGCCTTGAGTAAATGAGCCATCATCAGCCTTTTTCAGCATGCCCACTAGATATTGACAAAAAGCAATAAGTATTATAAGATATTAACCTTTTGCTAAGAAACTATGGAAAAAGAGCGTGTAGAAAAACCATTGGATCAGCCCAAAATGAGCCTTATTCGTCGCATGAGAAGCTTGGTAAAATCAAAGCGATTTATGCTCGTCGCTGCTCTTGCAGCATCAATCGGCATTGGAGTCCATTCGGTTGTGGCCAAAGTTAAAAGTGATGCCCAGACTGATGAGCAAGTTGAAAAAGGTTTGCAAAGGGTATTTGGAACACCACGGTCAAAAAAAGTTCAGCAAACAGAGCGGAACGAAAATCGACCAAGGGATGGCGGGGTAGATACTCAGGGTGAGCCAATAGTTGAGCCTAAAAAGAAGGAGGGTAACGATAGTGATGAAGATAAACCTATCTATCAACCACGCCCTGAGCCTGAGAGTCACGGGAAGGTCGCATTAGCTTAAATCACAAATAAGAAGCATTAAAGCTGAAGCCTTGAAATTTAAGGCATTTTTTGGTATAATAATAAGATAAATAAGTCAAAAACATGACGCTAGCCGAAGAACTTTTAACCACTGTAGAAAAACAGAAAGAACATTTAAACCCTGAAGTGTACGAGCAGGTTAAGAAAAATATCGACAGCATGCCGAAAGAATTAATGGAAGATATTCTAGTTCAATTGCAAAATGCTGAACATTTAAGAAAGATGACACAGGAATTTAATGATCAGCGCATGGCAGCCTTAGACGAAGCTTCTAAGCAGCTGACTGAGATAAAGCAAGATTACGTAACGGCATACAAAGAAGTAACAAAGGAGATGGAAGCCACTGAGCAGATAGATGACATGGAGGATGCTGAGGCAATCCTTAAAGATTTAAATTAACAAATTAATAAATTAAAAATCATGACTGAACAACCAAAAAGCGCACCGCAAAATATACAGGGGATTGAAAGTAAGCTAAGAACCTTTAAAAACCAGTTCAAGGATTTAAAGAAGGTGCATACAGAGGTTCAAGAGACTATAAATAATATTAAAAAGAATGTTAAGAAGGCAGCCAAGCCAGCTTGGTATAAAGTATTCACTTCAAAACTAAAACCTCACCAGATAAAGCATGTAATGGATAAGCTCTCGCAAACAATTTCCCCCGCAATAGAGAAGTTTGATAACAGTATAAGTACGGCTAAATCTTCTTACGAAGATAGATTAGCTGATTTACTAAAATCAAGTTCAGCTGGATCTGAAAAGATTCAGGATCACAAAGAGCTTAGGAAAGATTATACACTTGAGCTTAGGATCGCATTTAGAGAATTGAATAGTAGTTTGACTAAAGGAAACACTAGTAAACAAATATTAGCATGGGCAGACCAGGCCAGAAAGATTGTAAAAGGAAAGACGGTTCATGACATTGTTGTAAAAAAAGGACTTAAAGGTGGAAAGTATAAAGAGCACTTAGCTCAAATCAGAAGAGAAACAGGAAGATAGAGTCGCATTGATTCATAGCATAACGCTATGCTAAGCTGTAACTGAAATCGAAATAAAAAAGAATCATGAAAAAGTTATATCTCATCGGATCCGTCATCGTATTCCTTCTCATCCTGGTTTTAGTACTGCCTCAATTTGGCGCAGTGGGGTGTACATGGGTTTTAGTGAAAACAACCACCAATCCAGCCTTGCTTTTGATGCAGGCCACAGGCCTTGGGATTGTATTGGGCGGGATGTTGATTTTGTTTTGGAAGGAAATGGGCAAGAAGGATGATATGGACGATGAAGAAGGAGGAGAAGCAGCTGCGTAAGAGGCGGATAAAAAATATACCCATGACTAAATTTTAAGTTCTATTTTCAGCATATAGGGCTTTTCTGTCAACGATATTTAATGGCTTAATATAGCTATTTTTTTTGAATGGTGGACATTTTGTCTAAAAAAATTCTTGCAAATAAAAGTTGGGCTATGTATAAATTATGTGTCCAAAAAGATTTAGTTTCAGAAAAATAAACAAAAAGAGACAAAGAACCAAAAAAGTACTTGTCCTTTATTTTTTATTTTCATCTTCTCTATGCTTAAAGCATTATTTAGCTCTAAAGCCCGTATCAAACTCCTCACCACATTCATGTTAAATCCAGATGAGGAATATTTTATACGCGAGCTTACCCGCAAGCTGGATGAACAGATCAACTCAATTAGACGTGAATTGGATAATTTAAAGAAGATCGGACTTTTAAGAAGCCGGGTAAAGAATCGAAAAAAATACTTTTTCACCAATAAGGATTTCATCATTTTTAATGAGCTTCGGGATATTATGATGAAGGCAATGAATAACGACAGCGATCTTATTCGGAAAATCGCAAAAATGGGTGAGGTTGAGCTCCTTTTATTATCTGGTGTTTTCGTCGGAAAGGAATCAGCTGTAGACCTCCTATTAGTTGGCGATATTGATAACGAGGAACTCCAAAAACTACTCACAGAAAGTTCAAAGATGGGTAAAGATCTCAAATTCACCAATATGACCAAAAGGGACTTCCTTTATCGGCTTGAATGTAAGGATAAGTTTATTCGTGATCTTCTATCGGATGAAACCACTATTGTGGCGATCAATAAGCTTAAAAAAGAGCTCGAAAAAATACGATAATTTTAAACCAAATAGAGCAATAGCCAAATAGAGCAATAGCCAAATAGATTTTTTACCTTGATTTAATAGAAGAACTTCCCTAAATTATACAAGCACTTTTCTAAGGCTTAGTCCTTAGTCCTTAATCCTTAGTCCTAATTTAGAAATGCATCCTCTCATTCGTGACGTACAAAAAGCGCAGTTAAAGAAAGTTCCGGAAATTAAAGCCGGTTACACCATTCGTGTGCACCAAAGAATTAAAGAAGGCGGCAAAGAGCGCGTTCAGGCTTTTGAAGGATTGGTGATCAAAGTTGGACACGGTGAAGGTTCAGAAAAAACCATCACAGTCCGCAAGATTGTCCAAGGAATTGGTGTGGAAAAGACCTTTCCAATTCATTCTCCTAATATCACTAAGATTGAAGTGAAAAAGAAAGCTAAGGTACGTCGTGCGAAGCTTTTTTATATGCGTGAACGCTCCGGTAAATCCGCCCGTCTTCAGGAACGTCATGTAACCGACAAAGAAAGAGCGGAAGAAGAAGTTAAAATGGAAGCAATGATCCAAGAGGCAGTTAGCGCAGATGAGAAACGAAAGAAGGAAGAAGCGGCAGCAAATCCGGAAAGTGCCGAAGGAGAAAGCGAAGCTCCAGTAGAAACACCAGAAACCACTCCTGCCGAAGGAAGTGAGCCCACTACCGAAGCTACCGAATCAGATGATGCACAGCCAGCCGATGAACCAACTGAGGAGCAAAAGGAAGAGGCACCCGCAGAAGCAGAGGAAAAGCCTACCGAAGAGCCAAAAGAGGAGGGAGGAGAGGAGTCTAAGGAAAAGGCATCTGAATAGGGCATCAAAATAAACCAATATTTAGCTTATTAACGCCTGCCCAGCAGGCGTTTTGGTATAATAAGGTCTATGAAAATTGGATTGATTGGAAATTACGGGGCAACTAATGTGGGCGATGAAGCAATTCTCCGTGCCATACTAAAGAGTCATACGGGTCACGAATTCACCGTTTTTTCATCCAATCCCTCTAAAACTCACAAGGAGCTGGGCGTAAAAGCCGTGCCGTTATTTCCTTTAGGGTTCCGATCCCTATTTAGGCATGGTTTTAAACGCTCCATGAAGGCCTTAAGATCAGTTGATGTAATTATTTTTGGTGGTGGGGGATTGATGCAAGATGAGTACTTGCTGGCCTGTTTTCTGTGGGCATGGCAGGTGTTTTGGGTAAAACTCTTTAAAAAACCAATGTTTATCTACGCAACGGGGGTCGGCCCCTTAAAAACATGGATAGGTCGACGGTTAACAAGAGGGCTGTACGATTACGCGGCAGGGATTACGGTTCGAGACCACACGTCTCAAAATCAACTTCATCGCTTAAGCCTCCCTCTAAAAAATGTTGAAATTACTTCAGATCCCGCCTTTTTATTCAAACATGCAGACTCAGAGCACAGTCGGGTTCCGCATAGTTACATCATTTCCCTCAGGCCTTGGCTAAAATACAATCCAAAGATCATTTCTGCATTCACTCAGTATTTGCAGAAGCTGAAAGAGGAGAAGAGTGCAAAATTCACGTTTGTATGCATGCAGAGAATTAAAGAACACGACTTAAAAGTAATTGAGCCTGTACTCAAAAAGGTAGATGGACAGCTTCTGCAGCCAAAACACTTTTCTGAATTGCTTGAGGCGATGAGGCAGTCCGAATTTGCGATCGGTATGCGATATCACTTTCTGATCGCCTCTATGCTGACCAAAACACCGGCTTTGGCCATCAGCTATAGTCACAAAGTCGACAGCCTCTACAAACACTCTATTCTAGAGCCCTACATGCTACCAATCAGTGAGCTTACCGCTGAACATTTGGAAAAGAAAATGTCGAGACTTAGCGTAGATTACAATAACGTCAAAGTATACCAAAAGAGGCGACTTGAAGATCTGAAAGAGCTTGCTGAAAAAAATATCGAGTATTTTAACGGCTTCATAAAAACATTGACCGAAACTAAAGAAACTGATAGAGTCTCTGAGCAAAATTAACCAATATCGCTATGTTCGCAATCGCTGAAATCGCTGGAAAACAGTATAAAGTGGAAAAAGGTGCCATCCTTCAGGTTGATAAGTTAAAAGGCGCTAAGGAAGGAGACAAAGTTAAGGCAGACAAGGTACTGCTCAAATCTGATGGCTCAAAAACGGAAATCGGAACCCCGTCACTATCCGGAGCTTCAGTTGAAATGACGGTAAAAGCACACGGGAGAGGGGATAAAATCCGCGTTTTTAAGAAAAAGCCGAAGAAAAGATTCGAGCGAACCCAGGGCCATCGTCAATCTTACACCGAGGTTGAAATAACCGCGGTTAAGTAGCCGTCTGAACTGTGATTATTATGATTGAATAATTTACATGAGGGATGTTTTTGCTGTGCAAAAAATCATGATCATCATTGAATCAGGTAAATCACAGTTCAGACAATTGCCTTAGCGCCTTTTTCAAATCAACCGGTAACGGCGCAGTGAGAGTGATCTCCTCGCCGTTTTTTGGTAACTTGAACGTCAGCTTCCAAGCATGAAGGAATTGTCGATTTAGTCCTTGGGTTTTGAGTTTTGAGTTTAGAGTTTTATCGCCATACATCTCATCTCCACAAACTGGATGACCTATAGACGCAAAATGCACCCGAATCTGATGCGTCCGACCGGTCACAATCTGTACCTCCACTAAGCTGTAATCACCTAAGTACTTGAGTACCTTGTAATGAGTTAGGGCGTATTTAGCCTTTTCTCGACCTGATACACGCATATCCTTTTCTCCATGTGTTTTCTCTAAAGGAGCCTCGATACTACCTTCTCTGGGGCTTAAATGACCCTGCAAAAGAGCCTGATAGACCTTAGTTACGGTTCGATCCTGAATCTGTTTGGCGATAAAGTGATGAGCCTTATCGTGTTTAGCCACAATGATCAGCCCGGAAGTGTCCTTATCGAGTCGATGGACGATTCCAGGACGCTTTTCACCTCCCATTCCGCTCAAGCTGTCTTTGCAATGATGCATCACAGCATTCACAAGCGTCCCAGACACATGGGCACCATGATCGGTAGGGTGCACCACCATACCTGGGGCCTTATTCACCACCACAATATCCTCATCTTCGTAAATAATATCCAGAGGGATATCTTCAGCCTGAATTCCAATTTCTTTAATCGAAGGAATATCCACGATCAATTCATCCCCCTCTGAAACTTTAAAGGCTGTCTTTGTAATTTTTTTGTGATTCACAAAAATATGACCATTTTTAATCAATTTTTGCACAAACGAGCGGGTCAGATCAGGTTTAACAGACGAAATATACTGATCGAGACGCTGGCCAACTTCCTCTGATGTGACGGTATAATGTCGCATTAATTTATTTACTATTTGCTAATCACTATTCTCTATTTAGTAAACCCATAATCAAATAAAATAGTAAATAGAAAATAATAAATAGTAAATAAATTGTTTGACATTCTGTCTAAAGTCCCTAGAATAGTTCCGTCGCAGACAGTGGGCATCAAAGCTAAGACCCACCGAGACCCAACACATTTCGCATTTCTGATTTCTGATTTCGCATTTGTTTGAATCTCATGTCTGCTGACAGTGGGATTTTTTATTACTGAATCCTTAATCCTTAATCCTGACTCATAATGGCTATCACTAAAGAAAAAAAGAAGGAGATTCTACAAGACTTAGTTGAAAAATTTTCCAAATCAAAAACCGTTGTTTTTTCAGATTACCGTGGTTTAGATGTCTCCAGTATCTCAGATCTTCGTGGAAAGCTCCGCGAAACTGGCTCAGAGTGTAAAGTGGCTAAAAAAACCTTAATCAAGCTGGCTGCTAAAGAGCAAAATCTTGATGACTTAGGAGCAGATATTATGGAAGGCCCCGTAGCAGTAACCTTTTCTTACGAAGATGAACTATCTGGCTTAAAAGCTCTGTTTAAATTCTCAAAAGAGAACGAAAATCTCAAGCTCTTAGGGGGAATCATTGATGGAAAGGTAGTCGGCGCAGATGAAATCATCCAGTTGGCTAAATTACCAAGCAAAGAAGAACTTTACGCTAAGATGCTTGGCTCTTTGAATGCACCTATTTCCGGCTTTGTTGGAATTATGGGGAACTTGCTCGGCGGTTTTGTTCGCGTGGTGAATGCCTATAAAGATTCATTGCCTGCTGAAGCGATTGAAACTGAGGAAAAGCCAGAAAAAACAGAAGATACGGCAAACGAACCAGATGATGCCGTAGGAACGGAAGCCAGCACTGAGCAGGGTCGAAGTGATCTTCCGTCCACTGATGATGAGGTTGTACAGCCAGCCGAACCAACCGAAGAGCCTAAAGAGGAAAAGTCTGCCGAATCTGATGAGCCTGTTGTTGAAGAGGCTCCTACTGAAGCTGAAGAGAAAGCAGAAGAAACCCCAGCTGAAAGCACTGAGCCTGTCGAAGGTGCCGAAGAAACAGAAGCTCCAAAAGAAGAAAAACCAGCCGATGAATCAATTGAGTCAGAAGAAGCTCCAGCCGAAGGCAGTGAGCCTGCTGAATCTGCTGAACCAGAAGCTGAAGAGGGTGGAGAAGAGAAAAAAGAAGGAGATGCCTAATGTTTTATCAATAATTTTTAATTCATAATTTACTAATCTTATGTCTGACGAAAAGTCTGAAATTAAATTATCCAAAGCCGCTCAAGGTATTTTGGATGAGGTCAAAAAGCTAAGCGTTCTTGAGTTAGCTGACCTTGTAAAAGCGATGGAAGAAGAGTTTGGCGTTTCTGCCGCTGCTCCTGTTGCTGTTGCTGGCGCTCCTGCTGCTGGTGGTGATGATGGCGACGCTGCAGAAAAAAACGAATTTGATGTTGAGCTAACAGCCCCAGGTGGTCAGAAGATTGCTTGTATCAAAGCCGTCCGTGAAATCACCGGTCTAGGTCTTAAAGAGGCTAAAGATATGGTTGATGCTGCGCCAAAGGTAATCAAAGAAGGCGTAAAGAAGGATGAGGCAGAGAAGATCCAGAAACAGCTTGAAGAAGCTGGTGCCACTGTTACGCTTAAATAGTTTTCAAAATCTTAGCAAAATCCTGTGCTGATTCTGGTGCAGGATTTTGCGAATCCAAACTCTGTTTTTAGTCCGAACCTTTCTTGACTGTTACTCTGAGAACATGTAGATTTTCTAAGTAAAATCCATTTTTTTATGACCGACTTTCGAACGCGACGCATTCGTACCAAACCACCCCTAAGGCCATTCAAAAAACTTAAAGATAGCCTTCTTAATTGCGGTCGGATTGTGACAGGAACCACCAAAAAACAGCGGAGTTATGCCTTGGGTTCAATCTCAGTTGTCGTTGCCGCTTTTATAGTGGTTAAGGTAACCATGGGTTTTTATACAACCATCAAAGATTTTGACCCCAAAGATGTTGTTTTTTCGCTCGGGGCAGATTTAAAACAGGATGAATTCGGCTATACAAACCTAATGTTGCTGGGAGACGGAGGCCATATTCGCGATGGGGCGGATCTGATCGACACAATCATGGTGGCAAGTTTGGATTTTAATAATCGAAAAGTCTCTTTGATGTCTATCCCACGCGATTACTACGTGAGAAGCGAACAATATGGAAAGGCAAAAATTAACGAACTCTATCGGAATAACAAAGCCGAACTAGGAGAAGAGGGGGGATATGAAGCTTTTATGGATGTCGGGGGTCAGATAACAGGGCTAGACATTCAGTATTACGCCCGTGTTGATTTTGGAGCATTTGTTGAGGTAATTGATAGCTTGGGGGGGATATCGTTGGAGGTGAAAGAGTCGATTTACGACCCTTACTATCCCAACGAAACCGATAACGGCTATACCGTATTCGAAGTGGACGCTGGTATTCAGGAAATGAATGGTGAAACCGCCCTGAAGTTTGTCCGAAGCCGAAAGACCACCTCAGACTTTGACCGAGCCGCCAGACAACAGCAAGTTCTAATGGCAATAAAGGATAAAGCGCTTTCAGGAAACGTATTAACAAGCCCTTCCACCATCAAAAAGCTCTATCAGTCCGTAAGTGGAAACATCAACACCAATATGTCTCTGAGAGAAATGCTAGCCATGGCTTCTTTTGCAAAAGATTTCGAACGTGAAAACATGGTGATGAAAGTTCTTCATGACGATCCAGGCAGAGATGGCGGTTTTTTATACACGCCTGAAAGAAAATACTACAACGGTCAGTTTGTATTGGTGGCTGATGGAGATAGTTTAGACTTGATAAACAAATACGCTGATTTAATCTTTCATCGTCGTGAAGTTCTGCTAGATCCAGTAAAAATTGAAATTTTGAATGCCACCAAAGTTCCCGGCATCGCCCGAAATGTCACCAGTCATTTAAACCGATTTGGTTTCAATTTGGCAGGTGTTGATAACTTAAAAGATGGGAGTGGTAAAAGGAAGTATGTAGAGCGCAGTTTTATTCGCTACGGCAGGTGGAAAGTAGACCTTGAAGGAACGGTTATTGCTGAACATCAATCCACCTTAGACGCTCTCGAAAACTTTGTAAAAGGAGATCCTATACCAAGCGATGAACCCTTTACTGAAGAGGGGGGAGCCGACATCTCCATTGTTTTAGGTGATGATTATGAAATTTACTAATAAAGAAAGCCATTTTCCCCTTGCACAGAGCCCTTTCTTAGTATAGAATTCCCAAGCTGAAAAGTATTACACATTAAGTCGAAAGATATGCCAATTACAAAGCAAGCCATCAAACGGATGAAGCAGGATAAAGCAAGAACTGCCCGAAACCGCCACTACAACAGTCATATGAAGTCTATGATCAAGCTGATCATGGGGTATGTTCAAAAGGGTGAAACAGATAAAGCTAACAAGATTTTACCAAAAGTGGTTAGTTCCATTGATGTGGCCTCTAAAAAGAAGCTCATTCACAATAACAATGCCTCTCGTAAAAAAGCAGGAATTCAGCGTGCTATTAGCAGCATAGGTAAGGGGAAAGCAGCCGTTCGAGGCTCTGAGGAGCCCTCAGGCTCCCGAAGAGAAAAAGCTCCTAAGGCTGAGAAAAAAGAGACAAAAAAAGAGACAAAGAAAGAGGTTAAGGAAGATGACGCCAAATAGTGGATCAACTGGCTAAAAAGTCACAATTTGACCCACAATTTGACCCACAATTTGACCCACAATTTGACCCACAATTTGAGATGAGCAAAGGAAAATATTTAGCCATCGATTTTGGTGACAAACGAGTTGGCCTGGCAATATCAGATTTTGATAAGCAGGTGGCCTTTCCACGTGATTTTTTGGAGTACAAATCTCTCAAGTCACTCATTAAAACAATCAATGAATTTTGCGAGACCGAGCAGGTCACAAAAGTGGTGATTGGCTTGCCGATTGAGATGGATGGTTCAATGGGGGATAGCTTCATGAAGACTCAACAGTTCGGAGATAAGCTTAAAACTTCAATTCATCCCATATCTGTTGAGTACTTCGACGAAAGACTCACGACCAAACAATCGATCAAAAAGCTTCAGATGCAAGGCATAAAAGCCAAGGATCAAAGAGGTCATCGGGATATGGTCTCCGCTCAGATTATTTTGGAGGCTTATTTGAGGAGTCTTTGATTTTGAGGAAAGGTGGGTTGTGAAGAGATTTGTAACTATTTTGGTGGGTAATAACTGCTAAAGTCAAAAGCCTCACCTTCATTTTTTCCTGGTTCGAGATACTTTCTTAGAATCAAATATGCCTCATAGAGCATACTCATGTTTCTTTGAATATTTTCATTTCTTTCCGCATCCCCCTCCGTCATGGCGCGTGTAAGCCGCTCTTCAAGATCTGGATCAGCACTTTGCAGTTTAATGATTAATGGTTTTAGGGTTAGGCTTTTTGGATCCGTTTTATCATGTACTGCCTTAAAAGCACCTTCGCATCTTCTGCTATTGTAAGGCACATCAAGAAACTGAAGAAAGAAGTTGTTTTGGATTTCAGCAAAGCGTTCAATTGATAGCGGAGGTACTTCTACTTCACTACTCTCAGATGGACTTATTCTCTGCTTCATATTATTTTGATGACAATCCTGATAAGATATTTCGGGCCGCTAATAATGTAGCTAGCTCTTCTTCAGTAAAAATTTTTTCATCAAGCCTACCGTGATCTCCAATACAGCCTTCAAGTTCATTACGTGCTTTTGTGGCAAACGAAATAACTCCTTCCCTCATTTGATCCTGTTGCTCTGGAGAATCATGCCATTCAGGCTGTTTATGTTCCATAATATTTAAAATTAAAAAATAATAAAGAAACTCTTGTCTACTTTACACAACTGGATATTACAAATCAATTTTTAAGCGAGATAATCGGCGCTGCCGCATTCTTATGCTCATTTGCCATCATCCTGTCATATAGCTTCTGCTCATCGTCGTTAACAGGTTTTTCACCTTTTTCGAACTTCATCAAAATTTTATCGATTTCAGAATATTCCATCCCAATCTCTTCCTCATCCGATTGATCTCTCATCAACTCGGCAGAGGCGGTTTTGTGGATGATAACTTCTGGAAGTCCAAGTTGCTCAGAAAGTTCCCACACGGCCGTCTTATACAAGTTCCCAATCGGTAGAATATCAGTAGCCCCATCACCGTGCTTGGTAAAATAGCCGAGCATCAGCTCTGTTTTATTTCCGGTGCCTAAAACAATCGCATTATGGGTATTCGCATAGTGATACAGAACAGTCATTCTCACCCGGGCCTGAATATTCATTTGAGCCAAGCTGGAAGAATCCCAGGGTAATTCCTCGTACCCATCAATAAACGGGTTTATTGGAATGAGATGATGTTTTATTCCCAATTTATCCGCCCATTCTTGCGCATCCTGAATATTCTGAGGCTTGGTTAGCCCATCATTGGGCATAATCAAAGCCGTTACATTTTGACTTCCCAAAGCCATCGCACCAAGCTTAGCCACTAAAGCACTATCAACACCGCCACTCAAACCGACCACAGCACGTTCAAAGCCAGCCTTTTTGGTGTATTCGGCGAGTTGGGCAACAATGGAGTCGGCTTTTTGGTCCATTACTGTCCGAGATTAAGTAAAGGAAGAACATTATCAGGCATGATTCCCCAATTGATACTGCTTGCCATCTTCTGAACAAACTCAAACTGGATAACTTGCGGATACTTCCTAAGAGTCTGACCCTTTAGCTCTATTGCCCTTGCCTCAGCCTCAGCCTCGATAATCTTTTTTTCCTTTAATTTTACAGCTTCCAAACGCTGAAATTCAGCCTTCTGAATCTTCTGTTCTGCCACCTGCTTTTCTTCAATAGCACTTGCATACTGAGGAGAGAAAGCTATATGACGCAGTAGTACCGTTTCAAGAATGATGTTTTTTTCAGCAAATAATTCTTGAATGACTTCATTTATCTTTTCTTCAGCCTCTTCACGTTTTTTAGCATACACATCAATAGCGCTGTAATTCGCTATAACCGAGCGTATCTGACTTCGGGAAATTGTACGTACAATCTTCTGAATATAATCTGGACCTA
>JAJDCE010000090.1 GCA_029260985.1 Patescibacteria group bacterium | reverse complement strand
CATGACGGGGGGGATCTTCTTCGTTGGCAAGAGCGGGTAGTGCCTGTCGGCTCCCCGCTTGATCTTGCCGCCGCCCCGCTCATTCCACGGGGCGTCCGCGTAGATGCAGCGGAAGCGGCCGTCGTCGATCCCCGGCAGCATCATCAGTGCAGCTCGCTCGACATCGGCAGAAGGGTCTCCATGAGGAGAAGCACTCGGCTCAGGTCCGCCTCCGCGGCCACCGCGAAGGTGCCCGCGATCGTGTCGGCGACCTCCTGCATGTTCCCGTCGTCGAGGACGGTCCCAGCAGAGCCCAGCGTTTGCCCGATTGCCAGCAGGCCGTAGCAGCTCAGATCGGCGTGCCGGACCGCCTCTCCTAGCTGGTGTACGTAGCCGGGCTCTCCTGGATCCGGGCTGTCGTCACAGAGGCGCGAGGCCACCGCCAACGCCCTCTCCAAAAGCACCAGCGCAGCCCTCACGTCGTCAGCCAGCATCAGCCAGCTCTCAGCAAGTACGCACGTCGCCGCCCCGTCTTCGCCGATCCGGTCATCCGCGTTCTTGAGGAACATCGCGACGTCTCCCCAGGCTTCGTGGATGACCTCTCTGGTCGCCTGAAGCGTGCAGCGCAGAACCTCCTGGTCTCGACCCAGGCCGCTCACCGTGCCGCAGTCCGTCGGCCGGCGTAGGAGGCCAGGTCCACGACCCCGGCGGCCGGCGGTGCGGGCACGACGAGCAGCTCGTCGAGGCCGATGTCGGCCTGTCGGAGCCACGCTCGCGCGGCCTCCGCCCGCTCCTCGGGCTCGCCCTCCTCATCCCAGACGATCGCCATGCCACTGCCCGTGCCCCGATAGGCCCGGAGCAGCGCTCGATCGGCCTCGTCGTCGATGTCCGCATCGAGCTCCTCGACGTGGGCCGAAGCCCAGCGCTCCACCCACTCCTCGCTCCGCCCCCCCTCACACTCGCGCTTGAGCGTGCGCTCAACGCTCTTGAGCATGCGCTTGAAGCACCGCTGCGCGGCCTTGGCGTCTTCGGGAACGCCAACAAGTTGGAGCGCAACGCCGCCTTCGTCTTCGGAGCCCAGATCGTTCGCGTAGACGACGCACCCGCAGGCCTCGGCGCAGGTCTGCGCGAGCAGCGCCCGCCACGGCACCCAAGGGTCGAGCGTGAGGAGAACGCCCTGGGTTCCGATGACGGCCTCGGTCGGGTCCACCTCGTCCTCGCCGTCCTCGGCGTCGAGCGTCCAGAGCGCGACCACCTCTGCCGCCTGGAGCAGCTCGGGGGTGGTGATCTTCTCGTCTTCGATGGTCAATCTCATGGTTCAAACTCCAATGGGGCCCAAGGCTACTTGGCCCGGTGCTCTTGGGCAACCGCGCCCAGTTCGGACTTCAGCTCGCTGAGATCACCTCGAAGGACGGCCGTCCATCGACAACGGTGACCCGCTCGACGTAGTGCGTCCTGACGTACGCCGATTCCTCGTCGTGGTTCGGATCCTGCCGGCTGAGGTAGTGCCACCGCGTGTCGGCGCACTGCCAAAGGAAGGCCTCCTCGACGCCGAATCCGTCGAAGAGCGGCCGGATGCAGTCGCTGAACACCGACGACGGTGTCTGCGCAGCAAGCATCGGGTGCCACATCATCAGCACCCCGCAGGCGTAGAAGGGCGGTGGGCCGTTCCACCAGCACGAACGAATGTTGCGATCGCTCAGCGGGTCCTCGGCGTCAAAAAGCGCCAGGAAGCCGTCGCGATCCTTGAAATCGAGTAGGTGCGGCGGTTTCCTGGTCCCACTCCATTCTGCTAGCTGGCGCTCGATCTCGGCCACGAAGTCCGGCACTTGGCGCTCGCTATCTTGTGGCTCTGTGTCTTGCCCGCTGGGCGGTAGATCACTCTCTGTCTGCTCGGGGGCTTTGTCGTCGGCGTTCATCAGGTGTACCTCAGGGCAAGGGCGACCGGGTCTGTGTGGGTTCGTCCAAAGAGCGGGCGTAGTCGAATGGGTTGCGTCCTCGGCTCGGCGATCACAGCGCCGCCTCGAAGCGCGCAGGGTCGCAGAAGAAACACTGCGCGCGCCGGTATCCGACGGGGTCTCCGTCGGGGTGCAGCTCCGGGCGGTAGATGCCCTCGTCAGCCCACGTGAGGGTAAAGTGCCGCCGTCCGAGCTCGTCGGGCCCATCGCCGCGTGCGAGCACGCGTGAGCAGAGGGGCCCAGTGCAGCATGGCTCGTCGCAGTCCACGCAACGGGCCCTGGTCTTCGTGTCGCCCGGCGCGTAGCCAGAGGTGCCAACGCGGTACCCGGCCGGAGCCGTGCAGCGGCCATTGGCGACGTGGCAGAAGTCGGTCACAGCCACACGCTGTCGCTTGTGCCCGCGGCGTCAAACTCGCTGCGAGAGATCTCGAAGCCGTCGACAACCCATGAGGGCACGCCCTCGGGGTACATCAGTCGGAGGTCCCCTACCGTGTACCCACCAACCCCTGCGCTGGGTTCGCAAGCCATGTCGAGCCCTGACCTCAGGCACGCTCGAAAAGGACCAGCCAGGCGTTCGTAGTCGCGCCAGATTGCACGAGCCTTCTCCAGCGCGGCGGCGACGTCGTCTTTCTCGGCGAGCCACCACATCGATTCGAGGATCTCGTCGTCGCTGTAGTCCTCGATGTTCTGAGGCTCGCTTCCACAGGGACCCCAGCGGGCACCTGAGCGATCGTGCACGGCATCCCCCAAGCACCAATAGGCGCCGCCGCCGTGAGACTCATCCCACTGACGAATGGACGGGTAGTCCCAGACGACCTCCGTAATGAAGTCGACCAGCTCTTCCGTGATCTCGCGCCGTTCCTCTGCGGACAGGGCCTCGTGCACCCCGACCATCCGAATGGCGAAGTCGAGCCACCGCGCGTGACATTCCCTGAGCGGCCCTTGCTGCCGCCAGCTCACGATCGCCGCCCCTTGCTCATCACGAGAGCGACCGTGCACACGTTCGTGCCGGAGGGAGCGAAGGCGCGCTCAGGGAGATCGACGGTGAGGCCGCCGTGCCCCTTGAACCATTCTCGGAACCGGCGATGGCGCCGGTCCTCCCGGAAGTCGACGCTTTTGGGAAGCACCGACACGAGGATGCCTCCGCCACGGAGGAGGTCATGGGCGGCCCGTACGTGGTCCAGGTGGTCCAGGCCGTTCTCGCGGATGAAAGGCGGGTTCATGATGACTCGGTCGACGAGAACATCGGGGTTCGTGCCGTCCAGGAAGTCCCGAGTGTGCACGCCCACGCCCTGGGGGAAACGCTTCCGGATCTCATCGGCGAGCACCTTCTCTCGCTCGATCGCGATCACCGAAACCGGCCTCCGGATCGCCGGCAGGTGCTCGCGAATAGCCTCGATTAGGTCTCCGCGGCCGGCGGACGGTTCGAGCACCACGAGCCCCGGTCGGAGGTCAGCCATGCTCACGAGCAGGCGCCCGATCTCCAGCGGCGTCGGGAAGAACCCGATGTCCTTCGCGGTGGTGACCTCGCCGGTCAGTATCGCGCCCTCGATGAGCACGCTCGCGTCGGAGGGGAAGATGTGCGCTTTGGCCCGGCGGTTCCACTTGCCGCCGAGCGCTTCGAGCACCTTGTTTGTCTTCGTGTAGAACTTTCGGTCGAGCTGCTCGGTGATGCGCACCTCGAGCCCCTTGGTTTCGATGGTGCTGAGCACCACCATGACGTCTTGGCTGATCTTCATGGTCTACCTCACATGTTCCACGCGCCGTCGAGCGCGTCGTTGTTGGTGGTCTCGCCCTGCTCCAGCGCCGCCTCGATCTCGGCGATCGCGAAGCCGTTCTTGAAGGTGTGTCCGATGTCGCGCTCGATGCGCACGTACGAGGCGAGCAGCTCTCGGTTGTGGGCTCCGGCGATCATCAGCGCGGCCCGCGGAGCGAAGATGCAGAACACGCACGAGAGCCTCGGCATCCCGAAGTCGTAGGCCGGGTGGTGGGGCACGCCCGAGCGCTCGATGCGTCGCCAGACCTGTGCCTCGGTCCAGTGCTGGATCGGCAGCCAGGTGTCGACGTCGCGCGTCTTCGTCTTGAGCGGCTTGATCTCGTGCTTGAGCTGAGGCTCGGCCGCGCGGTTCGGGCTCTCCTCGGCGCGCAGCCCGATGCACTGGAGCAGCCGAAACGGGCGCCGTCCGTGCTCGCGGTGTAGCCGGGTGATCACCCGCCGGATGGGGCCGCGCTTGTGGTCCGAGGTGCAGTAGCGCGCGTTGCCGGGGCCCGGCCACATGCGCCTGCGCTCGACGTGGTCGAGCAGGTCGCCGAAGACGTCGCCCTTGGCGTAGGGCGCGCTCGCATCCTTGCCGCCGGGGCTGACGCGGCCGATGCGCGAGACCACCTCGAACCGCAGCCCGTAGTGGCGCGCCTGCTCTTCGGCCAGCTTTCGGGTGCCCTTCCATTCGACGCGTCCGAGGTCGGCGTGCACAACGACGACTCGATCGAGCACCTTCGCTCGGCGAGCAAGCTCGACGACGTAGTCGAGCATCGCCTGCGAATCCTTGCCTGCCGATGAGCTGACGAGGATGGCGTCGTAGGAGGCCAGGTCGGGGAGCGCTCCGCGGACCGGCGCGGCCTCGTCGAGCATGGAGAGTCGAAGCTGGCGGTGGGTCACGTGCCGGCGTCCTCCAGCGCACTGAGCGGCACCATGGCTCTCTCGTCCGAGAGCGCGAAGAACACCGGGGCGTCGTTCGTCATCATGACGGCCCGCGAGCGGACGGCGAGTGCGAGCCCGTGATGGGGCGGCATGTCGAGCGCGGTGTCGGCCGTGTGCATGTAGTCGCTCAGGGCGAGCATGATCCCGTTGAAGGTCCGGGGCTTGCCGTCGCCGAGCAGTTCGGCGATCGAGTCGCGCCACACCTCGGGCGCCCCCTTCTTGAGCGACAGCCAGTCGGTGGCCGCTTCTTCGCCTCCGAGAAGCTCTTGGCGCTCCTTCCTGCTCCGTCGCTCCGGGTCACCGTGCCAGCGAATGATCGTCGTGAAGGCCCTGGCGTCGACGCGTGGGTCGGTGTGAAGAACCATTCCGGTCAGCCAGGTAGTCTTGTCGGGCACAGGCACTTCTTGACGGCACGTAGGGCACGCGAGTTCGTGCTCCTGGCACTCCTCGGGCGGCCCGTCGTCGAGCACGAGCTTGCGTTGGACGATCCCTCCGCGTTTGACGAATGCTGAGGTGCTGGGGTCTGCGCACAGAAGAGCGGCGGCGGTCGACCGTACAGCGAAGTACGCGGGGTCGGACGAGGTCTCGCCGTCGGCGCTCACCCAGAACCATCCCGACGTGCGTCCGGTGTCGTCAGCCTCGATGGGCCTGCTTTCAACCCGCCCCACGACGAGACCACGGAGTGTCACTTCGCCGTCGTCGTCGACAGAGTAGTGCCCGCCGGCCGGCGCCACGGTCCGCGGCCGTCGCGCCTTCGGGCGCTCCTCCTCCTCGACGCTCGCCGGCTCATCCCACAGAGTTGCTTGCCTCACATCGCCTCCATGACGGCCTGCACGACGTCTCGCGCGACCGGCGGCGGGACCGCGTTGCCGAGGCCCGTGATCGTGTCACCTCGCGTCGCGGTGGCGGGCCAGTGGTAGTCGTCCCGGAACCCCATCGCCCGAGCGTTCTCGCGGATGGTGAGCGGCCGGTACCGTGACCCGTCGACCACGGCCCACTGGTCGGCGCCGGTGACCGTGCGCAGCGGCTCGGAGAGCGCCAGGCCCTTGTGGCCGGTGACATGCTGGACGATGCAGCGCTCACCGTGCCGCTCCTGCGCCGCGATGATGCGACGCTGCGCACCGGGCTGGGCCTTCGTGATCGGGCGCCAGCGCCCCTTGTCCCATTCGATGCACGGGCCGAAGGCCGGCTCAGGACCCCGCCGCCGCAGCTCGACGGTGGCCGCGCGCCGGAGCCCGATGACGAAGAGTCGGTCGCGTCGCTGGGGCACGCCGTGATGGCTGGCGAGCACGCGCAGCTCGCGCAGTTCGTAGCCGAGCGCTTCGAGCGCGAGCCGCCAGATCGGGTACAGCCGCCAGCGCCGGAAGTCCGGCACGTTCTCGACGATCAGTGCCTGGGGCTGGGTGACGTCGGCGCAGTCAACCACGCTCCAGGCGGTTGCCCGGAGGTTGTCGTGATAGCGACGGCGCCGGGGTTGGCTGGCCTGTGAGTGACCCTGACAGGCCGGGCTCGCGAGCAGGAGGTCATAGTCCGGGAGGGTGCCCCAGTCGGCCTGCCGGAGGTCCTGGCAGACGTGCTCGGCCTCGGGGTGGTTGGCGCGGTGCGCCTCGACGGCCAGCGGCCAGTGATTGGCGGCGTAGACCACCTGGGCCCCCGCCGCGGTGGCCCCTTCGGTGAAGCCGCCCCAGCCGGCGAACAGGTCAACGGCCCTCACTGGCCGCTCCCCTCGGGCGAGTGCTCTCTAACCAGGAAGGGGATCGCAACGCTCACGTCGTCAAACGTGTGCCACGCGTCCGCGTCGGCTGTAGTCCAGCCTTCTTCCGGATCGATGTCGCCGGCGAGGTAGTAGCCGACCATTACCTCGTGACAGCTAAGGTCGGCCCCGCACGTTTCGTCGGTCACGACGATCGTTCGGGTCGCGTCGGCACGGGTCCACGCGTAGTGGCCGCCGCTCGTGTCTTCGACCGCGAAGCCGAGCGCGGTCATGGCCTTGTGTACGTCGCGCGGCGCAAGCCACGGTGCGACGTCGGGATGCTCTTCGATGCTCATCGTTGTCTCCTAAGTTGAATGGTCCAGAGCGCCTTGCTCACCTCGCCGAGGTCAAGCCCCGGAAGCAGCGCCCGCAATTCTGATCCGCCGTGTGCGTCGATCCCACGGACCCTGAGGTCAGGTCCCACGCGGCCAGAGACGCGGCATCGTTGCTCCGGCTGGGTGGCGGAAGGGCCGCCCTCAAATGAGAGCACCCACGGATGCCCGTCAAAAGTCTTGCCGTAGAAGAATGTGATCGCTGGGGCGTCCGACTCGGAGCAGCCCCTACGATGGAACCCGCACCCGCCGCACTCGCCGCATGGGTCGCCGTGGTAGACGCCGCAGGTCACACAGCAATCGTCGCCGTCGAGCGTGCAGTCGTCGTCGCGTTCGTGCCTGGCCATCAGAGTGCCAGCTCCAGGGCCGCCGCCACACCCGCGGCGCCCTCGTCGTCGACCAGGAGCAACGGGGCGTGGCTCGCCTCGGTCGTCATCGGATCCCGCGCCAACCAGCGCTCGACCCGCTCGACCCGGGCCCGTACGTCGGCCCGCTCGATCGTCGCGTCGAGTCGCTCGTCGACGGTGGCGGCAAAGCCGACGCACCACGCGTCGGATCGGCCCTCGGTCTGCTCGTGGAGCATGCGCCAGCTCGCCGCCGCAAGCTCCGGCGCGTCGCCGGCCCCGGCGAAAGCCAGGCACACACACCCGCCGGGCCCCGTGCTGGCCACGAGGCTGGCGCCGAGCGCTTCGGCGACGCTGGCGCCGAGCGCGAGCGCCCAGTCGGCCCCCGCGTCGAGCACGGCGCTCGGCGCGAGCATGCGGATCGGAGCCTCGGGCGCCTTGCGCCACGTTCGGCTCGTGGATCCCGAGCCGAGTCGCCTCACGGGCCCTCGGACCCTGGGCGCCCGCGTCGTCGGCGCCTCGCTAAGCCCGTGTCGCCGGAGCAGCCGCTCGACTTCCGTGCGAGCCATGGCGACTTCGTTGGGGGATGCGGCCGGGTCGGCCGCTAGCCGATTCAAGGCGTCGACAAGGCGAGCCGCTTTGCGGGGCAGGGCGCTCATGACGCCACCGCTACCACCGTCGCGGGCTGCGCGGCGACGGGCTCGCCTCGGACGCGAGCGCCCCAGTGAGCGGCCATGTTCGGAGCGAAGGGCATGACGATCGTGTCGAGGCTCACGGCCCCGTCGACCACGCGGACACGGATCGGGTCGGCGGTACCGCCGCAATCGAGCACCACGGGCCCCGACGTCGGGAGCAGTCCCCGCAACAGCTTGGGGTTGAGCGCGACGCTACCGCGCCCGACCGTCCAACCCTCGATCGGCTCGGCGTGGAGCGTTTTATGCGTCGGGTCGCTGTCGACGTCTGACGCGAGCATGTGTCCCATGAGCAGCCCGGCGGCGTCCGAGGTTAGGATCGTCGTGAGCGGGGCCCCGCGGGGTCCCGTCATGTGCTCCACGCCCTCGTGAAGGTGGGCCAGCGGCTGGCCGCGTTTGATCGCGAGCTTGAGATCGCGCGCGTCGACCTGGGCGAGCAGACTCGGGGCCCGTCCGTCGATCGACGAGAACAGGTCGGCGACGCGTCCGAGCATGGCGCTGTCGTCGGCGCGACGGCAGATCACCCCGAGTGACCCCTGACGCGGCGTCGGACCCCCGCTGATGTCCCATTGACCGGTGAGAGTCACGAGCCCGTCGGTGACCTGGATCGTAGCGCGCCCAGTGGAGCGCTTGAGTAGCCGCTGAGCGATCTTCGCGGCGGCGGCGGGTAGCGCCGTCTCGATCGGCTCGGGGGTGTCGGCGGCGACCGTGGCCCGGACGAACCGATACTGGCCGCCGCCGAGCACGGAGAGTCCCCCGTCGGCGAAGGAAAGTAGGACCGGTGAGCTATCGTCGGCAAAGGAGCCGGCAACACCGATGGCTCGGGCGAGGTCTCGCCCGTCGAGGTGCGCCACGGGCCCCGAAGCGCCCAGCGGCGGCGCCGTGGGCTCGCTGGCCAGCGGACGGACAACCTTGTAGGTGCCGATCGTGACCGCGGTACCGCTCACTTTGAAGGGGACGGTCCCCGCACCCTTGTGGGCCTTGGCGAGCTTGGCGAAGGCTTGGAGTCCTACCTCGGCCACGAGCCCACCGGGGGGGAGATCGTCGACGGCGTCTACCAGTCCAGCGGGCGTGATCGTCGCCACAACCCCCAGGTCGGCGTGACGGTCCCAAAGGATGGCGGTCAAGGCCTCGCGCCGGAGCAGCAAGGTAACGGGCGGCGCCTCAGCGCCCCCCTTCCACCCGCGGCCTACCTCCGTGAGCCTGGCGCCGAGCCAGGCCAGTTCGGGTCCCCGGACCGGGACGGTGAGTGTGGTACCCTCGACGGGCCCCGAGTCGGCCGGGGTGGCCGCGCCACTCCCCTTGCGGGGACGTTGCCCCCCGCTGCTCTTTGCTTTGGTTGTCATGGTGTCCTCTGGTAGGCCGGGTCGGCCCCCAACACCCCCGGAGTACCCCCAGGGGCCCCGGCGGGCCTCCCGGGTGAACAGGTGGCTTTTTGGGGGGATCCCGGGTCAGCCCCAAGCGGGGCCCAGTGCGATATGAGCATCACAACCCCAAGTGTGCCGGGTCAAGCGCGCTGGGTCAAGTAGAACCGTGTAGGCGCGCAGCACCCACATGGGCCCACATGTGGGCCGCGCATGTCCGGGGGTAGCCCGGTCGGTCCCGGGCGTCGTCGGGCATGGTGGCCGCGGGTCGGCGGACGGGCGCGCGGGTCGGCGCGGATCGGCGCGAGTCTGCCGGGCGTCCGATTCGCACGCCCGAGAGCGCCCGGCGGTGCGCGGTGCGTGTTCCTCGCGTCGAGAGGGCGCCAGCCGTCGCCCCAGGGGCTGCCGCACGGCCCAGTTTTTGGGCCTGAGCCCAGGTGTGTCCTGGGCCCCTGGCCGCCCTGGCCGCCTAATGTGGGCGTTTTTCGCCCTGGCGAATCCTCAAGCGTTGAATCAGTGATGGGATCAGTGTTGAAACATGCCGCGGTGTGGGCTGATAAGAAACGGGGCGTTGCGACTGCGCCTGCGCGTCGGTAGTGTCGCGTGCATGGGGCTGTCGGACGACGAAGTGCGTGAGCATGAAGACTGGGTGCGAAGGACGACCGACGCGGAGAAGGGCCCGCTCGACGACCGTTTGATGCAGCCAAACGAACTCGACGCATCCCAGTACGTGGAGCTCGGCGCGGTTGAGGTCTCAGAGGGGCCTGACGGGTTGCCGGTCATCGGGGGGAATCCGCGACCATCGGCGCTCGGGCTTTTCGTCGAGAGCTTCGTCTGCAACGCCGCTCCTGCGGATGGTGAGCGGCCGGAGCGTCCGAAGTGCGACCACCTGGCCCAGCTCGTCACGGACTTTCCAGGCGACTTCGTCGACCAGCCGCTGAGCGAGCGCCCCAAGCGCATCCTGCGGTGGTGTCTGAAGATCGCCTCGACGACCGAGCCGATGGACCTGCGCGACCAGAACATCTACGCGTGCGAGCTACGGTCTCCTCCGGACTCCACGAGCAGTCGCCTCATCGAGCGGGTCGAAGCGCACCAGCGCGCCGTCGCACTCGAAGGCAAGACCAAATCCAAGACCTTTGAGGTGTGACCGTGAGCGACAACGAGACCCAGACATTCGAGACGACGAACGGCCACGCGACTCAAGCCGATGATGACGACAGGGAGGAGCTGTCGCTGCCCCCGGCGCTTGCCGATGCCCTCGACCGGCTTTCCGACACGGGCAAGAAACTGCGTAAGACCTGGAAGCCCACCAGCGAGGAAGGGAAAACGCTGAAGCGGTGGTTCACCAACTACTTCATGGAGGAGCTCGAGCAGCTCTTCGCGGTCTTCGCCGGTGCGTTCACCGAGACCTATCAGTTCGCTGCGATGGTCAACGCCAACCAGATGCAGTTCCGCGAGCAGATGCTTGCCGCCCTGGCGCAGGGGGGGATGGCTACGGGCGCGCCTCTCCTTGATGGCACCGTGAGCGTAGAGCAGATCGCCACCGTGAGACGTGCGCTCGCGCAGCACGGTCTGATGCTCGCCGAGAAGTACGCCGATGACGAGGAGCTGAACGAGGGGTTCAGCCGCGTCATCGTGGCCTTCACGTCACTTCTGGGGCAGGATCTCTTGCCCGTGGGTCCGGACGCCGCCGCCGATCTCACGGACCTCGAAGACGACGACGGCGACGACTACGACGGCGATGGCTCGGAGTCGGACTCTGAGGCCGAGGACACGTCCCAGGACGGCGAACCCGAGTGATGGAAGCTGGTCTGAACGAGGGCTCTGACGAGATCGCCGCACAGGTTGCGGCGACGCCCAAGAAGAAGCGTGCCAGGAAGAAAGCGAGCACTCGCCGTAAGCCGAAGCCACCCCCGTCGCCGGAGGAGTTCGACGAGAGCGGTACTCCGGAGCGCCTGAAGGTCTTCGACAGCGAGGAGACCGCTGTGCCGTCCTTCGACCCGTCTGAGCGGGCCGAGCCCGAAGAGAACCTCAAGACGCTGGCGGGCCTGTGCGCCAAGTACAGGCTTGGCGTCGATCCAGACTTCTACATCCAAATCAGTCGCGTCCACCCGCGGTTCTACCCAGGTACGACGATCAAGGCGGACGGCTTTCTCGAGCAGGTGACCGATGCGGTAACGAAGCCGTTCATCCAGCAGCGCTTCGGCGGCGGCAAGTATGTTTGCGTCGTCTTTGGCCCGAATGTGAAAGGCGGCAACCGATTCTACTCGCGCTGCGTCGTCGACATCCCGGGCGAGATGAACACCCAAGCCCTGACGGGAAAACTCAAGGAGCAGCAGATGGGCGGCGTCGTACAAGGAGGGGTGCAAACGATTGGAGGCGTCGCGACCGAATCGCCAGCGGTCGCCGTGAAGGCGCTCGATATGATCAGCACGATGCATGAACAAAGCGGTTCTCGAGTCGCATCGCTGGAGAAGCAGGTCCTCGAGCGCAGCCAGGGCGACACGGGAATGCTGGACCTGGTGCGCAGCATGGCCTCTGAGCAGTCTGAGCAGCTCGCGAAAGTCCATGAGCGCGAGATGCAAGCTGCTCAAGCGCGCATTACTGACGAGAGAGACGCACGCTCCGCGCTGGAGCGTCGTCTCGAAGCGGTCGAGGGCGACCGGGGGCGTAGCGGTATGCAAGACATGGAACGCATCGACGCGCTCATGGGCAAGACGTCGGAAAGTCAGCAAAAGGTACTGCAACACACGATCGATCGGCACGCCGAAGAGCTGAGGCACATTCGCGAAAACCACGGCCAGACGCTGGGCCAAATGCGGGCCGCATTCGAAGCCGAGAAAAGCACGCTTCGTGACAACGCCGCACGCGAGATGGAAGCGAACGACCGCCGGTGGCAAGCGAAGATCGATCGCAGCGACGGCATGCTCCAGAACGAGCGAGAGGAGCGTCGTCGCGACCGCGAGCTGGCCGAGCAGCGCCTGAAGGACCGAGAGGACGCCCTGCGCATCCAGGCGGAGCAGACCAGGGAGCTCATCGAGACCCAGTGGCGCTCGCGGGTGACGACAATCGAGACGTCAAATGATGTGCGCCTGAGCAGCTTCGAGGATCGTATCGCGACGCTCAAGGCTGACTTGGCGGAGGCCAAAGGACAGGTCGCGTCGCAGGGCGATGCGTTCCAGCAGATCGACAAGGCGCGAGCGCTCCTCGACATGGGTCGCGATCTCGTCGGAAGCAACGCCACTCCCGAGAAGGAGCAGAGCCTGACCGATCAGATGGTCGGCGCCGTATTCCAAGATCCAGCCGGCCTGCTCACGGCTGTGGGTAACGCGCTCGGCCGTGGCGGCGCTCCTGGCGGCGCGCCGCCGGGATTCGTACCGGTGCAGTTTGCGCCGGCTTCCGCGGTGGCTCCTACTGCTGGTCATCCCGGCCAGCCGCATCGCCCCCGCGTGATGACGCCTGGCCCGACTCAGCCGCACGATCTCGACGATCTTCTCGACCAAGAGGAGGCTCAGGAGGAGCAGCGGATGCAGATGGAGGAGCGCCGGGAAGCGCGCCGCGGGTTCATCCCGACACCTCGCCGCCAGCCACAGGCGCAGCCGCAGCCCGAGGCGCAGGCGCCGCTACCTCAGACGGTGCCGCAGCCCGTGCCGGTGGCTCAAGCTGAGCCGCTCGGGTCTGCCCACGCGATCATGGTGTCGACGTACATCGACAAGGCGCTCGATGACGGTGAGGAGCCGGATGTTTTCGCTGAGAAGCTCATCCGCGGGCTACCGCAGAATGCAACCCTCGCGCTCATGCAACGCGGCCCCGATGTCGTCCTTCAATCGGTGCAACAGCACGCGCCGAACTCGCAGGCGCTGAGTCCTGCCGGGATCCGCTTCACCCAAGCGACATTCCGCCACATGATGAGCATCATACAGCGGGCTCAGGCCCAGGCTCAGGCTCAGCAATAGGGCCCGAGCAACTGCTATTGATTTCTCCAAAACTAATATCAAACAAACACGTGCCGGCAGAAGGGTGGAGATTGATGAGGCCTTGTCCAAGATGTTCCGTTGAGCACCCCAAGACGTCGCGTGAACGCAGACCCGGTGGCTACACGACGTGTGGGGGATGTGGCTTCCGGTGCACGTCGAGAGATTGGGATGCCCACCACCCCTGTACGTGCGTTGCCTGCACAGCCAAGCCCGCATGTCTTGTCGCTCGCGATGCCGTTCTGAGGGCCGATGAGCCCACACTGGGGGGCGAGGGCCTTTCCGTGGGCGAGGCCGCCCGTCTGCTCGCCGCGATCCGCCGGCTCTGCTCTGTGACGGCGCCCAACCCCAAGGGGCCGGAGCCGCCGCCTGCATCCGTTCACGATGCCGTTCGGTTGGCCGATGAGCTGATCCACGAAACGCTCTCATACGGAGACGAGCCCACGCCAATATCACTGGTCGTCGTGGCGGGTCAGCACCGGATAGATTTCGCCTTCGGTACAGACGGCGTGACGCTTTCGGGTGCGATTCCCCGGGGCGCCGGCGGTCTAAGGGCCGTGCTCGCCGCGGTGCTCGAGCGCATCGGCCCCAAGGCCGAGGGGGCGGGGCTGGAGTCGGGGGAATGAGGGTGCTCGTGGCCACCCGTGCCCCATCGTCGGATGTCGATGGATTCACGTTCACTCGCGAAGGGGAGCTAGTACGAGTCAAGCCTCTCGGTGAGTGTGGCAATGCGATGGGCTGCGGATGCGGGAGATCCTTCACCGGACTCGACACGCATCGGGCAACGACGGTGGCCAAGGTCGTCGAGCTCGAGTTGACGCGAGAGGTGCTGCTCGAGAAGTTCGTGACCTCGACGCTCGCCGCCGGCTTCCGTCGTGCAGAGGATCAGGAGGTCCGGGAGAACGAGGCGATCGACGCGATGCTCGCCCTCGCTGCCGAGCACCCGCTGGGTGGAGTGGTTGCGCATCCCGACACGGCGTCGTCTGATGAGCCATGATGCACAACGTGCCGCGGCCGATGAGACCGAGGCCAAAGCATCGCCTTCGGCGCCCCGCGCTCACTCTTGGGGAGTCACCGGCATCTGCCGTGGCTGTATAATGCGAAGGCACTGGCCCGGCGCCAAGCACCCCTGCGTACCTTACCGGAGGCGGGGTCCGGTCGTTCCTATCAACACCGCGGATGTTAGCCCCGCCGTGCTCGAGGTCATCTCGTCCGTAGGCGACCGCAACCCGGTCTACAACCTGGGGGTCGGCGGTTCGCTGGGTCCCGGGTGCCGTCAGGTCGGCAGGTAGCGAAAGCAAGAGCCGGTCTGATAGAGTACCGCAGACCACTCTGCACCCCGAGCTTCTCGACGACGGCTTGAAACCGCACCGGGCGAGCG
>JAJDCE010000089.1 GCA_029260985.1 Patescibacteria group bacterium | reverse complement strand
TTCTATTACATCAAATACGGCCCTGTTATTATTGGTACTGCCCGCCCGGAAACTAAATTTGCCGACAAAGTCGTCATCGTTCATCCTGATGACAAAAGATACAAAGAATATATTGGAAAAGAGATGGAAATCGACTGGATCGACGGCAAGATCAAAGCCCGTTTTATTGCCGACTCTGAAGCTGACATGGAAATAGGAACCGGCGCCATGACCATCACCCCAGCACACAGTTTTGTAGATTTCGACCTAGCCAAGAAGTATAAATTAGAAGTTCTGCCCATAATCGGCGAAGACGGTAAAATGCTCCCTATCGCAGGAGAATTTGAAGGCATGGACGTAAAAGACTGCCGTCACAAATTGGTCGAGAAAATGCAGAAAAAAGGATTAATCGATCATATTGATGAAAATTACTCTCATAATCTTTCCGTTTGCTACCGCTGCAACACCGCCATTGAACCGCTGGTTTCTGAACAATGGTTTATTGATGTAAACAAAAAAGTAAAAGCCTTGAATGAAAAAACCATTAAAGAAAAAACAAACGAAGTGGTAAAAAATGGATCAATAGAAATCATCCCGAAACGATTTGAAAAAGCCTATTTTAATTGGACAGAAAACCTACGCGACTGGTGCATCTCCCGCCAACTCTGGTGGGGGCATCGAATCCCTGTTTGGTATTGTGTGGGCAATGAACATTGCAAACCTGAGTGTAAAAATCCCATTGTAGAAAGAGAGGCGCCAAAAGAATGCCCATATTGCAAATCCACCAATCTAAGGCAAGACGAAGACACTCTGGATACATGGTTTAGTTCTGGATTGTGGACCTTTTCAACACTTGGCTGGCCAAAAGAAACCGATGATTTAAAAAAATTCCACCCAACCAGCATTCTGGAAACCGGTTATGACATTCTTACTTTCTGGGTACTTCGCATGGTAATTATGACTACCTACGCCTTAGGGCAAATCCCCTTCGAAAAAGTCTATCTGCACGGTCTGATACGTGATCGGGAAGGAAAGAAAATGAGTAAATCACTCGGCAATGGCATCGACCCGCTCGAAATGATCGATAAATTCGGCGCCGACGCCCTGCGAATGAGTATGGTGATCGGAAATACCCCAGGAAACGACATGCGACTTTATGAAGAAAAAATCAAAGCGTACCGAAACTTCACCAACAAGCTATGGAACGCCAGCCGTTTTGTATTGGGAATATTCGAGGAAAAAGGAATCAGTGAAGAACCTGAAATTGAATATGATAATTTATCCGATTCAGACCAGTGGATCCTGAAAGCGCTAAATGAAACCATTCAAAACGCCGATAAAATGCTGATGGATTATCGTATCAGCGACTGTTCACAACTCCTTTATGACTTTTTCTGGAATGATTACTGCGATTGGTATTTAGAGCTTTCCAAAGGGGAAAAGCAGAACCCTGCCGTCCTCTATCATGTGTTAAAGAGTAGCTTAATTTTGCTTCACCCAATTATCCCCTACGTAACCGAAGAAATTTGGAGTAATATGCCTGGTCAAACGGAAATGCTAATCAGCCAGAACTACCCCGAAGTGGATAAGCATGACTATAAAAGTGAATCGACCACCGTCACTATTGGTGCCATCACAAGTATTCGTAAAATGAGGGCAGAAAGTAAAATTGAACCCGCTCAGAAAATAGCGGTAACCATTTACGGATATAAAAACCTTGAGGCCCTGGAGCGAAACAGAGAAGAACTCATTCGCCTAGCCCGAATCAGCGAGCTAACGCTGGAAGAAGGTGGAGAAAAAATGAAAAATGCCGCAGCTGATGTAGTGCAAGGTGCTGAAATCTTCATTCCCCTCGAAGGATTAGTTGATGCAGATAAAGAAAAGGAACGCCTCGCAAAAGAAATTTCTAATCTGGAAGGCTATTTAAAAGGAATGAAGGCAAAACTCGGTAACAAAAAATTCGTCGATAACGCCCCAAAAGAGATTGTTGAAGGAGAAAAGAAAAAAATGGAAGAAGCTGAAGGAAAATTAGGAAAATTAAAGGAGCAACTCTCTCAATTTTAACTTAGTCCTTAGTTCTTAGTCCTTAGTCCTGTAGTAAAGGTGGATTTTTAGAGTAAAAAATGTTATAATATATAGATTAATTTAAATGTATGAAGATCTCAAAACAACAACTCACAAACCCAGGCGTAATAGACGCCAGCGAAAAACGTAAAAAACAATTCCGTCGCTATAAAGAAGCCGTGCAAAGAGCCAGGTTTCTATCAGCTTCAGGAAAAAAGAATTGGACCATCCTCGGATACCTTCTGGAATTCAAACAATTAATCAAAGCTGAACAGATGATTATCAGTGAAGATTTACGACTGTTAAAAATAAAACAAGATCTAGAGAGAATAAAACCTAAACCGCAAAAGAATGTCTAACGGCAATCCCAACAAAGAGGCAAAAGAGAAAATAAAACTAGCTTCAAAAAAAGAAAGTCTTTTAAGCAAATTTAAGAAATCTGCTGAAACCGTTTCAAGTCCTGAAAGAATCAAAATTAATGACCTAAGAAGCGACCTTGAAGTCAGTCAGCAAAAAGAAGGGATTACCCTATTATCGCAAAAAGTAGTAAGCGCCCTTTCAAAACTGAGAAAAAAACACCCTAAAGCTAATCTTTCCAATCCTTATAGTCTAGACCTGATTTTAGAAAAATATAAAACCGAACTTGATTCAAATGAGGTAATGTCGATTCGCAAATTCCATGAATTAATTTCAGGGAAGGGGCCAACTTCAAATAGTCTTTTGAATGCCTGGCCATCTATGATCAAAGCAGGTGAAGATGCCTCTAAGGGTTGGGCAAAACGCCTGAAAGAATCCTGGGAAAAAGATCCCGTTCGCACTAGCTTACTAGTGGGTATCGGATTCTTAGGCGCTTGGGCCACTTACAAAGTAATAAAAAAGGCTGTAGGCTGGTTTAAAGGCAATAAAAAGGAAAAATCTGGCCCTTGGTTGAAAAAGTTACTAGCTATGTTAGGAATCGTAGGAGCAGGCGCCTTCTTCAGCAAAGATCAAATACTAAAAATACTAGGTCTGAAAGGCTTAGATGATTTAAAGAAAATGCTAAAAGGAGGTAAATTTAACTCAAAAAAACTTGAAGCATTAAGGAAGAAATATGAAGCTTTGAAAAATGCGAAAGATAAAACAATAGCGAAAGTAAAGGAGCTCAAAAAAAAGACAGTTGAAACGATAAAAGATCCAACGACACAGTTCAACTCCGCCAAAGAAATATTTCTTAGAATGCACTTCTACAATAAAAGAGTATTTACACCTGTTTATTTAGGAAGTATTGATACAATACTCATTCACTTAAGAAGTAAAAAAACAAAAATCAGTGAATTGAAAAAACTTCGTAACCTGTACAGAAATAAGAAAGAAATTCCAAAGAGCAGATTTCCAGTGCCGACAAAGAACATAAAGCCTAAACATCTATTCGTTCTTACTGAGGGGCTTCTGGATATTCATAAGCGTTTTCATGGTGACAAACAAAGTAACGAGACGGTTGGATCCTTAATGATTCGATTTATCGCAGATCCGATCCAGAAAGTAAACGACACCTTCCATAAGGAAGTACTCAGTAAGGTAAATAAAGGTGATTTTGCTAAGATATTTACGGGGATAAATTACGAAAACATCAGCAAGGCAGTACGCGAAAAAAAGGCTGAATTTATCGATGCGATAAACAAAAAAGTAAGTAAGCCAGAAAACCTTTCAAAGGACGAAAGAGCTGCATTACGGCAAATTAAACTAGCTCTTTTTGTAAGAAAAACAACCGTTAGTGAGAATCCTGATACTGCAGTGAGCCTAGCCATCGCGAGCATTCCCTCCACCCTTAAGGGAAAGTCGCCAAGCGAAAAAGTTAAACTGGAAGCCGTTAAATTTTATAATGCTGTTAAGGCAAGAGCAGAAAAATTAATTCCCAAAATACATAAGCGTTTTGGAATATCAGAAATTGACGGAACTAAAGTTGAAAATCATCTCAAAAGCAACTTCTCTGCTGATTCAATCACATTTGGTAATGCCATACAGCTCGTACTGGTTACTGACAGCATTAATTGGGATGAGGCTGAAAAAGGAAAAATGCATTGGATGAAAGATTTTGCCCTACTCAATATCGTCCTGAGAACACTTGATAAAAACTCACGAGACAAATACGTGGGTCAGTTAAGTCGGGTAATCGCTGGCTCAGAATCATCAATTAAGATACCCATCCCCGCACTACAAAATCTAAGACCTTATGTAACAAAGGTGCTGGAATACGGTAAAACTAAGGTGGTTGATGTGGGACTTGCCATCTTGCAGCGTAGTGAAGCTTGGAAGAATGGAAGACCTTCAACAGAAGCGATAAAAAAGAAGCCAATTTCAGTAACTTTCCCAACAGAATTGGGAGGTGGTGGTGCTGAAATGCTAACGGACACACTGGCGCTATTACTAGCAACCGCCAGAATTACTCCTAAGCAATTGGGAGATATTGAAAGTGCTGAAGAATTTTTTGATTTGATAACAAAAAAAGGGGGTGAAATTATCTATCCCAGAACGAAAGACGGTAAAATAGCAGGGCCAGGCCTAATTGCAATTCGCCTATATGGAAAATACTTTTTCACCAAGCCATTAGGTACGCTTAAAAAATCAATGGGTGCATTAACAGATGGTGATTGGGGAGGTGCGGTAAAGATATGGACTGTCTCCTCTTCACCCTTCATTGTTATTGGTGCTGCCAAAGGAGCTCTAAAATCAGGAACCATACCGCAAAGAATAACTAGAACATTATTAGGTGGTCTTAAAGGGGCATCATACCCCGTAACAGCACCCATATACGGTGTCGATATAGCACGAAAAGGAATTGAAAAAGGGGCTGGTGCTTTCTACGGCGCTGCCGAATATGGCAAACGACCAGGTCGTTTTATTGGCAACACATGGCGCTGGGGCGCAAGCAAAATCAGATACGGTAAGGAGAGTAGAAGTTTGATCAATTTAGTGAGTAGGGGTGACGATCTTAAGAGATACTTTACTGTAACTGATTTTGCAGGTGCGACTTCATGGGAAAAATGGAAAGAAATGTTTAAGTCACCCAGAAAATGGGTCAGTCGAATACCTGGAGAATTCAACATGAAAATGGCGATGAGATATGCAAAAAAAACTGCGACAGAATATAACAAATTCTTCAAATTTAATGATGCAGGGGTTGCAGGGGGCGTATTACCGAATCTTCCAAAAGTCGAAAACATTAAAGATATAGGACCACTGCAGAATACAATGAGGGACATCCATAACCGGTTCTCACAATTCAGATCTCATCTTGAAAACTTAATTAAAAGTGAAAACTTCGTAAACGAAATGAAAGACTTAGTAAAAAGTGGCGCAAAGGGAGAGGGGTTAAGTGAAAAATTAGTTAAATTATTTACTCAGGCAGGTTTTGCAGAAAATGAGTGTAAAGCACTAGCTCACCAGCTAAAAGAACAAGGAAGTTTAAGTAAATTCATACATAAACTACAAAATGAAGGCGCTAAAATACTAAAAGCAACAGAGAAAGCCAATCAACCCGGAATTATCAGCAGAGCAGCAGGAAAAATACGAGACATGATCAGATCGAATCCAGCAAAATTACTTGCCAGTGCCGAAGCTGATTTAGTCAAAGCAGTAGCAGATGTTCAAAAAGCAAAAGAAGTGTTTGATGCTGCCAAAACTGAAGATGCTCTTCGAAAAGCATTAAGAGGTGTAGAAGATGCCGAAGCAAGTGAAAAAGCCTTAAGAGATACTGTAAGAAAATTATCTAAACTTAAAGATGCTAAAAAGGCAGTTGAAACAGGTCAAACAACGGCCGAAGCCGCAAAAGCATTAGTAACCGCCGAAAACGCAGCCGAAGATGCCGTTAGAGCCACTACCAAAGCAATGGAAGGGGCAGGAAAAGTGAGCAAGCTGGCAAAAACATTAAAGGTTTTAGGAGGAGGGGCAACTGGACTTGGAGCAGTATTAAGTTTTTACCAGTCAGGAAAAGGTTTCTACGAAGCAGCCACCACCAATGTAAAAGGCCGGGCTGGCATTGAAGCCACACACGCCTCACTATGGGCTGCTAATGGAATCGCTGATGCTACCTATTTAGCCGCACTGATTAGCGGCAGAGGACTGGTCCTAAAAATATCAGGTAAAGCAGCAGCTGTACTAGCGCCATTAACCTACGCGGGCGGCGTTATTTACGACACCGTTAAGGAGGGAAATCTTACCTCTGCTGAGTGGGCCAAATCAAGATCATATGATCAATTAATCCATTCATGGTTCGGAACTTTAAAATCTGTATCACTTGGCGATGCGTGGGTAACAGGATTTAAAGCTTTAGGGAAAGATAAAGTTTACGCTGCTCAAGGCCTAAGCCTTGGAGAGGGACACCTTAAAGAGGTAGAGATAAGTTTAGCCAAGAAAAAACTCACCTTAAAAAAGATATTTCGAGTTCTGGTGGCAGCTCAAGCCAATCCGGATATTTTAACAATGGATTATTCCAAAACAGCGGATAAGGATAAAAAGGTTGAAAGCATGCTCAGTAAAACCTATAGCAAATATCATGAATATTATTTCCGTCAGGAAGGTGCAGGTATGATTGGAAATTACAACGCCGCTAAAAAATTTGTTACCGACGCAGCTATATTCAACAAAGTAATGCTAGATAGAGAGGAGAAGAAGAAAAAAGGTGTAAAAAAATTCCAGATTGGTCCGGTCAATCTTATGGAAGCCAAATACGACTTCCTTGGTAATGTTAATGATCCCAAACCCAAAAGAGACTTCATGCCTTCAAGCATTGTCAAATACTATAAGAAACAAATGCTTTCTGATATCGAGAGTAGGTCAAAAACGTTCAAAGAGAACCTGGATAAAATGGAACCTTCCTATTTGGGCCTTTTGTATGTTCAGATTATCAACAAACTGGCAAAGGCTAAAACGGGTAAGATCCAGATGAGTAACACAGTGCAGAAAATGATGATGGATCAAATGACTCAAATAAGAATTTATCTCGAATCAAAACACAATATCAGCTACCTCTCACTTAAGCAAAACCCAAAATTCAGTAAAACAAAAATGTCACTAAAAGAGTTGATGAAACATGTAAATGGCCTGCATTTAAAAAGCGGCACAAGTTACAAACAATTCGAAACTCAGAATGTTGAATCTAAACCGGGAACCTATGCCATATACAAACTAGCTCAGTACTTTGGATACACCGGAAATCAAAATGAAAAAGAATTGAAAGTATTTTTTGGTGAAAAAACCGCTGCCCATCATGGCGTTTATTGGAATGGTAGCATGTGGTGTGTTCAGGAAGCCGGCGCGGAAAGGGATGAAAAGATCGGCGCTGAATTAAACTATGAAACGGTTAATAAAATTGTTACAGAGCTTTATCAAAACGCTGAAGATGTTTTGGAGAACAGACATGACCGATGGTTCGCCAACGCCTACGATTACTCCAATCAGGTGAAAGCTATGGCAACACTATTGCAGAAAAGTTATAACGAGGGGGTAGTTAAATACAAATCAAAAGGAAAAATGATCAGCCATATTGCTCCGACCAGTGTCTTCAAAGCTAAAAAGTTTGAATCAAAGAAAGATGTTGCCAAAGATTATGGAAAAGAAATTGATCGGCTTAAAAATATGGCCGGTTGGTCGAAGCTTGAACACAAAGTGATCAATAAAAATACAATTGAAATCAAACGAAAAGGCGTATCAGAAAAAACCACACTCAAGAAATCAGGAGATAAATGGAATCTTGAAACCTATGCTTATGACTTATCATTCGGCCAGGCAGTTACATTAGCCAGCCTCCTAAATCGAATAAAAAAGATAGTTAAAGGTAGTAAATGGAAAGGGGGAAGCTCACGTCCATTTGAAATTGATGGAAAAGACATCGACTTTGACAAAGCCGGAACTCCATTCGATACAACTGTTATTGACGGAGACCGCGATGGCAACCACATGATTTTCATGAATCGAATGGGAATCAGCCACAAAAAACTGATCGACACGTTAAATAACTGGTACCAGGTTGAAGCCTAGAGTTAATTACTGAACCTCATCAATCTTCCTCCGTTTCCCATCAGGCGTGAAATACTTCACGTACATGTTTTTCAAAAAACCTACAGTTGAAGTGTAGAGGGATGTGAGCATTTCTTTCAGGCTACGCACACGAGCAATTGACTTATTATATCCATCCACTCCACCATTTCCCAATTGCCCCTGAAATTTCTTCGCCTTTCTGAGCTCGAGTTTAATCTGAGCTTTAATTGCGGTTCGAATCTTCTGAACCATCACTATTTCCGAAGGAAAGTGATAGTCTTTTAAAGTAAATTGAAAATCACCCGTCTGATCCCCTTCATCAGAAGTTGTTTGCTTGCGTTTAACAGGGCCCTTCCCCTCCCCTTTTTCACCCGCTCGCTCAGATACCTTTTCACTCGGTTTTTCAGCTCCCGCCATCACCTCAGAAATCTCCTCCTGAGTACCGGAACGTTTTCTGGAAACTGATTCAGAAACTTTAGCCTGCTTCTCAGCGTGGTTTTTGCCGATAAGATGATCCACCGACTCTGTAGCAGATTCTTTTTGTTGCTTTACCTCCGGGTGGTTATTGCTCGAAGCCATAAAGGGTTCTTAGTTCCTTATATTATAACATTTTTTTAATATTTTTTCAAACATTCACCAACAAATAGTACCATATTTGAAGGTTTTACGTCTATGAACTTTAGACTATACTAACGATATATGAAGCATGTAATTATAAAATCACCAGCGATAATAAACTTTGAGAATACACTGACTCCAATTGAGCTTTTTGATGAGATTAACGTCAAAAAGTTAAACGAAAGAAAATTATCAATCCGAAAAACAGCCGGCTATAAAATACCCACAAACCACTTAAACCCAGTTTATAAAATAGCCTCAGAGCTTCAGGCTTTAAAGCCCAATAAATTAGGAGCTGATATTCAGATCAAAAAGAATATTCCGACCCAAAGTGGATTAATGTCTCAAAATTCAAACGCAGCAATGGTTTTAATGGCCCTCAACGAATTATGGAACTTCAATTTAAGCAAAAAAGAGCTAATTGAAGTGGCTAAAAAGGCAGATCCTAAAATAGCCGCGATATTCAGAGTTTTAACTGCTAAAAGCCCATGTGGATCAAGACAAATTATTTTAATCAGACCAAAGCATATTCAAATCGATCATGACTGGATCAACCATGCTAGCCACTTTCCTGATCTTGAAGAAATGATCACAAAACTCAAAGAAATCGGCTACAAAACGGTCGGAATCAGTGGGTCAGGACCAACCATTTTCGGATTCCCTGATTCAGAAATAGATCCGAATAAAATCCCTGAAAAACTTCTCAAAAAAGCCGACTTCATTTGGACGGGGAAAACCTGTAAAATAGATCCAGTATTTCCAGATTGATATGACCACATTTTATTCCTCCACATTCATCAGTATTGTCCTCGCTTTTTTGGTATTCATGACTCAAAGTGGACAAATCGTCGAAACCACTGAAAGCTCATCAAAGCCCAATTTCAGCAATACGGTGAAAACGGAAAGCACAGGCCCCTACAACAAAGTCAAAATTGAAATTTTTGATAACCTTACCTGCCAAGAATGCTCGGACTTAGCCATAAACACCCTGCCAAAAGTAAGAAATCTTGAGCAGGAAATTGATAATTTAGAACTGCGGCTCTATTTCATACCTGACATCAATGACGAAGTTTTTTCGATGGCTGCCCATGCCCTTAAATGCGCCGCTGATCAGGAAGCCTACTGGTCAATGCATGAAAAAATTCACAAAAATAAGGAAGATTTAAACAAAAAATCTTTCCATCAATTCGCTAAAGAGCTCGAAATCAACGATGAAGCCTTAAGTGACTGCATTGAAAGCGAAGCTCACAAGGAATCCATCGCAGATGACATTGAATATTCATCCAGAGAAACAATTGAGTTCTTACCAAGCCTGCTCATCAATGGAAATAAACTCATCGGCAATCAACCCTTCGAAAATATCCAGAAAATCATCAACGAATCCCTAAAAGAATTTGATCTTGACCCCATTCAAACCAAACCAGCCATCCCCACAACTAAAGTCAAAGAACTCACCGAACCAACCACTCCTCCCCCATCGCCCACTCCAAATGTTGAATTGAATATCTAACTCTTAATTGTTAATTCTTAACTTTTAATTTTAAAAATGTGTATATTTTGCCAGATCATCAGCAAAGAAGTTGAGTCCGAAATCGTCTTTGAAAACGACGACATCATTGCCTTCAAAGATCTTTATCCAAAAGCCAAACACCATCTTCTTATTGTGCCCAAAAAGCACATCGACACCATCAAAGATTTGAATGAAAACGAAGCTGATGAAGAATTAGTGGGTAAAATGGTACTGGTAGCGCGCAACCTCGCCAAAGATTTAGAATTGGAAGGCTATCAGCTTCTTTTCAACGTCGGAAAATCCGCCGGACAAGTCATCTTCCATATTCACCTTCACCTCATGTCCAACGGCTAATCCAAATAGCCAGAAAATTGCAATCAGATGGCTGTCAAATAGCTTGAAACAAAGCAATATGATAGCAATTTGAAAGCGTGAATCCCGATTACAGTCGGAATGAACTGAAAGCTATCTGTAATTAAAAATATATGAACGGAAAATTATACATAGTCGCAACCCCCATAGGAAACCTAGGTGACATGACTTTTCGGGCAAAAGAAATTCTTGAATCAGTGGATTTAATTGCCTGCGAAGACACAAGACATTCAGGCATTTTATTAAAACATTTCGACATTAAAAAACCCCTTCTCTCATTTCACAGTCACAGCGGGAGGGCAAAAGTCGATAAAATCATGGACTACCTGGAAAAAGGAGATGACGTCGCCATGATATCAGACGCCGGAACCCCAGGTATTTCTGATCCGGGCTATATTTTAATTCAGGAGGCCTTAAATCAAGATGTTGAAGTGATTCCAATTCCGGGAGCCTCAGCCGTAATCACCGCCCTTTCCGCCTCAGGACTCCCAACTGACAAGTTCCTTTATCTGGGGTTTTTACCTGTTAAAAAAGGACGCCAAAAAATCATCAAATCAATGGCTGATTCCCCTTATACAGTGGTTTTCTACGAATCCCCGCATCGGCTTGAAAAAACAATCAGAGAACTTAAAACTCACCTAGAGCCTAATACAAAAATTACTATCGCCAAAGAACTCACAAAAATCTATGAGCGATTTTTCCGTGGAACACTAAATGACATCGAAGAAAAACTCCCCCCTGGAAAACCCAAAGGCGAATACGTCATCCTAATTTCCAATTGAAAGCCAATCGTACACCAATAGTAAATCCAATTGTCTGACAATCGGACAACAATTGGACAACGATCGGCAAGCTATTGGGCTTCCGCAAGGAAGCGATCCGGTATATATTCAATCGGTAAATCGTAAACCGGAAGCCAATCCAACGGATCAGATTGCTGGCCCTTATGCCATACTTCGAAATGCAAATGAGGCCCAGTTGTTTGCCATCCAGCCCCTTTTGTCCCGGGAGTGCCACCCGATAAACCGATAATTTCACCTTGTTTCACCACAGTTCCAGGTCGAACCAGAATTTCAGTCACGTGACCATAAACGGTAACGAGCTTATTTTTGTGCGCCAGAATAATATAGCTATAGCCCATGCCATTGTCTTTAGCCTGGAAGACATAAGCGTTAGCTGGAGCCCGGATTTCGGTGTACTGTTTTGCCCGTACATCCACCGCGTTATGAACTCCCCATCGCCGAGGGTAAGTTGGGTCATGGAAGTAAGCAGTGATCGCCCTAGGCTCAACGGGCCAAATAAACGGCTGAACACCAGGAATGCTCTCCTCTTCAGGATCAGGTTCAAATACATTTTCAATTTCCTCCTCAATAGCCTCCCCATCAATTTCAATCTGATCAGCTCCTTCCTCCTCTAAGGAATCAAGTTTTTGAATAGATTCATCTAAAAGAATCAGCTTGTTCTCAATATAAGAGATATTATCTTTCATATTCTGAATCGCCATAGCCGATTCAAGCTGCTGCTTTTGAGAAAGTTCCAGAAGCTCCTGATAAACCTCCTCCTGACCTCGAGTCTCGTCTAACAATTTCTTTTTAGCAGCCTTTCCCTCTTCAAGAAGCCGTTTTTCCTGATTCAATGCTCGATGAAGCATGTCCATTTTGGCCTTTTCTTCTAAAACCTTTATTTGTTTATCCTCAAGCTCTAGCTTCTGAGCATACAAGTCATAAAACACCTTTCGCCCGGTCTCTTCAAGAATCTTTGAATACTCCTTGCCAAGCAAATTTTCGGACACACTATTGTCTGCAAGCAGAAGCTTTAGTGTACTCGAACCTTTATCAAAATAATCCAGGAATTTCTCCTCTTCATTGTAAACCAAATAGATATAATCAAGCACCATACTACGCTGAACATCTAACTTGATAGCGCTTTTTTTCAAATCCCACATCATACCCCGGATCTCCACCTCCCTCTCCGCGATTTGAACTTCAGTGTCTTTGATTTTTCGTTTAGAAAAAGCCAATTGCTGATTGAGAAGTTCAACATGGCTATTTAGAGTATTTATTTCTTTTTGAACTGGGGCAATTTTCTCCTCAATAGAAGTAATTTCACCCCCCAGTCGACCAAAGTTCTTGAGCTCATCTTCTAAATTCTCCTGAATTTCCTGAAGCCGACGCTTAGTGAAGTTGAGTTTTCCTCCCCAATTGGAAATAATGCTGTCTCGATAAGCTTCAAATGTATTCTCTTCATCAACGGAGTCAGCCAAAACCAAGTTAAGAGTCTCATAAGCATTGTCATCCAGGATCAGCTGATCGGTATCCTCATCAGACTCAATGATCTCAACCACATTTCCATCCGCATCGTAAATTCCATAATCAGTCACCTCATAAAAATCCTCTGAATATCCATAACTGTTTCCGGCAAGCTCCTCCGCTTCATCAATCACATTAACAGAATCACTGGTCTCAAAAGGAAAAATAGCGTCTTCTTCATTTTCTTCAAGTACCATCTGACCAAAAACCGTCGAAATGGTAAATACATTCAAAATAAGCGTTAGCAGTAGGAATTTTTTGATTTTCGTTTTAAATATTTTCATTGATGAGCAATCCGAAAGCTTAAGACTTAGAACTTATGGTTTAAGGCTATTAAAAGTATCTTTATATTATAGCATTTTTCTCTCTAAAAATCCACCCTTTGTAAGGGCTAAGAACTATGGAGCTAATGTGATCTCACAACTTAGTCCCTAGTCCTTAGTCCCTAGTCCTTTATTTTAACAAGATAAACAGCTAAAATGTCAGGGCATTAAGAAAACCTCATATGATCGCCTACCTAAACGGACTAATTCTCGACAAAGACGAAAAATCAGTCATCGTCCTCGCCCAGAACATCGGATATAAAGTGACTGTGAACACTGATTTTCTATCACGCGCCAAAATTGATGAAAAAACCCAGCTATTCATCCACACGGCTGTAAGAGAAGATGATATTTCTCTCTACGGATTTCGTAAAAAAGAAGAACTCACATTCTATCAGCAACTCATCAGTGTATCTGGCATCGGGCCCAAAATGGCCATGGATATCTTATCCACTCCAATTCACATGACGAAACAAGCGATTCTGTCGAGCGATATCAGCCTGCTGACAAGCATAAAAGGATTGGGTAAAAAAACCGCTGAACGACTCATACTAGAACTGAAAAACAAAGTGGTGCCATCCAGTCAGGACTTAGAGGCCGGAATGACCTCCTCATTCAATGAGGAAGCCGTCGACGCACTTGTTGGCCTCGGTTATGAGAAGTTCCATGTAATCAAATCCCTCTCTAAAATACCTGCCGAAATCAAAGAAACTGAAGAAATCATTAAGGCCTTTCTCAAGCAAGCCTAAACTCATTTCGTATTTCGTAATTCGTATTTCAGATTTAATTCTAAATTCGTTGATTTTGCATTCAAATGGTCAAATGATAAATACCAAATAAAATGCGAAATCAGAAATCTGAAATACGAAATATTTTGTTGTTTTTTTTAAGGGATAATTAGGCTATAATAAATAGGCTAAAAATAAACAAAAAATATGATCGAAATCGACATTCAAAATGCGTTGAGCGAAACGATTGGTCTTCGGAATGGAATTGGAAGCCGCGTTTTATCGAATTTCTTAACTAAAAATAAAGCATTAACAGGTAAAGTTTTCCAATCCAAATCCAAAATGGGATATGGTTTTTTAGGGCTGCCGGATGACACAAAATTAGCAAAAAAGATTAAGTCCTTTTCCCAGGCTCAGAAAAAAAACAAATGGGACAACATTGTAGTATTGGGGATCGGGGGTTCCGCGTTAGGAGGTATTGCCATCCGGGATGCCCTATTGGGCTCCTTTAATCTGCTGCGCAAAAAACCACATCTATTATTCATCGACAACATTGATCCTGACTTTGTATCGGAACTGTTTGACTCCATTGATGTAAAAAAATCACTGTTTATCGTGATCTCCAAATCAGGCGGAACCACAGAGCCAATGGCGCTTTACAGTTTAACCAGGCAAGAACTCACCAAAAAGAAAATTAAGAATCAAAAGAAACATTTTATATTCATCACCGACCCAAAGAAGGGAATTCTCAGGCCTATTGGAAAAAAAGAAGGAATACATATGTTTGATGTCCCCCCAACAGTCGGAGGGCGTTTTTCTGTCCTTTCCAGTGTTGGACTGGTTCCGGTTGCCCTTGCAGGAGTTGATATTACAGCTTTGCTCAAAGGAGCTAAAAAGATGAGAGAGCTAATCAAAAAATCAAAAGCCGACAAGAACCCAGCACTCCTTTTAGCCTCCATTCAGTATCTGCTCGACAAAAGACGTGATAAACCAATGACGGTAATGATGCCCTACAGCAATACCCTTTTCAGAATGGGTGACTGGTATCGCCAACTCTTGGCTGAAAGCTTAGGAAAGAATAAAAAAACAGGACCAACACCAATCAATGCTTTAGGGACCACCGATCAGCATTCCCAATTGCAATTGTACAGTGACGGACCTGAAGACAAATTCATCATCTTCATGAAAGTGTTAAAGCACAATAAAGATTTAACCCTAGGGAAAGATCTGCCAAAAGAATTGTCGTTTTTGCATGGAAAACAATTAAGTGATGTTCTGAGCGCAGCTTACAAAGGCACTTCGGAAGCCATCGCCAAGAATAAACGACCCAGTATCACCCTAAACATTCCAAAAGTTGATGAAGAAAATTTAGGAGCCATGTTTATGTTATTAGAATTCCAAATCGCACTACTGGGGCTGATGTATAAAGTCGACGCCTTCAATCAACCAGGTGTTGAACAGAGCAAAATCATCACCAAAAAAATCTTATCCAAAATCAAATGAGGAGACCTGATATCAACAAAGACTTAAGACTTAAAGCTGAAAACTTAAGGCAAAAAAAAGGCTTCACTGTTATTGAAATGGTCACTGTCACCATTATTATTAGTATCCTTACAGTTATTGGTGGACGAACCTATTTTCATGAGAAGAATCGATTCGAATACAACGACGCACTCAATCAGATTCTTCAATTAATCAAAGAGGCTCGAAACTCCGCAACAACCAGTCGGCCAATAACGATCGAAACAGCTCCGGGCGTCTTCGAAACTCAAATTCCACCCGATGGCTATGGCGTATACATCAATTTACAGCCTGCAGCTAACGAACCTCACCTCACTCTATTTGCCAGCCTTGGGAAAGGTGCCGATGGAGACACCTCTATTTTAAATCAAACATTTGAT
Source organism: Patescibacteria group bacterium (assembly GCA_029260985.1). Classification (GTDB taxonomy): domain Bacteria; phylum Patescibacteriota; class Gracilibacteria; order UM-FILTER-43-11; family UM-FILTER-43-11; genus JAJDCE01. Next base: position 2,117 of record JAJDCE010000089.1, on the reverse strand, counting down.
AAAGGTATTGTGACAGGACCAGACGATAAGGCTGATAAAATTTTAGATCGTTACACACTGCCCAAGCATGTTAATTTCGAATATATGTCTTTCGATTTAGGAGATGGCTTCGGACTTTTACCACAATGGAACCCTATTGCCATCCCAAATCCAACTCCCAAAGCCACTGAAGCCATGATCTTTTTTAGGCCCCCATTAGCAGAAGTCTATATGGGTGGACTTATTGGCACAGCCACCGTTCCAAGTTCTCTGGAAACTCTAGAGCTCCGCTTCTTCAATGCCTCAGCCCAAGCCAAAACCTCACCAAAAAAATGCCAATACGTTAACCTAGTCCGCGTTAAAACCTTCCCGACCATCAGGTACACCGATTGCAGCGAATACAATCCAAATATTACCTACTAAATAGAACAATATAAAAATAGAAGGGGTGAAACCTTAGTGGAGGCAGTGATTGCATTCGTAATTTTTTCTTTAGGCATCACTTTTGTCGGCATGATCATGGGATCTTCAGTGCGGAACATGCAAAACGCTAAGAATAGGATCATCGCCATCAATATTGCTCGGGAAGGTGTTGAGGCTATGCGAAACATTAGAGATACAAATTGGCTCAAATTCCAAAGCCGACGCCGACAATGCTGGAATAATTTACCCACAAAAAACCCAAGTGTTCAATGCACAGGCGCCAATCCCATCGAACCAGGCGACTACATCATTTACAAACAAGGTGACCCATTGGGGGGCAATAGTCCAACATACCGATGGCGCTTAGGAGAATCAGTATGGCAAATTCCTGAAGCACCAAAAACCACATGCGCGGCAGCCGACGAAGGTGATACCTATGCAAATAATGCAGATGGCTTCACTTACATATGCATCAAAAAGGATGGTCCGCCTATTGTTTATAAATGGGAAAACATCGCCCAAGTAAATGTTGTAGACATCGACAGCAATGTAGATACTGATTTGGACAACGACAAATTAAACGACAAGGATTTTCTCAATCATCTATATCCAAAAGATGAAGATGCCTTAGGTACATTGGTATCAGAAAACCCTTTCAGAAGAATCATCCGCATCGACTACATTAATAATAATGGCGATATCGAGTCAGCAGGTACCAACGCTGATTGGAATCGAATGAGAATCCGCTCAATTGTAACCTGGCAGTCCGTAAGATCTACTTTTACTGTGGAACTGACTACCCATTTAACTGATTATCTCGGCCGCGAAAAACTCAGCGGCTAATTTTAGTAAGTATATGCCTAAAAAGATCTTAAATTTCGAATCAAAAATCAAAACTGCAAAAAGCAGAAGGCTTAATCCTGGAAAAAAGGGATTTACCATCGCCGAACTATTATTCGCCACTATTATCGTCGCAATTCTGATCAGCGCCGCTTCAGCTATATATGTTAACTTTTATAATTCGACCCGAAATTTAAAAGCCGCCAACCTGGTTTACGAAGAAGCCCGCTTCACCATGGAACGAATTGTAAAAGAGGTAAGAAATGGCACCATAGATTACGAAGAGTATTACAATCAAGCCGCCAATTTTGCAGGAAATCCCCTAAGCTACAACGAAACTTTTGGTTCAAACTACTGCCAGTACAGCCGACAGTTTTATGCCCCCGGTACAGATGGTGAATTTGGTACGCTCGATGATGAAAGCACAGGAGAGAGAAAGCAAGGAGCGCCTGCCCCACTGGACAGTATTATTCAAAATAGCCTCTATATTATTAACGCACAAGGAAACAGGAAAACTTACATCAAAAGGCAAGTGGGTACTGATGGATACGGGAAAGTCGCTCTCTTAAAACTCACGGGTCATGACTATGGACTCGATCACCTGAATAGTGATTTTGGAGCAAGCGCTTGCCAAAAAGATAAGGGTGAACGGGATGGGCTAATAGACACCTGGTTATGCGAAGCCGGCTTTGACTGCACTCCTTATATTAATGGTCCGCCCCCTTTTTGCACCGGTCTTTATACGCACACCATCAATGATGATCCAACCAATCCATCAAATAGCAGTTTCGTCGCTATCAATCCGGAGAATCTGGACATCGTCGATTAGAATTATTTTATAACTCCAACCGATGACACCTACAAAGCCTATAACA
>JAJDCE010000088.1 GCA_029260985.1 Patescibacteria group bacterium | reverse complement strand
TGCCACACGCTTTGCAACCCATTCCTTTGTAAAAAATGAATTCATCATTAAATCCAAGTTGATCAATTTCTTCCTGGGAGTATTCCCGTAAAGCGATTTTTCTGGTGATGTCCACCATGTTTTTTCCGTTATAAACCAGCTTTAGCGTTTCTGAACTGTAAACCTGACTCTGACGGCAATGCGGACATAATTTTCGGACTAAACGCTGTGCGAGCAATGAATTGACGGCGGCAGCCAGCAGAAAAGGTTCTACTCCCATTTCTGTGAGACGGGGAATACCCACTGCAGCGCTGTTCGCATGAAGTGTGCTGAATACCATATGACCCGTCATCGCGGATTCAACTGCAATTTGAGCGGTTTCCTGATCACGAATTTCCCCCACCAGAATGCTGTCCGGATCCTGCCGAAGAAGTGATCTCAGCCCATTCGCAAAGGTCAAATTCGTCGCGTGGTTGACCTGCACCTGATTGATTCCCTCAATTCCGTATTCGATCGGGTCTTCGATCGTGGCAATATTACTCTCTTCAGAATTTAAAAGCTTTATAATGTTATATAACGTAGTGGTTTTACCAGAACCTGTAGGTCCAGTGACGATCATCATTCCGTAAGGCTTAGTGGAATTTAAGATCACTTTTTTGTAATCCTCTTCCCCAAGGCCGGAATCTAATAGATTCACTGAATCTTCGAGTTCTACTAAAATACGCATTACAATCTTTTCACCAAAATGAGTTGGCAGGATTGATACACGGAATGCTACCCCGTCGTTGTCGAGCTTTAGTGCGATACGACCATCCTGAGCCGCTCTTGTCTCATCGATTCGAAGGCCGGCCAGAATTTTACAACGAGTCACAAGAGGTTCGTGAACTAATTTCGGGAAATTCACCACCTTATGAAGGACCCCGTCTATACGATAACGGATCACGGTGTGCGTTTTAGTGGCTTCGATATGAATATCTGAAGCATGCTGTCGATAAGCATGGAGCAATATTGAATCAAATATTTTGACGATATTCACCTCCTCCTCTAAGTTATCCGGCGCCAACATATCTTTCTTTTTGTATCTTAAGTGCTGTGGCAAGAGGTTCAGGAATATATTTTTTAATTCCTGATGATATTTACCAATGATATTCTTGATGCTGGATAGTGTGGTGTAATAAACCACCGCCTTCCGCCCCGTTTTCTTTTCCAGATCATGAATCATCTCAAGGTCAAACGGATTGGTTGTGGCAATCTTGATTTCATTTTTTACCTCATCTAGCCCAAATGTGATCACCCCTTGTTTAAGGGCAATGTTTTCGGGGACAATTTCAAGGACTTCGTTCGGGATTTCAATTTTTGAAAGGATAATATGAGGGTAGCCAATGATTTCTGCCACGAGTTTGCCCAGCTCATCATCGGTTAATACATGCTTTTTTTCAACCAAGTCATATAATGGCTTGTTGGTTGCGGTGGCCTCATCGGTTAAATTCTTAATAACAGATTTCTCCACTTTGCGGGCGATGAGTCCTTCAACTAATTTTTCTGGGTCAATTTTCATGACGGAGTGTCTAAATTATTAATTTAAGCTTTTGTAGTCTCAGTTTCTTCTTTGACCTCTTGAGGCTTAACCTCTTCGATCATTTCCTTTTTTTCAGGTGTCGTTTTCTCTGCCGGGTTGCCAGGCTCTATTGCTCCCGAATTTTCTGATGGTGGCTGCTCATGCTTTTGAACCTCTTTCGTTCCATCGACTGTCTCAGGCACTACCTTGGCTTGAATCCGCTTGCTCACCTTGAATACTTTTTGACCGCAGTTGTTGCAGAATTTTGAATCACGGGTCAGAATCATATGACAGCGTGGGCATGTGATGATTTTTAACTGCGTTTGAACCTCGGTGTCTGAAAGGGATTTGACCTGACTTTGAAGTTCAATCAGAACTTTATCGAGCTCCACCTTTGTGTCCTCATGACCAACAATGATGTGAACTAAATCTTCCATTTTCATCAGCTGTTTCAGGAAGATATTATCCACTTCGGAGGCCGCCATTTTAGCGAGGTCTTGTGGCCCTCTGAGTCTTGTATAGATAATGATCGGCAATTCTTTGTTTTCTTTTTTTAGTGCGTTGATGAGGTAGTAGCCATTAACGACCGGAAGCAATATTTCCAACACCACTAAATCGATTTTCATTTCTGCCATCTTTTTAAGGGCTTCTTTAGCATTTGCCGCAAAAACAAAATTCAGGTTGTACTTGGCGTCTATTTCGTGATGCTCAAGATGATCCTGAAGGTTATTGACCAGTTCTTTGTCGTTGTCGACATAAAGAATATTCCGTTGTTTTGAGGTGGTTTTTACTGATTCCATAATTCCAAATTGTAGGACTATTGTGGGACAGCTTCGCGTGGGCCCCTTGTGGTCCGATTGTTAAATTAATAATCCATAAACACGTCGATAAGCTCTCGGTTTACCGCGTAGGACATTGCCATTTCCTTCGTGATTTTTTCTTCTTTTACTAAATTCACTAAGCTCTGTTCCAATCGAAGCATTTCGCTTTTGTCGCCACCCGTCTCGTCGCCCGATTGAAGCGCGTTATAAATTTGTTCACTTTTTTCAGTGCGGATAATGTTTCTCACCGCATCGTTCACCAATAATTGCTCGTAAGCAAAGGTGAGTTCACCATTCACTCCAGGGACTAGGCGCTGAGACACCACACCGCTCAAGGTGCTGGCCAGCTGTATTCTGACCTGTTTCTGCTTCTGTTCGGGAAATGTATCGATGATACGATCGATGGTTTGTGCTGAATTGTTGGTGTGCATGGTTGAAAGAACCAGGTGACCGGTTTCCGCTAGGGTAACGGCAGCCTGCATGGTCTCATAATCACGCATCTCCCCGATCATAATGATGTCAGGATCCTGACGCATGGTGGCCCTTAAAGCATTGTTGAATGATGAGGCGTGGGTTCCGATTTCACGCTGTTCAATCACAGACTTTTTGTTTTCGAAAGTGTATTCGATCGGATCTTCAATTGTGATGATGTGAGATTCCCGGTTTTCATTGATCGTATTGATGACCGCAGCGAGACTGGTGGATTTCCCTTGTCCTGTAGGCCCAACAATCACGAAGAAACCCTGTCGGTAGTTTATCGCGATATCCTGGAAAATTTCCGGAAGATTGAGCTGTTCAAAATTCAGAATCTTATTCCGAATCAAGCGAAGACTCATCGAAATCCCATTCTGCTGGCGATACACGTTTCCTCTGAAACGATAGTCATTGCCATATCCAAAAGCAAAATCCGTATTACCATGCTTCATGTAATACTCGTATTGGCTTTCGTTCATGTAGACTTTAAATTCGGGAGATCCTTCCTTGAGCTGGAAAACCTCAGCGTCTTCGACCTGCATTAGTTTTCCTGACACCCTAATGATCGGCTTTTTGCCGGTCTGAAAGTGAATGTCCGAAGCGTTATAACTAATCGCTAAGTCTAGAATTTTGGTAAAACTTAAGTTCATTTTGGTTTTTTTAGTTTTTAAGTAATCTTAATATTATATCATTTTCGGACTAAAGGATCAAGAGCTTATACTCTCATTTCAAAATGCAATTTATTTTGAATCTTGAGGCTTGTGATTAAACAATGATAAACTGGGGCTGAATTAAAATTAAAATGAATAAACTTTACGCAACGCTCGGCGGCATCGCCCTCATCCTCGTGATTCTCACTGGTTTTCTTGTTTCAACCCGAGGAGAAAAAACACTCGCTAAAAGCATTCCTAATCAAACCGGAGATTTAATTCTGAAAAATGTTGGACAGACAAATGTAGGCTTTATTTTGACTGAAGGAGGAGGAATCGAAATCAATCTGGTCGGCCCTGCTGACGAACTCAAGCGAGTTCACATCAAACAAATCGACAAAAATACGGCCGAAATCGCGTTCCCAAATGGCACCACCGGAATTCGAGGGACCATCAATGTTCCAAAGAATGTGCTTTTAGTTGACTTGGATCGTCCACCAAACCTCAGAGACCTAGCTGAAATTGACCCTCGTTTTAAAGATCAGCTCAAAAAAGATTTACGGCGATTCTTTCAGTCGAAAGGTGATGGTGGCGCTCCTTCTCCCACAGGCAGCGGCTCACCATCTGGTGGAGATGATGGGGGTACGGGGCTGCCCACCGGTGGTGAGGGTGAGGGTGAAGGTGAGGGTGAGGGTGAAGGTGAAGGTGAGGGTGAAGGTGAGGGTGAAGGTGAAGGTGAGGGTGAAGGTGAAGGTGAGGGTGAAGGTGAAAGCAATCCACCACCACCGCCACCACCGCCTCCTAATCCGGTTTGTGGTGATGGGGTAATCAACGCTGTCGGTGAAGAATGTGATGATGGTAATCGATTGAACAGTGATGGCTGCTCAGCCATTTGTAAAATTGAAATTCCAGATCCGGTTTGCGGCAATGGAATCATCGAAAGCTATGAAGAGTGTGATGACTCCAATACCGTTGATGGGGATGGTTGTACATCCAGCTGTGTGATCGAAGGGGCCATTTATTCACAATGCACCATCCTTTTAAAACAAACAGAGCGAAACGAATGTTGTCAGCAGGTGAATGAAAACACTACGCATCCTGAGTGCACTGGGTACTGGCTTTTCAATTATCATAGCCGGCTGTGCGAATGGTGGTGTCCTCCGCAAGACTGCAGTGAGCCCGAAACCCAGTCTGCCCGCGACTCCTGTTGTGCGGAAGATCATGAATTTGATCCCACCCCCCCTTGCCAAGGAGAATGGGCGTGGAATACGGATGATCTTTTCTGCGAGTTCCAGTGTGTTGAAAAAGGCAGTGTGAACTACCCCCCTGCCACTGACGTCACCAACACTACTCTTTACTGCCAAAATACGTATACGGATGAAAATCAGATTGACCAGTGCTGTGATGAATTCTTAAAACACCCCCTTTCGATCGGTCCGAAACTGGGCTATCCGGATTGCATTGGTCAGTGGAGCATTGAACCTGGCACGACTCAGTGCAAATTTGAATGTGTTCCTCACGAAGAGATGATAGAAATCCTCAAAGATCTTAGAGAGCTGAAACAGGTGGAACAATAATTTGTAAGAATTGTTTGCTAAGGGTACCCGGCTGATTTATAATACTTCTGCTTTTAAAACTGAATTTAATTTTCTTAAGTCCATGGAACTTCTGGATGGTAAATCACTCTCCGGGGAACTTATTGATTCCGTTAAACTGGAAGCTGAAAAGCTGAAGCCTACTCTTGCTGTTATTCTTGTGGGAGAACATCCTGCATCGATGGCCTATGTGAAAAACAAAAAAAAGGCCTGTGAACGAGCCAGTATCGGTTATCGTGAAGTTAATCTGCCAACTGATATTGCTCAGGACGAGCTTATTGCGGAAGTTGAAAAACTCAATCAAGATGATGAAGTTACTGGCTTTATCGTTCAGCTCCCACTTCCGGACTCTATTTATGTCCCCGAAGTCATTCGGTCGATTGACCCCAAAAAAGATGTGGATGGCTTTCAGGCTTATAATTTAGGAAAGATGTTTCTCAGTTCAGAATTTGAAGATTTACCGCCCGCTACCCCTTCCGGAATTGTTAAGCTACTGGACCACTATGACATTCCCATCCAAGGCAAAGAGGTGGTGGTCGTGGGTCATAGTAATCATGTGGGTAAGCCGATCAGCGTTATGATGCTCAATCGTAATGCTACGGTGACTACGTGTCATATTCACACTCAGGATTTAGTGAGTCATACAAAGCGAGCTGATATTTTAATTGTGGCAGTTGGCAAAGCAGGGCTGATTACAGGCGACATGGTTAAGGAAGGTGTGGTGGTGGTGGATGTGGGGATTAACCGAAATGATGACGGTAAGCTTTGTGGTGATGTAGATTTTGACTCAGTTTCTGGAAAAGCCAGTTATATCTCTCCGGTTCCGGGTGGTGTTGGCCCAATGACGGTTGCTGCCTTAATTCTGAATACAATTCATGCTGCCAAACGACAAGTCTAATTTTTTAATTTTTAATTTTTAATTTTTATTTATTTTAATGGGAAGTTGAGGTAATTCCATTAAAAATTAAAAACTATAAATTAATTATTAGACTATGTGTGGAATCTTAGGTGTTATGCAAAATCAGCCAGCGGCTCAAGATATCTATGACGGACTCATTGTCCTTCAGCATCGTGGGCAGGATGCAGCCGGAATGGCTACCTATGATGGCCACCAAATGCATGTTAAAAAAGGGAATGGCTTGGTCCGGGATGTTTTCAGGACAAAAAATATGATTCGGCTTAAGGGAGATATGGGGATAGGACATGTGCGTTATCCAACGGCCGGATGCAGCACCGTGGAGGAAGCTCAGCCTTTTTATGTGAATGCGCCTTTCGGAATTGCCCTGGCTCACAATGGCACTTTGACCAATTACGAGCAACTGAGAAAAGAGGTTCATGAGAACAATTTGAGACATCTCAATACTTCATCGGACAGCGAAGTTCTTCTGAATATTCTGGCTTTTGAACTGGGTCACGAAACTAAGAATAAGATTAAAAAATTGACTCCTGAAAAGATTTTTAAGGCGGTTAAACGAGTTTTTAAACGGATTGAAGGCGGATATGCAGTGGCGGCTCTAGTGGTTGATCATGGCATTATTGCCTTTCGGGATCCAAACGGAATAAGACCTCTGAGCATTGGCGTTCGGGAAAATGGAGGAAAACCTGAATACGCTATTTCCTCTGAAAGTGTGGCTATGCAGGCATTGGGTTTTAAAATTCTACGTGATGTTGGGCCCGGTGAAGCTATTTATTTAGACGCTGAAAATGGACTTTTTAGCCAGCAATGCACTCGTTCCAGGATGCGTCCTTGTATTTTCGAGTATGTTTACCTGGCCCGCCCGGATAGCCTGATGGACAATATCAGCGTTTACAAAACAAGGCTTAGAATGGGTCAGTTTTTAGCTCAGCAAATTAAAAAAGATAAATTGGATATCGATGTGGTGATCCCTATTCCGGAAACCTCCAGACACATTGCGATTACCCTGGCTAGTGAGATCAAGGTTAAATACCGTGAAGGCTTCTTCAAAAACCGCTATATCGGCCGTACTTTTATCATGCCCAATCAAGCGATTCGCCAGAAGTCAGTGCGATACAAGCTCAATCCGATCCCTTTGGAATTCAGAAAGAAAAATGTTCTTTTGGTGGATGACAGTATTGTACGTGGCAATACTTCGAAACAGATTATTGATATGGTTCGCGAAGCGGGAGCTAAGAAGGTTTATTTTGCCTCCGCTGCCCCCCCTATTGTTAACCCCTGTGTCTACGGGATTGATATGCCACGACGTCAGGATTTTATCGCCAACCAACTCAATCATGATGAAATCCGAAAAGCAATTGGAGCAGATAAACTTTATTATCAGAAATATGCTGATTTAGAAAAGGCAGCTCATATTGGGAATCCAAAAATCAAAAAATTCTGCTGGGCGTGCATGGGAGGTAATTATCCTACGAAGAATATCACTGAAGAGGTATTAGCTCGGGTTGAACTTCAGCGGACTCCTTGTGAAACAGGGGAAAATGAGGACCAAATGACTTTATTATAGCCTTAAGTCCTAAGTCTTAAGTTATAAGCTTATGAAAATTTTATTAATCGGAAATGGGGCGAGGGAGCATGCTATTGCAGAAGCTCTCAAGAAATCTCCAAAGTGTTCAGCGCTTCTTGTTTATGCTAGCGCGGTTAACCCAGGCATACGGGATCTCGCTGCGGTTTATCATGTTGGAGCGCTTAATGATGCGCAAGCCATTCAGGCTTTTGCTGATGAGAATAAAGCTGATTTTGCTGTTGTCGGCCCTGAAAATCCACTGGCTGATGGTGTGGTGGATGTGCTTTCGATGGTTGGGATTCCCTCTGCATCGCCCACCAAACAGATGGCGCAAGTGGAAAGTTCGAAGTCTTTTACTCGTGATCTTCTGGCAAAACACAATGTACCTGGTGGGCCCGAATTTAAAGTGTTTACGAGTGCAGATGGTATGATGGAATTTGCTTCAAAACTTGGAGAAATTGTGGTGAAAGCCGATGGGCTTAAGGGAGGGAAAGGTGTTCAGGTGATGGGAGATCATTTCGAAACTCTGGAGGAGGGGGTATTGATTGCTAAGGATTATGCTGAAAAAGATGGGAAGGTGGTAATTGAAGAAAAATTTATTGGCCAGGAATTTAGCCTAATGAGCTTTGTGGACGGGGAACATGTAGTGGATATGCCTGTGATACAGGATCATAAGCGAGCTTTTGAGGATGACAAAGGGCCCAATACGGGTGGAATGGGAACTTATAGCTACCCTGAAAATCTACCATTTTTGACTGAAAAAGACCTCGAGGAAGCTCATGAAATCAACGTAAAAACGGTTGAGGCCCTTAAAGAAGAATTTGGTGAGGGTTATAAAGGGGTTTTGTACGGTGGTTTTATTGCCACTAAAAATGGAGTACGGCTGATTGAATATAACGTTCGCTTTGGCGATCCTGAAGCGATGAATGTTTTCAGCTTGCTTGAATCTGACTTTGTCGATGTTTGTCAGGCTATTATTAAAGGAAATTTGGATGAACTCGAGATTCGTTTTACCAAAAAAGCTACGGTTTGTAAGTACGCGGTGCCAGAGGGCTATCCGACCAATCCTGTGAAAGGTGAAACGATTAAAATCAGTGATTTGCCTGATGGGGTAAATCAGTTTTATGCCGCCGTGAATGAAAAGGATGGACAACTAATAATGACTGGCTCTAGGGCGGTGGCTTTTGTGGGTGTTGCGGATGAGATTGAAAAGGCGGAAGCTTTAGCTCAGCAGGCAGTAGAAGGAGTAAAAGGGCCGATTTTTTATCGAAAAGATATTGGAACACGAGCTTTGATTCAAAAGAGGGTGGAGATGATGAAATCTTTACGGGATTAATGATGAAGATTTGCCTTAAGATGACGGGTTGCCGTAACAATCGCTACGAATTGGATCGAGTGTTGGCATGGGCGAATGCCAATGGGGTTTCTGTGGTACCTAATGAATCTGAAGCGGATTATTCGATTATTAATACTTGCACGGTAACCCATGTGGCCGATAAGAAATCTCGGCAGCTTGTTCGAAAAACGAAGAATCAGAACCCCAACTTAAAAACGATTGTTTTTGGCTGTGCAGCCCGCATGCAAAAAGAATCGTTTGAAAAAATTATGGAAGTCGATTATCTGTTGCCGGATTTGAAAGCGGTATTGGGGTTTTTGGAAAAACATAAGGACGCTCGCCCCACTGGCGACATTGAAGAATATCGCCTTCAGTGGAATGGCGCGCGCCTTATCAACCGATCACGTGCCCTCGTTCAGATACAGGATGGCTGTGATAATTATTGCACGTACTGCATTATTGCAGCGGCACGGGGTAAATCGAAGAGCCGGTCGGCTGACAAGATAATTGATGAGATAAATGAGCATGTAAAAAACGGATACAACGAAGTTGTTCTTACAGGTATAAACATAGGAGCGTATGGATGTAGTGTAACGACAAAACCGAAGGAAAGCAGGCTGGCTGAATTACTACGACAAATACTGGATGAGACTGATATTGAGAGAGTGAGACTGAGTTCGATGGGACCGGAATATTTCAATTGTTGTAGTGGACGCAGATCTGCGTCCACTACAACAACGACAACAATAATTGAAATCCTGACAAATCCTCGGATCTGCCGGCATATCCACCTTTCGATTCAATCGGGGTCGGATACTGTCTTGAAGCGAATGAAGCGGAACTATACTGTTGAAATGATGGATAAGATTATCAATCGACTTAAAGAGGACATCCCAGGCATCGCGATCACTACCGATATTATTGTGGGCTTTCCGGGTGAAACGGATGCGGAGTTTAATGAAACGATTGAATTTGTAAAACGGCATCAGCTCGCTAAAGTTCATGCCTTTCCCTATTCCAAAAGAGCCAATACGCTAGCGGCCACCATGGAAATGGTTCCTGACTCAGTCAAAAAAGACCGAATGAAGACCCTGCAAACACTGGCCAATCAATATCGAGATGCCTTCCTGAAGTCCCAAATTGGAGAATCTTTGCCTATACTTTGGGAAGCGGAAGTAAAACCGGGAATCTATGAAGGTCTAACGGACAATTATGTTCGGGTTCATTCCGTAAAAAAGCCCATAATACGTTCTATTACGGTTGAGTCGATTCGAAAACAAGACTTGGTGATGGATTAGGCTGGAACCACTCTGACGTTTTCGTCTATTTGGCTTTGAAGCGTGTATTCAATGAAGTCTAATGTTCCAGAAGAAGCTAGGGGACATCCATGGCAGGTTCCGTAATATCGGATAATCACGTTCCAATCTTCGATATCCAGAATTTCCAGCCCACCGCCATGGGACATTAAAAGCGGAGTGACGTCTGCTTCGAGCGCTTTATTGATCAGCTCGATTTGCTCATCAACTTCTAGTTTATTGAATGGCTTTTTCTTCATTTGGCGAATCAGTTTCGGCTTGTAAATTTTCGTTGACGGGATCAGGCGTTAAACCTTCTGCCATCTTCTCTTTTATAACCTGAACTTCGTCCAATAATTTTCGGAAGTCCTCTTTAGGCATCACACTGGTCCCCACTAATCCGAGCTTTAAGTTTAGATCTTTTCTTTTAAGAAGTGAATTCAAAAGCCAGAAACCGCCAAAGAAATAACCCAACATCACTACGACCACAAAGCCTCCGATCTGGAGGGTTAATAGGAAGTCGTAGAGCGCGTGAATGCCCATTGCGAGGATCATTCCGATCACCAGCATTTCGTCGTGGTAAACATGAGATTTTTTGAAATGCATCGCTTTTTTAAAGAATTGGAGTATTGGATGCCGCTTCTTTTTCATGTGCTGAATTTTGAGCATGGGAGAGGCGAAATAGGCCATGCCATAATAGTAACCTAGGATTCCTGAGCAAAGCATATGAACCATGGTGACAATGGTCACTCTCATCAATGCGAAAATGAAGAAGTTTCCGGTGGATAGATTGTCCCAATGCTGACTGAAGTAGATGATATTTTCGAAAAAGGCAAAACCAAGAGCGCTGATGATGGCTAACTCAATCACATCATCGATAGATTTAAAGTAATTATGGTCGATGATTCTCATGATCCAGAATTTACCGTATTCTTCGATCACCCCAACCCCAATAAAACTCAAAAAGAGGGCGAGCAAAGGCTTTGACCCCAAAATGCCTTCGATATTGGTTTTAAAATCAACGGGATTGACTTTGAAGAAAATCAGGTTGATGGTGTCTCCCCAAAATCCTTGATAAACCAGAATCAGTTTCGCGGCCAACATCCCTCCGATAAATGTAAGTACTACCAACCATTTATTCTCGCGATGCTTAGACAAGAACAAATAAAGCCATATAATGGCGGGAACGATTGCGATAATGAAGACGAGTAGCGTTTTCAATTAAGGATTAAGGATTAAGGATTAAGGATTAGAATACTTTTGGTTTTAGATTCTAACTCTTAACTTATACTAATCAAGGTCTGAGGCAATGTAGTGGCACCCAAGGCTCAAAGGACGATGCAAGCAGGCTTGGATTAATTTATAGCAAACAATTTGGCGATTTTGAATTCGGTAATCCCTGGCGGGTATTTCGGATATTTCTTTCAGGGCCTTTTTGAGACCTTCTTCGCTTCGAACAATCCCTACCCGCTCCCACATGATCTGACCGATGCGTTTTGCGTAAGCTTTAACTTGAGGGAGGGACTCGATAACGACTTTTGGAATTTCTGAAGGATCAACTTCAGTAATCTCAGCCTCCGCGCCCGTCTCTTTCTGTCTAATAATTTCCTTAACGATCGATTCAGCAAATACGACCGCTTCAAGAAGTGCGTTGGAGGCAAGCCGATTGGCTCCATGAACCTTGGTGTATGCGACCTCACCAACAGCGGATAGGCCAGGTAATTTGGTTGTCCCTTTCAAATCGGTAGGCACCCCACCGCATGAAAAGTGGGCGACGGGTGTAATCGGGATGAGATCGTTCGTTAGGTCAAGGCCGTATTGCTTGAGCCGCTTATAGATATTTGGGAATCGCTTCTTAACTTCTTTTCCATTTAAATGCCGCATGTCTAAATAGACGGCACCATTGGCCAGTTCAAAATTCACCGCGCGGGTCACGATATCCCGAGGGGCAAGCTCAGCCCTGCTGTCGTATTCATCCAAAAACGATTTTCCTTCAACATTGACTATCTTTGCGCCAAATCCGCGAAGGGTTTCAGACAATAAGAAGTATCTGCCTTTGTCATCGTGATTTAAAGCGGTTGGATGGAATTGAATAAATTCTAAGGCAGTTGGCTCAAGGCCGGCTTTGGCTGCCAAAGCAATTCCGTCTCCGGCTGCAGCCTTGGTATTACTGGTTTTGGCGTACAATTGACCTAGTCCACCAGTGGCCAATACCGTTCTTTTGGCGTAAATGGGATGGAGCTCCTCTTGATCCTGGACACGGACATATGCTCCATTACAGCGATCATTCTTTACGATCAGCTCGACCGCATCAACATGATCTTTTACCTCTATATTTTTCGCTTTCTGAACGGCTTTGATGAGCTGATTTAAGATGTCCTGCCCTGTAAAATCAGTGGTTCTCCAAATCCGAGCAACACTGTGCCCTCCTTCTAAGGCGGGTTCTTTTTTGAACTTAACCCCGATTGATTCGAGAAAGCGGATCGCTTTTGGTGCGCCTTCAACCAAATGACGAATGGCATCCCGGTCACCATGTCCTGCTCCTGCGTCCAATGTGTCATTGATATGCTTAACAAAGCGGTCTTCCTTGGTCATGACGGCTGCGATCCCCCCTTGAGCCCAATAGGTATTTGCCTGTTTGAGCTCGCCCCTGGTGATCACAGTGATCTTCCCCTGATCTTTTAATTGAAGAGCGGTGGAAAGACCTGCGATTCCTGAGCCGATGATCAGATAGTCTGTTTTAAGCATAAACGCGATTTAATCAGGTGCTATTATAGTCGACTTACCCGCCCCTGTCTAACTCGCTAAAGAGGATTGAGATTTTACCTCGATGTGCAGTGTTGGCTTTGTCATTCCCTTCTCAGCTTGGAAGAATCCCGCTCCAGCGATCATAGCAGCGTTATCAGTACAGTAGCTCAAGTTTTTTGGATAATGAATGGGAATGTTTTTATCCAATTTTTCTGAAACCACTTGGCGAAGGAGTTGATTCGCGGACACTCCACCAGCCAAGTGAACTTCTTTTGCCTTAAGGTATTTGGCGGCTTTTATGAGCTTGTCTGATAAAACATCGACTACAGCCATTTGAAATGAGGCTGAAATGTCATTCACCACCCTCCTATTCAATTGGCGAGGATTCATATCCTCGCCTTCAGTCGTATGGATGATTGCGGTGCGGACGGCGGTTTTGAGGCCAGAGAATGAGAAGTTGAACTGATTATTCTTGTCTAAATAGGCTCGGGGAAACTGAAAGGCTTCAGGATTTCCTGATTCGGCGGCTTTAGCGATGGCTGGACCACCAGGATAACCGAGCCCCAGCATACGGGCGACTTTATCAAAGGCTTCTCCCGCTGAATCATCTAAAGTTTCTCCGACCACCTCGAACTGAAAGTGATCTTTAAGCAGTACTAATTCGTTATGTCCGCCCGATACGGTTAAGACGAGAATTGGAAATACGGGAGGCTTTTCCCTTTCGAGAAAGTTGGAATAAATGTGCCCCGCGATATGGTGAACTGGGATCAGTGGTTTTTTGTGGATGTACGCTAAAGTTTGAGCTGTATTGACTCCGATGAGCAGCGAAGCCACTAATCCAGGTGTATGAGTAACGGCGATAGCGTCTATGTCTTTCCATTGGCATCCAGCATCCGCTAAAGCCTGATCCACAACAGGTGAAATTTGCCTTATATGCTCACGAGCAGCGACTTCGGGAACCACTCCTCCGGTTTGCTGATGAAGATCGACTGAACTGGCAATTGCATTGCTTAGCACTTTACAGCCATCTTCCACGACAGCGGCAGCGGTTTCATCACACGATGTTTCAATTCCGAGAATCTTCATAACATTTACTATTCGCTATTTGCTATTTACTATTTAGACAAATCCATCAAAAATAGTACATAGAAAATAATAAATAGTCATTACAGAATGATTGATCCTATCGCCTTCAACATCGGCCCCCTAGCGGTTCATTGGTATGGCATAAGTTATGCGGTTGGGCTTTTGCTGGGCATTTGGATTCTTACAAAGCTTAATCAAAAACGAAAAGTGTTCAAGGATATCAATCAAATTTTTGATTTTGCCTTCTGGTTCTTTGTAGTGGGTGTGATTTTAGGGGGAAGGCTTGGCTATATTCTCTTTTATAACCTGAGTTATTATCTGGAAAATCCGATATCAGCTTTTGCTATTTGGGAAGGGGGAATGTCTTTTCATGGCGGATTGATTGCCGCGTCTATTATGGCTTATTTCTTTTGCAAAAAGTACAAAATTAAGTTTGTGGATTTGGCTGATATTGCTGTGATTCCCGGGGCTCTGGCGCTTACTTTTACCCGAGTGGCTAATTTTATTAACCGAGAATTGGTGGGGCGGGTGATTGAAAATCCCCGTTTTGAATGGATGGGGGTTGATTTTGGGGATGGAATGCTGCGTTACCCCTCTCAGTTATTCCAGGCTTTTGCGGCATTTTTATTATTCCTGATTCTATCCTTTATATTCAGCAAAAAGCCAAAAAAGGGAGTTCTTATCTACAGCTATTTGACCTTTTATGGACTCTTTAGGGTAATTATTGAATTTTGGCGGGCACCCGATCCGCAAGTGGGTTTTATTTTAAACACCTTCACGCTTGGCCAACTCTTTAGTTTTGCCATGATGGTGATTGGGTTAATTGGATTGTACAGAAAACACTATTTGCATGTTTAGATTAAATATGTTATAATATACATATAAAATCTAAAATAAATACTATGGCAGATCCAAAATTCGAACCACTAGATCCTGAGCATGAGCTCCCTTCGGGTGAACATGACGCTCTTCCTGTAGCCCACAAAGAAGAGAGAGTGGTAGCGACTCAGGAAACCCGTGGGCAAGTTAAAGAAGCAGTTGAATATGAGGGTGAGGGACATGCCTAAGTTAAGTTAGCCAGTTGCAGTTTCTAAATCGTCCCTCAGAGGTTTAGCGCCCCATAATTTTGAAGCTGATCTACGATACGCTTCATCCTGAGCCTCCTCGGCAAGCTTTTTTCGGTCTAAATCGCCGTATATATCACTTGGGAATAAGGCTTCTGAACTACTGCTCTCGAAAAATCGTTTCACTTCGTATTCTGACCAGGAATTTGGTCGTCTGTATAAGTAATCTGCAAATTCTTTTAGGGTAAATATTTGCAACTCATACTTTCGACCATTGATTGAAATATTATGCTTTTTAAATGCCAACTTCCCTTTTCCAATAGCCTCTTTAGTGCGAGTTATTTCGACTTCATGACCACTCGCCCTTAGTATTTTTAATAATGATTTTTCAAACATTTCTATATCCTCTTCAGTTTCAAATACCATTCTCACTCCATTCAAGTCACTGAGAACTTCTGCTGCGTCATTCGAATTTTTTCTCAGCATTTTTAAAGCCATTGCGAGCCTATCTTTAATGCGGCTATCAACCAATCCTCTTATCTCTTTCGGGTTACCGCTTTCGTCTTCTACATTAAAGTGTCGAAAGGCCATCGTCGTGACATGTCTATTTTCATCCATGGCTCCTAAGGTATCTGCCTTTTCCTTATCGCCAATCAGAGAATAACCGACGCATTTATTATTTGTTGGATCGTGTTCGGTAACCATATATTCATTCTCAGGTATGGCTATCTTGTAGTCCCCTGTTGCATAAACCCCCTCTTCAGTTAAAATATCGTCTAAATATGAAAGTCCGCGGTCTTCTTCTCGCCTTTCATCTTCAAATTCGCCTAAGCTAAATAATATTTCCATTAAAGCCAATCGCCTAAGAGCTTCATAACGAGCTCGAGGTGGCATTTTTTCATCAAATGTCATCATTACTGAAGTGGCGACATCGTGCTTATTGGTCACTTCATTAAGCATTCCTAATGGCGGATTACTGCCTGTCTCTGGAAAGAATTTACCCACAACTGCCTCGATAATCTCATCAGCTTCTTTTGATAAATGATCTAACTCTCCTGCCACTACCTCATCCAGATCCTCATAGGCAAGTCGTAAGCTTTCTGGGTCATCTAACCGCTCAATCAATGCCTTTTTTGCCGTCGTCATGAATTGAGGTCTTAGAGTTTGAGTGATATGATCACGTACTTTCTTGGTTAATTCTACGTTTCCATACTGATTTTTTATCTCAGAAAAGCTATCAACACCTATAAAATCAAGAATACTTTGCCTTTGGCTGAGCATTAATTCAAGCAGCTCTGGATTTTCCCGAAGCTCTTTCATTCTTTCTGAGCTATTAACTGGCCCAGTCACCTGAAATAAGTGATTGCCGAATAATGGAAAGGCTTTTTTTACGTTTGGAGATGGCTTTTGATCATCAGATAATCCGATCTGACTAATAAGCTTTCCTCTAGCACCCTCCTGAACTTGTTCAAGCCCACTAGCTGGCGGCAGATTGGTTTCAACGGCCTGTGATTCGGGTGATAAAGGTTGTTCCACTCAGGATTGGTTATCTTATTATTATAATATATATTTAATTAAATGTCAATTCTTAGCTTCTCTTTAAATGAAAAAGACCTCTTCTGTTGAGGCCTTAAGTTTGCTTGTTGGATGAAAGTTTTCTTGTTTAATGCAAAAGGCCTCCTGGGTGAGGAATAATGACGAGTGCCCATGTAAACATGCGTTTGTGGGTTTGCATTTGCATTTAAAATAACTTTCTCCCTTATCATACCGCATTTTCCTCATAAATCAAGGTCTTTTTCGGATTGTTGTTCCTGAATAACCACAATCCAAATCTACTGAATTCATTGAGTTTTAGAGGTAAATATGTTATAATATAGGGATTATTTAATAGCCTTAAGCCATAAGTCGTAAATCTTAAGCTTTAGGGCTATAAATTGCGAACTACGAACTCAATAATATGCTTAAAAAACTTCTCAAATGGCTCGGCCTTACCATCATTTTATATATGGTTGCTTCTCATTTAGAAGATCAGGAAAACGATGACCAATAAAATCCTAAAAATTGCCGGAGCGGGTCTTCTGATTGCCCTATTTATGTTTCTTTTGGTGAACCGGGGGGCTTTTGATGGGCTTCAGAAAGGGATTCAAAATAAATTCTATGATTTTGCTTCGGCCAGCCCGGAAATTGTGATTGTGGCGATTGATGAGAAAAGTTTATCGAGTGACCAATTGGGCCCTCTTCCCCGATGGGAACGGGCGAACTATGGCAAAGCGATTGAGATACTGAATGAAGAAGGGGCGGCTGTGATTGGGATTGATATGACCTTCCCGGATCAGTCCATTCACGGTCCAGCGGATGATGAAGCCTTCCAAAAAAACCTGAGCGATTCTGATAATGTTGTACTCGCTGCCCGTTACTATTTTGAAAACGGCGGGCGGATTCCCGAACTTCCTAATCGAACTTTGCTAAAAGCTGAACCCAAAGTAGGGTGGATCAATGTGAGCTTAGACGAAGACGGATTTGTAAGAAAACTCCCCATCTTTAGCTCTGCCAAGGAGCAGATGTTAGAGGCTTTTTCGCTTGAGATCGCTCGCCAGTATATGAATCAGGAACCTCTCAATCACACCGTGAGTCATAACCAGTACGAGTTCTCTGAGGAAATGAGCATCCCTGTTCATTCATTGACCGATTCGGTCAGTAAGCAGGAAACCCATTTTATGTATATCAATTATTTTGGGGCACCTGGCAGCTTTACTCAGGTATCCATGGCGGACCTTCTGAGTGAGAATTTTGTAGATAACAAGGGGAACCGAGCCAGCTTTAATGAAAAAATTGTTCTGATTGGCCCAACTGCCATCGACCTTCAGGATTATTATAATTCACCGGTGAGTCAAGGGGTCAGAATGCCTGGGGTGGAAATTCATGCCAATAATATTCAGACCATCATCAGCGAAAAATATTTGAGAGATCAAACCGATCTAAGCTTGTGGCTTGGACTTGCCGGGCTCATTCTGGTGAATCTGATTCTTTTCACAATCTTACGAATCCGCTATGCGATCCCTATTCTTATCATTGAGCTTTTTGGAGTGATGGTGGCAGGGATTGTGGCCTATGAGCAACGGATTTTTCTCAATGTTATCTATCCGTTTATTACTATTCTGATTACTTTTATCAGCTCATTTTTGCTTCGGCTTCGTTTTGAACAAGGTGAGAAAAAGTACATAAAAGGTGCTTTTGGTCATTTCGTGAATAAATCGGTGGTTGATCAGATTTTGAAAGATCCTAAAATGCTGGAATTGGGTGGAGCAAAACGGGAAGTGACTGCGTTCTTTTCGGATGTCGCAGGTTTTACTTCGATTGCTGAAGGAATGGAACCAGGTCAGCTCGTAACTTTTCTCAATTCATATCTCGATGAAATGACCAATGTAATTCTGGAGCATAAGGGAACACTGGATAAATATGAGGGTGACGCCATCATGGCCTTTTGGGGAGCTCCTGTTCCACAGAAAGATCATGCGCTTCATGCCTGCCTGGCCGCGTTAGAGAATCAAGGCAAAGTCGCTCAATTCAGGCTTGAATCTGAAAAAAACAATCTTCCCCCTATTCATATCCGCATTGGAATTAACACTGGTGAAGTGATTGCCGGTAATATGGGCTCGGAAGACCGCTTTGATTATACGATTATGGGGGATAATGTGAATCTGGCCTCAAGACTTGAAAGTATCAATAAGCAATATGGTACCGAAGTCATGATTTCTGAATACACTTATGAAACGGTGAAAGAAGCACTTGTTTGCCGTGAACTTGATCAGATTCGGGTGAAAGGTAAAGACACACCGGTTCGGATTTATGAATTGATTGGCAAAAAAGACGAGGTGCCACAAGAGCGTCTTGCAATCATTCAGGCTTTTGATGAAGCCTTAAAGCTGTACCGCTCTAAAAACTTTATGGCGGCGCAGAAGAAGTTCTCTGTCATCGCCAATGACCCTCCTTCTAAGGTTTTTGTGGAGCGTTGTAATGCCTTTATAAAAAATCCACCTGATGTGGATTGGGATGGGGTGTATACATTCACGACCAAATAAACTGCCTAGTTCATTAAGATGAAGTAGCCAGCAAATATGATCGTGACGCCGATGGCATTTTTGATCATGAGCTTATAACCTCGTTTGTAAGGATGTTTTTTCTTGGTATTTGCGTACGTCCACCGGGTAACATCAAAGAAGAAGGTAGCCAGTACCAAAACGGTTAAATAATTCACCAATCCAATATCAGAATAATAGTGAAACCAAGGTCCTGCTATCCATGGACTCACGTCGCCGATCAACCAAATCGCTACTCCCAATACGACTATTAAGTGAGTGATCTGATCAGCTAAATAAAGGACGAAACCATTTATCAACTTTTTTTTATCAATAGCCACCTTGGTGTAATCGATGAGATTATGAGTGATAAAAATGATTGCAACCCCCCAGATCACCCGGCTGTTCTGCAAGAAAGGGAAAACTGTGAGGCTAATGATGGTCAGATGAATGACGGTGTGAATGAGAATTCCCCAAAAACTCTTATACTTATACTTCACCAGCCGGCCAGGCTGGAATGGATAATCCGCAAGGAAGTGCGTTAAGATGAGATGGTAAACTAAGGTCATTTTTATGGAATGCTATTAGCTCGTTTGACGACTTCGTAACTTACGATGGAAGCGATGGAGCGGTTGTTTTCCATAATGTGTTTAAAGTCGAGTTTATCGATAGTCAAAAGTTCAATATCAGTGACCGTTTTGATGGTGGCATTGCGCTTTTCATCAGACACTAGAGCCATTTCCCCAAAAAAGGCGTTGTCTTTTAAGATAGCCAGAATGGTGTTATCTCTGATCACTTGTACCTGACCCCGTTTGATCACATACATTTTATTGCCTTCATCATCAGCATTGAAGATGATGTGCTCAGCCGGAAAATACTCTAACTGAACTTTCTCAGCAATCATCTGAAGGTCTTCATCCGCTAACTCATTGAAAAAAGGGATGTTTTTTAGAATTTCAATCATTTTTTAGTGTTAATTTTTCGCATAAAGTATATCAATCCAAGAATATTAAATCAATAACACCTTTTCTCGTACACACGTGTGTTTTCATCATGAACTTGAGGTCAATTAAGTTCTGCTATTAACTTTTTCGGTCGCTATTCTTACCGCCTCAACGACGCTGGATTCGTCCGCAGATGATTCCAGGAAGTCTTCCGGCCTCCGCCTCAACGGTTCAACGACCTCATTGTATCTTTCATCATCTCTTGGAACTCCCTCAGGCTGATCAAACTTAATATGCTCAGCAGTTCCCAGGCATATAGTTGGAATTTCCGGATTCTGACCGAAGACATGTATTCCGCCATGAACACCGGTTGCTGTGTGCGGGTCAATCACCTGTCCGCCTCTTCGGTAAGTTTCAGTAATAGTGGTATTGATTTGGGCATCGTTTGTCGTGGAGGATTCAAGTGTTTTTCTAAAACTGCTCAATTCCTGCGGAGACACTTCGAAGTATCCATTTTCACTTAGATTCTTCATTAGCTGCTGAACTCTTTCTGGATCCTGGACGACTTCAAAGACCATCCGCTCAAAATTACTCGCGACTGTAATATCCTGCGACGGCGCTAATGTTGGTACAGATTTTTCTCCAGGTGTATATCTTCCTGTCTGCAGAAATTTATGTAATACATCATTCACATTCGTAGCGACATTAATTTTATTGACCGGCAAGCCCATTTTTTTTGCATAGACCCCTGCCAGCGCGTCACCAAAATTACCTGAAGGTGTTGAAAAGTTAACCGGATCACCATTTTGAATAGCGCCTTTTTTTATCAGATCAAAGTAAGCACGGAAATAATAAATTATCTGCGCGATGATGCGTGCGATATTGATAGAGTTAAATGAAGTGTAATTATTCTCCTCTTTCATTTCCTCATATTTTGGCTCGGTAAGCATTTCTTTAATTACCTTTTGCCCATCATCGAAACTGCCTTCAATTAAAATGGTAATCGCATTTCTAAACCCATGTGCAGTGGCTTGGAGTCTTTGAATTTCGCTGGGGCCATGTTTGGGCAGCAGAAAGATTGATTGCAGACCTTCAGTACCCCCTACGCCAAAGTGGGCTGCGCTGATCGTGTCCCCAG
>JAJDCE010000087.1 GCA_029260985.1 Patescibacteria group bacterium | reverse complement strand
AATGCCAGACGCACAGTAGCTGATTTTATTGGCGCAAGAGAACCACGTGAAGTCGTATTTACCAAAAATGCCACTGAGGCAGTAAATCTTGTTGCTCATTCATCGGGTGAAATGATGAGTGAGGGTGATCTTGTAATTCTCAGTAAACTCGAACACCACGCCAATATTGTCCCCTGGCTTCAGCTAAAGGAGAAAAAGGGTATTGAAATCCGGTATTTTGATGTAACTGATGACGGACATATCAAATTTGATCCTGAATTAATCGATAAAAATGTAAAACTGGTATCAGTTTCCGGAATGTCTAATGTTATGGGTACAATAACCGACCTGTCTCCGATAATAAAAGCTGCGCACGCAGTTGGCGCTAAAGTTCTTGTTGATGCGGCACAGTTAGCTGTTCACCAACCGATAAATGCTCATCAATTGGATGTGGATTTTTTGGTTCTTACCGGCCACAAACTATACGGCCCGACAGGTATCGGCGTTTTGTATGGCAAAGAGGAGCTTTTAAATGCAATGCCTCCATTTTTAGGTGGTGGAGATATGGTGAATGAAGTATTTACCGATCATTTTACCTCGGCTGAACTGCCGAATAAATTCGAGGCTGGCACACCGAATGTAGCGGGAGCTGTCGGGCTTAAAGCGGCGATCGATTATTTAGTAAAAATTGGATTCTCAGCCATCCAAAAACAAGAAAGAGATTTAACAGACCATCTGCTCAATAAACTCACTCCTCTACCCTATATAACCTTAATTGGGCCCCAGGACAATAAGAACCGTGGCTCAATCGTTTCTTTTAGCATGAAAGGCGTTCATCCGCATGATATTGCTGAAGGGCTTTCTCAGAAAAACATCTGCATCCGCGCCGGACAGCACTGCACCCAACCTT
Organism: Patescibacteria group bacterium; assembly: GCA_029260985.1. Taxonomy (GTDB): domain Bacteria; phylum Patescibacteriota; class Gracilibacteria; order UM-FILTER-43-11; family UM-FILTER-43-11; genus JAJDCE01. The sequence continues at coordinate 5,916 of JAJDCE010000087.1, read as the reverse complement.
TGATGGATGTTTGTAAATTGCCGGCCACCGCCCGTATTAGCCTTGCCTTTTATAATACTGAGGATGAGATTGATAGGTGCTGTGAAGTGCTTGAGGAGATATTTAATTATTTTAACTAAACTACTAAAAGTCATCCTTACTCTCCATTGTCATCTCCGAGCCCCATCGGAGATCTATAGATTCCCGATCGGAGTCGGGAATGACAGGGGGGTAACATGAATGACATTAAGCAACATGGACATCTATGCCCAAAACATTTTAGACCGCTACAAAGAACCTTTTTATAAAGATAAGGTGATTGATGCAACCCATGAGTATAAGGCTGTGAATCATTCTTGTGGAGATAAAATTATTACAAGATTCAAGATTGAAGATTCAAGATTGAAAGATTATTCGTTTGAAGGTGTGGGTTGTGCGATCAGTATGGCGGCGGCGGATATCCTGGGTGATTTGGCTGTAGACCAATCAGTTAAAGATGTTAGAAATATGAAGCAGGAAGAATTGATTGAATCGCTAGGAATCGACATCAGTGAACGGCGTATGAAATGCGCCTTGCTTGCCTTCAAAGCCTTAAAACAAGCTCTCAATGATTAAAGCGACCATGACCATTCATGAAATAATTTTAAAGAATCCTCAAGCGATTGAAGTTTTTAGTTCTTTTGGGCTGAGTTGCGGAGTTTGCGAGCTAGGTTCCGTTGAAACCCTTGAGGAAGGCGCTAGGGGGCATGGCCTTACTCAAGACGAACTTGCAACACTGTTAAAACAGTTAAATTCTGCTAAAATATAGATGCAAACTAACCATAGTCACATGGCTGAAATTCACCCAGACATGACGATTGATGAAGTTCTTGAAGTAAAGCCCCATGCTAAAGAGCTGTTTTTTGAGTATGGCATCTTATCAGAGAACAAGTCGATCCAATCAATGGAAACCGTACGGGAAGCTTGCTCATCCCATAATCTTTTGGAAGAAAGGATGAGTGAATTGATTGAGAAATTAGAAGCAATGTAAAAATCCTGTAGTGGTTGCAGATCTGCAACCACTACAGGATTTTTTATCATTCAATCATTTAGAACAAGCTCCAGCTTGCGATCAGTGGCGCTATTAAAAGAGCGATTGTATTGATCACCTTAATCAGTGCGTTAAGGGCAGGACCTGATGTGTCTTTGTAAGGATCACCTACAGTGTCTCCTACTACAGCGGCTTTATGAGCCTCGGATCCTTTTCCACCATGATGACCATCTTCAATCAGCTTTTTGGCGTTGTCCCATGTGGCTCCTCCATTACTCATGGAAAGCGCCAGTAATAGACCTGAGACAATCACTCCAATCAGCATTCCGCCCAGGGCTTTAGGCCCAAGGATGAAGCCGACTAGAATCGGAGACAGAACCGCAATAAGCGCAGGAACAATCATTTCCACCAAAGCGGCGCGAGTTACAATATCTACACATTTTTTATAATCAGGCTTTGCCTTCCCCTGCATAATCCCTTTAATTTCCCGGAACTGGCGTCGAACTTCTTCAACAACCGAAAAGGCGCTCCTACCCACTGCTCTCATGGTAACAGAAGAGAATATAAAAGGAATGAGTCCTCCTATAAAAAGACCTACAATGACCTGATAATCTGTGAGGTCAAAGATAAGCCGTTTTCCGCTCTGAAGCAGCGCTCCGTTGTAATCCTGAAAAAGAACCAATGCGGCCAAAGCGGCAGACGCGATCGCATAACCTTTAGTGACGGCTTTAGTTGTATTCCCCACGGCGTCTAATGCGTCTGTAACTTTTCTTACCTTTTCATCTAAATGAGACATTTCAGCAATTCCACCAGCGTTATCGGTAATAGGCCCGTAACTGTCCATTGCAATAATCATCCCTGTGGTGCTAAGCATAGAGACGGCAGCGATAGCGATTCCGTAAAGGCCGCCGAAAGCAAATGATGCCATGATAGCTGCAGCAATGACCAAAACCGGAAGCAGAGTGCTTTCCATTCCCATTGCCAAGCCGATTATAATATTAGTACCTGCACCTGTTTCAGATGCCTTTGCGGTTTCTTTTACCGGTCGATATTTGGTTGCGGTGTAGTATTCGGTGATCAGAATTAGCAAAATGGTAACGGCTGCACCAACGAATGTGGTCAGGAATAATCCCATTGGGTTTGCACTTTTCGGGATCATGATCATGGTAACGATGTAGAAACCGATAAGTGATAACACCTGAGTCACTGCCATTCCTTTATATAAAGCGGCCATGATTGCCGTTTTCTTTTTCGTTTTAATGAAGTTGGTGCCAATAATAGAAGTGATCACTGCCACTGCCCCAAGAGCCAACGGGTAATAGACAAAAGTCATAGAGAAACCTTCCGCGACTGCCAAAATCATGGCAGCGATCAAAGTGACCGCGTAGGTTTCAAAAAGATCGGCTCCCATGCCCGCGCAATCTCCTACGTTATCTCCTACATTATCAGCGATGGTGGCAGGATTTCTTGGGTCATCTTCCGGAATGCCTGCTTCTACTTTCCCCACCAAATCAGCTCCTACATCGGCCGCTTTGGTAAATATTCCTCCTCCCACACGTGCAAAAAGTGAAATAAGTGATGCTCCGAATCCAAACCCGATCAGCAGATGAGGAATCTCGGAACTTTCGATGCCGATACCACTGAAAAATAAGAAGAGACCACTCACTCCAACAAGGGATAATCCAACCACTGCCAAACCGTTTACAGAACCCCCTTGAAATGCAACTTCCAATGCCTTAGAAAGACTTTGCCGTGCTGCAGCGGCGGTACGGACATTTGCACGAACAGAAACATTCATGCCGATGTAGCCAGCAATGGCTGAAAACAAAGCACCAAAGAAAAAGGAGATTCCTACATTAACACCAAGCGCGAAGCTTAATATGGCAAAGAGTATGGCGGCGAAAATGGCTATCGTTTTGAATTGACGGTTCATATAAGCCATGGCCCCCTGCTGAATCGCCAAAGCGATTTCTTTCATTTTAGGAGTTCCTGCGTCCTGTTTTAAAACACGGTATGTGTTAAAGCCTGCGTAAACCAAGCTTACTAAACCGATTGCGAGAGAAATGTATAATACTGCCATAGTTTTAATTAATAGTTAAGAATTAATAATTAAGAGTTGTTGTGTGAACTCCTACTCAATAATTTCAGATACTCTGAAACTGACGGTGATTCGATTCTACCCGTACTCCCAAAAAAATCAAGATTTCTCTCCTATTTCTTAGTTGCCTTTTTGGCGGTTTTCTTGGCTCCTTTCTTTTTAGCTGGCTTTCGGGCGGCCTTAGTCTTTGTCGCCTTTTTAACTGTTTTTACAGCTTTTTTAGCGGTTGAAGTCAGTTTTCGCTTGGTGCTTTTAACTTTTCTTTTTGCTGCAGTCACCTTCTTTTTAACGACTTTTTTTACAGCTTTTGCCTTTTTTTTCACATCACCCACCTCCTCTTTCACGTCCTCTGCCTTTTCTTTGGCGATCTTTGCAAAGTCTTCAAGTTTATCCTGAACGGTGGCTGCTATATCATACCCCTTTTCCTCTGCTGCTTCTAAAAATGCTTTCATCTTTTCATGGGAAAGATCTAAGAAGGCAGACACTTGCTCATGTTCACTTAAATTCTTAAATTCTTTCATTGCGTCATGGCCCGCATCTTTAAAGGCTTTTCCTAAAATTTTCATACCATCATGGCATGTGCCACATGGATCATTACTTTTCCTTTTTAACTTCTTAAGCTCCTTTCTGAGTTCTCCTCCTTTTTTTGGCGCAAAAAGCATACCAAAGGTCAGTCCGCTGACCAAACCGACAATATATCGTGCGATTTTCATAATTTTTTTATTAAATTTTAGCTGATTTCAATTTAGCAAAATTGTAGAACGGGTGCAATCATTATAAGAAGTTTAGGTTTTTCAGCCAATTATTTTTTGAATTTATCCTGAAGATACAGTAAGATATAGAAGTATAAAAAATAAAATGAAAAAGTATGAAATATATAAAGCTGATCAATATCTGTTTTCTGGCGATCCTCTTTTTTATGCTTGCGCCTCAAGTTAACGCAAAAAGGGAAATTAATTGTACAACAGATTTTACGAGTTGTGACGGATTAGTAAGTCATTGGGATATGAACAGTACAACTCCCCTTGGTGCCCTTTCTACGTCTGAAAGCTTAGGAACGGGCCTTACCGGATTGTGGCATTTAGATGAAGCTTCCGGCTCACTTGCTGACAGCTCTGCAAATAGCAATACAGGTTCTTTATATACCCAACACGGTACTTCCGCCTATTACGGACAAACCGGTAAATACAGTAATGCTGTTTCTTTTGTGGATACCGCGCTAGAAGACGGCTATGTCACCTTTGCGGACAGCAGCGTTTTTTCCGACTGGTCAACAATAAATTTCTGGATGGAGCCGACAGGCAGTTTAAGTACCACTAATCTAACTCCTGTATCTCAGTGGGCGGGCTCTGGCGGCAACCGATGGGCATTTTTGTACGGAAGTAGCTGTGCTGGAGGCAGCACCATTTGTTTTTATGCCGCTTATAACTGGGAAGTCATAGGCACCCTAACTGGTGATCAGTGGAATATGATTACTGTGACACGATCCGGTGGAAATACATTATTATATTTCAATGGCAACTACGTTCAGACAATTGCCAGTGATCCTGTTGGAGACGTTGCGTCACCAATGAGGATCGGCGCCTGGTCCAATGCGGAAGATGTCAATTATAACGGCAAGGTCGATGAGCTTTCAATGTGGAGCCGGGCTCTGGACAGCACAGAGATAGCCTCTCTATACAATGGCAGAACTATTGTAAGTGACAGTCAGGGGTCAAATGATGGAAATCTTGGCAATGCACCTACAGAAGAGACAGGGAAGATAGGGAACGGCGTTACTTTTGACGGCATTGATGATCTTGCTTATGTAAGTGATAGCGCCAGCCTGGATCTAACGAGCGCTGTTACCGTATCTGCGTGGATAAAGCCTGCCACTAATCAGCCCAGCGCCGGAGGTGTTGTAAGAAAGCTTGATGCCTATGAAATATATGAGCACGCGGGCATAATATACGGACGTGTGTGGACGCCTACGCTTCAATACACCGGAGATGCCAATACTGCGGTTACTACCGGTGTATGGAGTCATGTGACAATGACATACGATGGAAGTGATCTTAAGATGTATATTAATGGTGTTTTAGAAGATACTGACCCAGTAACGGGTTCAATGGTTGCCAATGCAAACCCACTGAGTTTCGGCAGAAATTATGAGTCAAATGCTATTAAGTTTGATGGCACGATAGACGATGTCGGCGTCTGGAGCAGGGCATTGACCGCTGATGAAGCAAGACAACTATATAATATGGGAGTTTCCCCTGTTTCCACTTCAACCGTATTTACAACCGGCAATGGCAGTGAAAATTTTGATACAACAGCGGATATGAGTGCTATTTCCAGCATGAAGATCGCTACCAGCACTAACAGCATCACATGGTCTGGAAATGTGGATGGTACGGATGACGATTATGATACTAATGTTTCTTTTGGAACTGGGTACGTTAGTTTAAATGCAGCCTCGCTGGATGCCAGTATGGACACTGCTGCTGCAGTCGAAATTACAATTGATAGCTGTGATACATATACTGTCTATTATGCTGCAAGTCATTACACGAGCTTAGCAGACATTAAAACCAATGGCCAAGTGTGTAATGCGGGTACAACGCCAGCCTGCACCAGCATTTCATGTAATGCTAGCGTGCTTAGTTTTAATGTACCAAATTTTGACGGCTATGGCGGAGAAGGCACTCCTGCTGCCCCCGCAACCGATGACCTTACTACAACAGTAGGGGTCAGCAATCTTTCTCCAGTATTTACTGCAACTCCATCAGATGGCGGAAGTGCAGGTGGAACCGGAACAGGAGATACAAGC
>JAJDCE010000086.1 GCA_029260985.1 Patescibacteria group bacterium | reverse complement strand
AATTCATCCAGGTATCTTGGAGACTTTAAGCGTTTGGCTATGGAGGAGTCTGATTTTTTAATTGAACAGATGAGCCGTAAAAAATTAGCTGAGGATTCAGTATTACAAAAATCCAAACCTGATAAGTCATATGATTTGGTTGCGCTTGGGCCAGAGAATACTTTTTCCAGCTTAGCGGCTAAAAAATATAGTCCAAAATCCAGGGTCTGGTACGCGAATTCTATAACAGAAGTATTTGATGTGGTAAAAAGGGGGATTGTAAAAAAAGGAATCGTACCTGTTGAGAATAATCTTACGGGCACAGTTGTGGAAACGTCGGACGGGTTGTTTGAATCCGGCCTGAAAATTCAGGAGGAATTTAACCTACCCATTCATCATCATTTAGTGGCGCTGGATAAGATTGATTTTAAAAAGGTCAAAACAATTTATTCTCATGCTCAGCCAATTCGCCAATGAAAAAAGTATCTGAAAAAACATTTTCCCAATGCTTCTTTCGTTAATATGGCGAGTACATCCTCCGCTTTAAAAAAGGTGGTGTCGGAAAAACTGTATGATATGGCTGTGATATGTTCTGAAGAGGCGGCAAAGGCTTTTCGGATGTCAGTTCTTGCAAAAAATATTGAAGATTATAAATCCAATTCAACCAGATTTTTAATTGTCGGCAAAAAAGGCCTGCCTGTAAAATCCGGTAAAAAATATAAAACTTCTATCGCATTTTATTTTTCCGCAGATGCACCAGGCACTCTTTATCAAGTGCTGGCTGAATTTAATGAGGCTGAAGTGAATATGACTCGCGTTGAGTCCTCTGCTAATCCATCTATACCTGGTGGTTATGTGTTTTATGTTGATTTTGAGGGTCATTCTCAGGATATTAAGATAAAAAAAATGCTTTCCTGCGTGAGAAAGCTTGTAAAAGGCATGAAGTTATTCGGGTCTTATTAGCCACTTCGATCTGCAATGATTTGTTCACGGATTGAGTGGTCAATTCTGACGTCTGGTGTGCCATCTTCTTTGCGCTTGAATCTGATTATTCTTAGTGTGCCATTGCTATCTCTAAACGCAAATCTGAAGAGGCCGTCGGTAATTCGTGAATTACTTGGCACATATGTCAGATCTTTTTCGGTTATTTCGAACTTTCGCTGCTGGAGCGTTTGAGTTAGGAGCGCTCTTACTTCTTTGACTAATAAGTCTATACGAATAGGACGCTCTAAACGAGTGTCATCGAGGTCTGACGGAGTTGGGTTTTCTGGTGAGGTCACGTAAAAATACTAGCAAATAGGTTTATATTTTTATCACCTTTTTTTTATTTTGTCAATTCTTTTTATGATGAGAGTTAATTTTGCTGGACTTAGTTTATATTGACAAAAATATAAAAATGTATCACAATAAGTCCTTTTCAATTTTTTCCCGTTAACTATAGCGGGTGGAAGATTATGAGGTGTTACTTAAAAACAGCGGAGTTATTTTTTAGAGATAATACGGCGTTCCGTGCATGCTGTGCGGAGTGTTGTTTCGAATAGACATCAATGGCTGAAGAGCCTTTTCCCGAGGAGGAAGAAATGCGACGAATGCTAGCTGTACTACTTACTCTGCTGACTGCAAGCTGCGGTGTGCAGAGCACGGATGAGAACGGAGTTGACACCAGCGCCCTTACTCAAGGGCTGTCATCAGATGTTTGCGATGTGCTGAAGAATCTTGTCGTCGACGGCGACGACTGCCCGGACGTGGCCACGGTTGGCCAGGAACTGGAATGCTCCGTGAAGATCAAAAACGGGGCGTCTCTCTCGGCGTGCTTGCACGCTTGGCATCAAACGGACATGAACTACGATAAAATAATGGGCGATTCGATGTTTCAGCCCAAATACGTGCATCCTGCGATGGTCGACGACAATTACCAGAATGTCGAGTTGTCATCGCTGGCAGACGCGCAGCTGGGCAAATTCCGGCTCAAGCCGTGGTTGCCCGGCAAATTGTGCCTGGTGTTTCGGCACTTAACTGTCAGCCTGCCACAACCTTACCCGTGGGTGTATTCCAATGGTTCCGTCGACATCCGTGTCGTCGGATCGCCACAGAGCGAGTGCATCGTCGGATTAGTGCAGTGCGTTTCCACGACGTCCTACAAGTCCTGTGCGGACGTCAGTGGCGTGGGTATGTTCTCTTACGAGAAATCCTGCGATGATGGACTCGTCTGCAAGAGCGGGGCGTGCGTTGCGCCGGCGCCACAAGTTGCTGAGCTGCAACCTCTCCTGCCTGCCGCTCAAATCATCCTGCTACAGCCTGACGCGGTAAAGGTGCTCGTCTGCCACAAGCCAAAAAAGGTGGCCAAGACGCTGAGCATCAGTGCTTCCGCGCTGAAGGCTCATTTGGCACATGGCGACGAGCTAGGCCGTTGCGAGGACGATCATCACGGCAAGGGTCACGATGACGATGACGATGACGATCATCACGGCAAAGATCATGACTGATCTGCGAAAATAACCCGCCGTTTCACGAAGCCGGCAGACTTTTGTTCTGCCGGCTTTTCCCAATATGAATAATTGTGCTAAAATACCTCTGTTAAATTTTGAGATATGAAGCTACTTATAACTGGTGGGGCTGGGTTTATCGGCTCCCATTTTGCCCGTCACATCCTCACTAATTATCCCGATTACCAGGTGATTAACCTCGATAAGCTCACTTATGCGGGGAATTTGGACAATGTGTCTGATATTTCCGGGAATTCGAACTATCAGTTTGTAGAGGGTGATATTGCTGATCGTAAATTAATCGATGATTTAGGGTCAAAAGTGGATGTTATTGTTAATTTTGCGGCTGAAACTCATGTGGATCGAAGTATTGAAGACGCCACCCCTTTCCTTCAAACCAATGTGATTGGAACTCAGGTATTGATTGAATCTGCTCTAAAACATAATCACCAGAGGTATATTCAAATATCAACTGATGAGGTTTACGGTGATATTGAGGACGGCGCTTTTACTGAAGATTCTCCATTAAAGCCATCTTCCCCTTATTCTGCCTCTAAAGCTGCCGGGGATATGTTGGTTTTAGCGAGTCATCGAACTTATGGTTTGCCTGCCGTGATTTCCAGGTGTTCTAATAATTATGGTCCAAACCAGTTTCCTGAAAAAATTGTTCCGTTTTTTATTCAAAAACTGTTAGCTGGTGAAAAAGTACCTGTTTATGGTGATGGCTCTAATGTGCGAGACTGGCTTCATGTGACTGATCACTGCAAGGCGGTTGATACGATACTCCATCGTGGAAAGATTGGAGAAGTTTACAATGTTGGAGCTCATAACGAGCATTCTAATATTGAAGTCACTAAAAGAATGCTTAAATTGCTTGGTTTGCCTGAAGATCAGATTGAATTTGTGAAAGATCGCCCAGGTCATGACATTCGATATGCGATTGATTCTACAAAACTTCAGACGGATTTAGGGTGGAAACCTGAGGTGGACTTTGAGGAGGGTTTTAGAGATACTATCATGTGGTACAAGGGTCAGTATCAAAAATAGCACATTAGAAAAATAGCCAAATTAATTTATGTGTGGAATATTCGGATATTTAGGGAAGCGGGATAATGCTCTTGAGCTTGTAATCAAGGGGCTTCAGAAGCTCGAATATCGGGGCTATGATTCTTGGGGAGTGACGACTGATCTGAATGGTGAGTTATTCTGCAAAAAGAAAGTCGGAAAGATTTCTGAGGCTAATTTGGATGATTTTACTGATAAAAAAGCTACGATTGCCATGGGGCACACACGCTGGGCCACCCATGGAGGAGTCACGGATGCAAATGCCCATCCTCATTTTGATCCTGATAGGCAAATTTCTGTAGTTCATAATGGAATTATCGAAAATTTTCAGGAAATTAAAGATGAGCTGGGAGCTGAAAATTTTGTTTCGGAGACGGATACGGAAGTGATTGCTCATCTGATTGCTAAATACCGAAAAAATCATCCCTTTAAAGAGGCGGTTCTTAAGGCCGTTCAGCGTTTCGAAGGGCGTTTCGCGATTGTGGTTTTGAATGTAGGTGAAAATTATCTGATCGCTGCTCGACGAGGTTCACCGCTTATTGTCGGAATTGGTGAAGATGAGTATTTTCTCGCCTCTGATATTCCAGCTTTTCTGGAATACACCCAGAACGTTAACTATCTGGATGACAATGAAATGGTGATTGTGGATGGCGGGGTTGAATTTTTGAATTTAGAGACCGGTGAGCCGATTAAAAAGCGCCTGGTGAATATTGACTGGAAAGCCGAATCGGCCGAGAAAGGTGAATTTGATCACTTTATGCTCAAGGAAATCATGGAGCAAAAGGATACGATTCTCAGAGCTATTAATCAGGAGGAAGATGATATAATGCATATTGCTCAGCAGATCAAAAACTCTCGGGGTTGTTTTCTTTCGGGATGTGGCACTGCAGGAAAAGTATGTATGGCGGGTGAATATTTCTTTTCGATGATTGCCAATCGCCATGTTAATTTTGCTCCTTCGTCAGAATTTCCGATTTATCATCACTTTTTGCGACCGGAAAGTCTTTTAATCGTGATTTCTCAGAGTGGTGAAACGGCGGATGTGCTGGAGGCGATGGAGGTTGCTAAAAGTAAAGGGGCTAAAGTTTTATCCTTAGTTAATGTGGAAGGGTCAACCATTGCCCGGCAATCAGATTTTTCAATTCATATTAAAGCCGGCCCTGAAAAGGCTGTAGCTTCAACTAAAGCGGCTACATCTCAAATGGCTTTAATGCTTTTGATCGCGACTGCGATGAGAGGGGAATTGCAAGAGGGAAGGCGTGTACTGGCTGACGTGGGATCGAAAATTAACGATATGCTCAATCCTCGATTTCTGACTTATATTAAGACGGTAGCGGAGCAACTTAAAGATCATGAGAACGCTTACATTATTGGTAAAGCCGAAAATTACCCGATGGCTTTGGAAGCGGCGATCAAAATACAGGAGGTCAGCTATATTCATGCTGAGGGTTTTGCTGCCGGTGAACTAAAACACGGTCCGATTGCTTTGATTGCTAAAGGAACTCCTTGTATTTCGTTGGTGGCCAATGATGAGGTTCGTCAGGATGTGATCAACAATACGATGGAGCTAAAGGCTAGAGGCGCCCATATTATTGGGATTAGTCCTGAAAAGCATGACGTTTTTGATGAGTGGATTAAGGTGCCGGATGTAGGTGTGGCTTCACCCCTTGTGAATATTGTCCCTATTCAACTTCTGGCTTATTATCTCGCTGTACAGCGTGGCTTGGATCCTGATATGCCGAGGAATTTGGCGAAGTCAGTAACGGTTAAATAGGTTGGGGCTATCTTCCGTACGTCATCCTGAACTTGCTTCAGGATCCTAGCAGCACTAACATGGGATTCTGAATCGAGTTCAGAATGACTGGATAGGTAAAAGCTTAAGATAGCAGCTATGGAATTTCTTTTTTCACTCTCCATCAATAAATATAAAATACTCGCCATATTCTGGAATGTTTTTTT
>JAJDCE010000085.1 GCA_029260985.1 Patescibacteria group bacterium | reverse complement strand
CAATTATTTTTCTGCGACTCTCCTGAACCCTTTGCTTGAGTTCTGATATGGGAACATTTGGATAATACTCGTGCAGTAAAGCAATATAGCTGTCGTCAATGCCTTCAGGATTATTTGATTCGGACATGTTAATTTAGTTAACGAAATAATAATGTAACGAAGTAGCAATCCTACTGAGATTTGAAAGGGGAATTTGGAACAATCTGAACTTCAGGTTCCAGGTTTACATTGAATTTCTTTTTTACGATTTGGTGAATTTTTATCGTTAAATTGATAATATCACTACTATTTGCATCGCCAGTGTTCATAATAAAATTGGCATGCTTAGGAGAGACCATTGCTCCGCCGACTTTCATCCCTTTACAGCCAGATTGTTCGATGAGCCAACCGGCTGATGGGAATTGACCAGGATTCTTAAAAAAGCTGCCACATGTGTTCCCAGTAGGTTGTTTTTGAAGTCTTTCTTTGGCGTACTGAGAGATTTCAGTTCGTATTTTCATGCCGGGTTCAAACTGAAGTTTAAAGGTGGCTGATAGAATAATATCCTTGGTTCTTTTTACTTTACTGTCCCTATAGCTAAACTGGAAATAGTCAGGGGTGACCATAATGGGTTTTTCGCTATCGTTTGGCAGAATAATGGCGTGGGTCATGATATCGCTGATGTTCATTTCTGGAATGCCTGCGTTGCCATAAACCGCTCCGCCAACTGAACCTGGCACATTACAGAGTCCTGAGATTCCTCCGAGATTATTTTGAGCACAAACCATCACCATTCGAGCTAGATTTACTCCACTTTCAGCCGTGACTCGTTCTCCTTGAATGTGAAGTTTGGTCATTCTGTTGAGGATGATGAGTCCAGGAAATCCCTCATCGCCAAATAGGATGTTGCTTCCTCCTCCGAGAATCATATAGGGAATATTTTGGATTCGTGCGAAATCACGCAAATGCACCATTTCTTGTGGCGTTTTAACTTCGGCAAAATACTTGGCGGATCCACCCGTTTTGTACGTGCAAAATTGCTTTAGCGAAATGTTTTTCTGAACTTTAATTTCCATTATTTTTCTGAACTAAGGACTAGGGACTAAGTCGACATTAGGTATGATTATATCACTTTATTTTGTTTAGGGCAAAATCTAGTCTTTTTAACACCTCTTCTTTTCCCAGGTAAACCATGAGTGTTGAAAAGTTGGGTGATCGTTCGAGGCCAGATAAGGCGACTCGTATTGGCCATAACACTTGCCCGTTTTTTAGATCTAATTCGGTAACGATGGCCATCATTTTTTCAGACAACTCTTCGTTTTTGGAGCTATCACCTTTTTCCCAATCAATACCTTCCAAGGTGGTCTTTGCTTTATCTAAAACTAACTTGAGGATTTCTGGAGTGATATTGAACTTTTCTCTCATGATCAATTCATTTGGATAATCTTCTATTTCATTGAAAAGTGGTGAGAGTTCATTGGGAATTTCGCTCAGTTTCTTAAAGCGCCCTTGGAAATCAGGGTCTTGTAATATTTTTTTTATAAGTTCTTCCTGATCAGTTGGAAGTTTGTTATCGATGAACAGTTTTACATTTTCATAGAAGGAATCAATATCTTCGCTTATTGCTTTCTTGATGTATTCTCCATTGATCCAATCTAATTTTTTTAAATCAAATATGGCTCCGCCCTTGTGGACCCGATCTAAAGTGAATTTTTCAATTAGCTCATCCATGCTGAAGATTTCTTGCTCATCCGGAGTGTTCCATCCAAGAAGCGCCAGGAAGTTGAGAAGCGCTTCCGGTAAATATCCTTCAGCTAAATAATCGTCCATCGATACTTTGTTCTTTCTTTTGCTGAGCTTGCTTTTATCGTCGTTTAATATCAACGGGAGGTGGGCAAAGGCTGGAGGTTCCCATCCTAGGGCTTGGAAGATTAGCATCTGTTTTGGAGTGTTGCTGATGTGATCTTCACCTCGTATCACATGGGTGATTTCCATATCATGATCGTCTGCTACCACGGTTAAATGGTAAAGCGGATCAGTGATTGAGCGGGCGATCACAAAATCATCCAGCTCTTTACTATGAATCACTGTTTCACCTCGAACCAAGTCATTCCATTTGATATCTTTGTCGTCCGGAACCTTAAGTCTTATTACTCCACTAGTTAGTTTTTTGTTCCGACAGGTTCTGTCGTATCGTGGGGGAAGCTTTTTTGCCCTTTGATCATTTCTCATTTCCTCCAATAGTTTTTTAGTGCATTCGCAAAAATATGCTTTGTCTTCATTCAATAATTTTTTGAGGTCGCTTGTGTATATCTCTGTACGTTCACTTTGTCGATATCCTTTATCACCTTCAATATGAACACCTTCGTCGCCCGCAATGCCGAGTTTAACCAGTCCATCGATGATGTCTTTTTCAAATTCCTCGGTACTTCGTTCTTTGTCTGTATCCTCAATTCTAAAAACCATCTTACCTTTGTTCGCTTTTGCAAAAAGATAGTTATAAAGGGCTGTCCTCACGGTTCCAATGTGGAGGAGGCCAGTGGGTGATGGTG
>JAJDCE010000084.1 GCA_029260985.1 Patescibacteria group bacterium | reverse complement strand
TGCAGCGGCTTCTCCTATGAAATGTTCTTCGACACTGATCGCGCCGCCGACGACGTCACCGTCGACTACGACGGCATCGACGTCGTGGTAGATCCGTCCTCGGCCCAGTTACTCGAGGGAGCCACCCTCGATTACAAGGACGGACTCCAGGACGCAGGGTTCTCCATCGACAACCCCAACGCCGAGCGCACCTGCGGCTGCGGCCAGTCCTTCAGCTGACAGAGGCGGCTCCTCGGGGGTCGCTCGGTCAAAGGATGCTCAAAGGATGCTGAGAGCGTCGGCGAGTTCGCTGCGGTCCCACATCGTGTCGAGGCGGGCCAGCAGGGTGCCGTTGGCGTCGTTGACGAAGAGGGCCGGCTCGTAGGGGAGGCCCATCGCGGCAATTGTGGCGGTGGTGTCGGGGAACGCGCCCGTGTCGAACTCGGATGGATCGACGTAGACCTCGGCGTGGACGAAGTCGATGTCGTCGTGGCCCTCCGCTCCGTCGATCAGCAGGTCGACCACCGGGCCGCAGATGTCGGTCTGGCAGAAGCCGGGGGTGGCGACGATCAGGACGGTGGGGCGACCGTTGTCGATCACGTCGCTGAGATTGTGCTCATGGAACGGGCATTGGATCGCTCGGGTACAGATCGGGGTGACCCCACGGGCGTCGTCGATGGTTGGTGTGTCGACCACCGGGAGAGTGTCGCCCACCTGAGGAATTGTGCCCGAGGCCCGATCCATCACCAGGAAGGGGATCGGGGTGACGTCGAGATGATCGACGAGGGTGGCCACGTACTCACCCGGCTCGGGAGCGGTGAACCGGATCGGGTAGTAGGGCGTGATGATGCCATCGGATCGCAGGCTTACGGTCTCTGACGCCAGGGTGGTGTCGCCTTGGGTGATTGTGAAGGCGAGCTGGGCCGGAGCGGTGTCGCGCATGATGTCGATCTCATCGCGCACGACGAAGGTGATTCTCTGTTCGACGCCGACCACCAGGGCGGCGGGGGAGCGAAAGCCATCGGGAAAAGAGGGCACGAGGAAGCTGAGGTCGGTGCTGGCCACCGGTAGAGCCGGATCGTTGTCGCCACCACAGGACGCGAGGAGAGCGGCGCCTGACGGAACGGCGAGCGCGCCGAGAATGAACTTGCGACGATCTGGGCGAGTCATGGAGACCGACCGTAACCTGCGGTCGATGTCAATGAGCACGCGGCCGCCAATCGAACTCGTCGTCAACGGAACGCTGGTTTTGGTCGACGACCATGCCGTCACCCTGCTCGACGTTCTTCGTGACCAACTCGGGGAGCATTCGGTAAAGGACGGGTGCAGCCCGCAAGGCCAATGTGGGTGTTGCACGGTGCTCGTCGACGGCCAACCACGGGTGTCTTGCGTTACCCCGGTTCGGCGGATGCACGGTCGATCGATCACCACCGTCGAAGGACTTGATGGCGACGTGGCGCAGGCGTGGGGCGACGCGTTCGCGGCCACGGGTGGTAGCCAGTGCGGATTCTGTACGCCCGGCATCATCTGTCGCTACGAAGGACTCAGGGCGAAGGGGGCGAGCCACGAGCGACGCCAACCCGCGGCCGAAGCCCTGCTTGCTCACATGTGTCGGTGCACGGGTTGGCAGCCCGTGGTGGATGCGTGGGTTGCGTTCGGCTCGGCACCTGTCGCCACGGGCGACGATGGCGCAGCGGCGGCTCGTGCCGAGTTGGAGGGTGGTGTGGCTCAACAGGTCGGTGCTCGTGTTGCATTGGGGCAGGGAGGGTTCGCCGACGACACTGCCCCGCTCGGCGCTCTGGCGGCGGTGCTGTCCCCCGAGAGCGAGGGCTGGATTGTGGCCCCTTCGCGAAGCGAAGCTCTTCGCGAGGCCGGCAAGGTGCAGGGTCGTAGAACCACGACAGAATTCGATCCCCCCTTGAGGGTGCCCGATGGTGATTGGGCGCTCACCTTGAGCACCTCGTGGGTCGAGCCCGCGTATCTCGAGACCGACGCATCATGGTGCGAGCCTGGGGGTGAGCCGGCATCGCCGCTGGCCAATGGGGGCGCTTTCGGGGCCAAGGCCACAAGTGAGGTGGAGGAGGTCGCTCGCCGACTCGCCGATGAGCACGGTCGTGCCGTACGGGTGCTCTATTCGCGCGAGGACGCCGTGCGTCGGGGGCCCAAACGTCCGCCGCTCGCGGCGGGCTTGCGGGCTGATGGCACCGGTGTCGTGCGGGTGGCTCGTACTGCCGGCATCGGTGAAGCCATAGCTTCTGTTGCTCCGGGCCTCGTCGTTGAGGAGGTCGACGTGGCCGGGCCGCCCACTTCGGCTGCGATCCGGGGTGCCGGTTGGGTCGAGGCGGAAGTGCTGCTGGCGGGCCTTCGGGGCGAGGTCGGCTGGATCAGCTCACCGGGAGGTGGCCAGGCCACAGCGTCGGTCGCAGAGGATGGTTCGATCTCGGTCCGGGTGAGGTGCGGCGCTCCGCTCGACGCCATCGTGCTGCGCTCCTACTGCACAGGCGCCGCCCACATGGCCCTCGGGATGGTCACCAGCGAGTTCTTGTCGGTCGATCAGGCCGGCGAGGTCCACGACCTCACGATCCGATCGTTCGGTGTGATGCGAGCTGTTGATACACCCCCGGTCGAGGTGGTCATCGAACCCGACGAGGGTGCGCCGGTGAATGGGAGCGACGCCGTGTTCGCCGCGGTCGCGGCTGCCGTCTGGATCAGGCTCGGTCTTCCGCCCCGGTGGCCTTGCGGCTAACGGGTCGGCTGCCCGCTCGGGTGAAGCATCTCGTCCCTCTATGATGCCGAGATGAGCAAACCCGTTGGTCCCTACACACCGATCGTTCGCGGTGGCGATCTCCTTTTCAGCTCCGGCCAGATCGGCATCGTCGATGGTGCCCTCGTGTCTGACGGGCTCGAAGAACAGCTTCGCCAGGTGTTCGTCAACCTCCGCGGAGTGTTGTCGTCGGCCAACGCGTCGCTGGCCGACGTGGTGAAGACCACCGTGTTCATGGTCGACATGGGCGACTACGCGGCGATGAACGCGATCTACGTGGAGGAGTTTGGTGAGCACCGGCCGGCCCGCTCAGCCGTCGCCGTCGCCACCCTCCCGCTCGGTGCGCGAATCGAGATCGAAGCGATCGCCACGGTCTGATCGAAAGCCGGTACTGACCGGTCCGTTCGGATCTGGCAGACTCTCGCCCATGGACGTCGGTGCGATCGTGATGCTTGTTGTTCTTGTGGTGTTCATGCCCGTGGGCATTCTCATGAGCATGGCCGGCTTGGCCGGGGTTCTGGGCGCCTTGGTGGGCCACAGCAGCGATCTCGCCAACGTCACCGACGAGGGCGATCCCAACGAATACCTCGCCCTAGCGAACACCAACCCCTACGAATAGCCAAGCATCGCCGACAACCCGAAGCCCCCGAACCGGCGGGTGGCGCGGTTACACCCAGCGCGAGGTGCCGAAGCTGTAGCCGACCGATCTCACGGTTTGGATCAGGTTGGCGTGCTCCTCGCCCAGCTTCGCTCGCAGCCTTCGCACATGCACATCCACCGTGCGGGCGCCGCCGTAGTAGTCGTAGCCCCACACCCGGCTCAGAAGGGTCTCGCGGGTGAACACCCGGCCAGGATGGGAGGCCAGGAACTTCAGGAGCTCGTATTCCATGTAGGTGAGGTCGAGCGGCTTGGCGTCGATGACCGCCTGATAGGTCTCGAGGTTCATGGCCAAGGGCCCGTACTCGATCACTTCGGCTCTCGCCGCACGTCCGGCCCGGCGGAACAGGTGCTTGAGACGGGCTTCGAACTCCACCGGATGGAAGGGGTGAAGGCAGAAGTCGTCGAAGAGGTTTTCGCGAAAGTCGAGGCTCGCGAGGTGGCCTCCGTTGATGAGCAACAAGACCGACTCGACATTGATGTCGCCGCTGCGTATCGCCCGACAGAAACGGAAGGCTCCATCGGGATCGGCACCGGCGACAATCACCGCACCCATCCAGCCTTCGGCGGGTTCCTCGCGGCGGGCCGAGTCGACGTCGGCCGCGCCCTTCCACCCCCAGCCCCCCATGTCGAGGGCCTGAGCCAGTTCCGGCGGGGCCGGTTCGGGGAAGACGAGGAGGGCGTCCATCACGTCAGCAGTTCACCATGTGGGGAGGTAGCGCTCTAGTTCGAACGGTGTCACGTGGGCACAGAAATCAGCCCACTCGGCGCGCTTGTTGCGCAGGAACCACTCAAAGACATGGTCGCCGAGCGTTTCGCGAGCCAGCTTCGATTCCTCCATCAGGTCGAGGGCCTCATCGAGTGATCGCGGCAGAGGGTCCACGCCGATCTCGCGCCTCTGGTGGTCGTTGAGCTCGAAGAGATTGACGTTGGTCTCCGCCGGCAGTTCGTAGCCCTCGGAGATCCCCTTGAGTCCCGCGGCGAGGAGCAGGGAGTAGGCGAGGTAGGGATTGTTGGCCCCGTCGATCGCCCGGTACTCGATGCGGGCCGATTGGGCCTTGCCTTGGCGGCGCACCGGAACCCGCACCAGTGCAGACCGGTTGTTGCGGGCCCAGGCCACGAACGGAGGTGCCTCAGATGTTTCGGCGAGCCGCTTGTAGCTGTTGACGAGCTGGTTGGTGACCGCGGTGATCTCGCGAGCATGGTGCAGAATCCCGGCGGTGAACTGGCGAGCCGTTTGCGACATGCCGTGCTCGTCGCCTGCGTCGTGAAAGGCGTTGGTCTCACCTTCGAAGAGCGACAGGTGGGTGTGCATCCCCGACCCCTGCACCCCGTTGAGAGGCTTTGGCATGAAGGTTGCGTAGGTATCGCGTTCCATTGCGATCTTCTTCACGACGAGCCTGAGCGTCATGACATTGTCGGCCATGTCGAGCGCTTCGGTGTAGCGCAGGTCGATCTCGTGCTGGCTCGGGCTGTCCTCGTGGAATGAGTACTCCACCGGGATCCCCATCGCCTCCAACATGTGGATCGTGCGCTTGCGCAGGTCGCTCGAAACATCGGAGGTGGTGAGATCGAAGTAGGACGCGCTGTCGAGAGGCCGAGGCCTGCCGAGCGACGGGTCGCCGGAAGCGAAGTAGAAGAACTCCGCTTCGGGAGCGGCGAAGAACGAATAGCCCTGCTCGCGGGCCGATTGGAGGTTGCGACGCAGGATCTGGCGGGGGTCGCCCTCGAACGGGGTGCCGTCGAGATTGTCGATGTCGCAGAACATCCGACCTGACGGTTCGTCCTCCTGGGCCCAGGGGAGCAGCTCGAAGGTTGTGGCGTCGGGCCGAGCCAAAACGTCGGACTCGTGCACTCGGGAGAATCCGTCGATCGCAGTGCCGTCGAACTGCACGCCTTCGGTGAAGGCGGATTCCAGTTCTGCAGGAGAGATCGCCACCGACTTGAGCTGACCGAGCACGTCAGTGAACCAGAGGCGGACGAGTCGGACACCGCGCTCCTCGACTGTGCGAAGGACGTACTCCTGCTCTCGTGACATGGAAGCTCCCCGAGGATTCTGCACCAAACCAGCTTGCCCGGACGGGCTGCTGTTTCCCAGGGTGCCGTGTGGGGTCGTACCTCGCCAGGGGTCCGCGGGGTGCGTTCACACACCGTTCACAATTGGGCAACAGCGACGAAATTCCGTGATGGAACGCTGCACCTCGGACCACCACCCTGTGGTCTGATCACGATGCCCTGACGGGCGAGCACGACCGAGGAAACGAAACGATGGCATACCGGGCTGAATACCTGTGGATCGACGGCGTTGTGCCGACACCTGAGATCCGTTCCAAGACCAAGATCCTCGCCGACGGCGAGTCACCGGGCATCTGGGGTTATGACGGATCGAGCACCAACCAGGCCACCGGCGACAATTCCGACGTAGTCCTGAATCCGGTGTTCAGCTGCCCCGACCCGATTCGTGGTGGCGCCAACATCCTCGTGATGTGCGAGGCCCTGCTCACCGACATGACGCCGCACCCCACCAACACCCGCGCGCTCGCGGTAGAGGCGCTGGCGACCTACGCGGATCAGGAACCCATCTTCGGCCTCGAGCAGGAATACACGCTCATCAATCCGGCAACAGGCTGGCCCGCCGGCTTCCCGCCCAACGGCTTCCCCGCCCCTCAGGGCCCGTACTACTGCGGTGTGGGTGCCCTCAAGATCCACGGCCGTGATCTCATCGAGGAGCACACAGCGGCGTGTATCGAAGCTGGGCTTGCGATCTCGGGCACCAACGCCGAGGTGATGCCGGGACAGTGGGAATTCCAGATCGGCCCGGTCGACACCGTCACCGTCGGCGATCACCTCTGGATCGCCCGCTACCTCCTGTACCGACTCGCCGAGAACCATGGAGTGGAGGTCAGCATCAAGCCCAAGCCCATGCCCGGCGACTGGAACGGTGCGGGTATGCACACCAACTTCTCCACCAAGGCCATGCGCGAGAGCTACGAGCCGATCATCGCGGCGTGCGAGGCGATGGGTGCTCTGGGCAAGCCCGAGGAGCATCTCACCGGCTACGGCGTCGGCATCGAGGATCGTCTGACCGGTGCTCACGAGACCCAACGATTCGACGAGTTCTCCTACGGCGTGTCCGACCGCGGTGCGTCGATCCGGATCCCGTGGCAGGTTGCCAAGGAGGGCAAGGGTTACATCGAGGACCGGCGGCCGAATGCCAATGCCGATCCGTATGTGGTGAGCGCCCTCGTGACAGAGACCGTCTGTTCAGCGCTCATCTGAGTGAGCGCCCGAGTGACAGCGCTCATCTGAGTGAGCGCCCGAGTGACAGCCGGCGGTCGTGACGGCTTCGCGCCCCTACGATGAAGGGGTGTCCGACTCCGATTCGTCGCCCGGCTCGATCCGGATAGCGATCGCCCAGCTCAATTCAGTAGTGGGTGATCTCGAGGGCAACACCGCGCGCGCCCTGGAGATGGTGGCAGCGGCTACCGAGGCGCGCGCCGACGTGGTGGTGTTGCCGGAGATGACCCTCACCGGCTATCCGCCCGAGGACCTGGTGCTGAAGCCGGGTTTCATTGCTGATGTCCGTGCCGCGCTGGAGAAGTTCGCGGCCGGCACGAGTCGCACGGTTGCGGTGGTGGGTTTCGCCGACGGCGACGATCTGGCCGCCAAGCCCGATCGGCTGGCCGAGGATGTCGCCGGCATCTCATACTTCAACGGCGTGTGGAACGCGGTGGCGGTTTGTGCCGAGGGGAAGGTTTTCGGCTCCTATCACAAGCGTCATCTGCCCAACTACGACATCTTCGATGAGCTGCGCCATTTCCGGCCCGGTGATCAGGCCCTCCGTCTGTTCGAGATCGGAGGCGTGCCCGTCGGAGTGACGCTTTGTGAGGACTCCTGGATTCCGGATGGGCCGGTGGCTCAGTTGGCCCAGGGCGGTGCCCGGATCGTGATCAATGTCAACGGGTCGCCCTTTCGAGTGGGTAAGCAGCACGTGCGTGAGGGCGTCATCACCGACCGGGTCATCGAGTCCGGGATCCCGGTCGTATACGCGAACCTGGTCGGTGGGCAAGATGAGCTCGTCTTCGACGGTGGTTCGTTCGTAGTGAGCCCCGGTGTCGATGGGCCCGAAGTGATCGCCCGGTGTGAGTCGTTCGTCGAATCACTCGATGTGTTCGATGTCGAGCTTCCACCGGCCCGACCCATGCTCGACCGGTATCCGGTCACCGTCGTTTCCCCTCTCCGCGCCGCACCCCACGACTCGATGAGCCCACCGCTGCACCCCCATCTCGATCCTCAGGCGGAGCGCTGGGGCACCCTTGTGCTCGGCGTTCGCGACTATGTGCGAAAGAGCGGTTTCACCGACGTGTGCGTCGGCTTGTCCGGAGGGGTCGACAGCTCGATCGTCGCCGCCATCGCGGTCGACGCCCTTGGCGCCGACCACGTGCATGGAGTCCTGATGCCGTCGCGCTATTCGAGCGACCACTCGATTGCCGACGCCGAAGAACTCGGCCGCAATCTGGGGATCGGCACCCGCACTGTGCCGATCGAGCCGGCCCATGCCGCGTTCACCGAGATGCTCGTGCCTCATGTGAGCGACGGCCGGATCGAGGTCGGTGATCTCACCGACCAGAACCTGCAGTCCCGCGTACGCGGCATGATCCTCATGGCGCTGGCCAACGAGCACGGCTGGCTCGTGCTCACCACCGGCAACAAGAGCGAGTCGGCGGTGGGTTACTCCACTCTGTACGGCGACACCGCCGGCGCCTTCGCAGTCATCAGAGACGTGTGGAAGCTCACCGTCTATGAGCTGTGCGAGTGGCGAAACGCCG
This sequence comes from Patescibacteria group bacterium, assembly GCA_029260985.1. Taxonomy (GTDB): domain Bacteria; phylum Patescibacteriota; class Gracilibacteria; order UM-FILTER-43-11; family UM-FILTER-43-11; genus JAJDCE01. The sequence continues at coordinate 1,141 of JAJDCE010000084.1, read as the reverse complement.
AGGAGCAAGGAGAGCTCATTCCCCGAGCGGTTCTCACCAAGGCGCCCTCGGCAGAGCTCAGGCCCGACCAGCGCGACGACCAGTCCCTGCCACCCTACGAGATCCTCGACCCGATCCTGAGGGCCTACGTGGAAGACAATCGTACGGTCGCGGAGGTGGTTCGTCTGGAGCTTCCCGGGGCCGATGCCGAACTCGTGCAGAGGGTGTGTCGCCTCGTCGATCTTGCCGAGTTCAAGCGGCGCCAGACCCCAGTGGGTCCTCGCGTCACCAAGAAGGCGTTCGGCCGAGATCGTCGAATGCCGATCGTCAACCGGTATCGCGGGTGAGCACGACCGAGTCTCGAGGCTTCAGCGCCGTCGAGACCGCTCGGCTGGTGGGTGCTCTGCAATGGACCACCGAAAGCTTGTTCGAGCTTCTGGGGGCTTGGGTGCCCGCTTGCGACGATCCCACGGTATCGGTCTGGCTGGCCGAGGCGAGCCGCAAGCTCGGATCCCACGTTCAACCTCTGGCCGAGGTGATGCCCGACTCTGAGCTCCTGGCCGAGTTTGCCGCTGTTGGCCCGCATGCGTCGGGACTGGCTGATGCGTTCAGATCGTGGGGCCTGCTCGGGTGCGATGCTGGTTCCGATCACGATCTGGTGGTCGGTATCGCGTGTGGGTCGATCGACGGCTTGGCCGCTGAATGTCAGCAGGTGCTCGATCACTGTGCGTCGCATTGCGACGGCCCGCTGGTGCGGGTCGTGACTGCCCTACAGGTCGATCTGCTCACCCTCGGTTCGTGCGATTCGCCGACCGCCGATGGTGTCGTGGACGATCCCGCGTCGAAAGTGCCGCGCTTCATTCCCGATGTGCTCAGCGACCGGGGTATCGATTGCCATTGAGAACTTCTTATGGCCTTGGCGAACCTTGCCGATAGTTTCGGAGTGGTCGCACCGGTGGTGTGACCGATTTCCCTCGCTATCGTTCAGCAGACGGTGAGCGAGAGTTCTCCGAGGATCCGCTTAGGCAAGGTCCGCTAACGGCCGTAGCGACGAGAGGGACATCCGTGGCGAAGGAGCGAGTCGAGCGAGACGAAGAGGATCTCGTCCGCCTGTATCTCACCGACATCGGTCAGTACCCCTTGCTCACCAAGGAAGACGAGG
>JAJDCE010000083.1 GCA_029260985.1 Patescibacteria group bacterium | reverse complement strand
ATTATGACATTGAGTTAATACTTGTACCACTTGCTTTTGTATAGCACTAGTCGGAGCCGTACTGGCCTCCGGCTCGTGGGTCTTGCACAGGCGATCTGCCGACTTGCCCCATCTCAATAACAGAGCCGGACGTGGCCGAGCTATCGTCTGGGCTGAGGTCTGGTTGGATGCAGGCCTCCCCTCAACGACTCTGTAAGTCCCTGCGTCAACACATATGCCGGTCGATGATGAGCCTCTGCTGCATGTCTTTCGATGGTGTTCAATAGATCCAGCAGACAACTTTTACGACTCCTATCAGACAGTGGGGGATATCACCCCGCCCACTGGTGTTTTACCTTCATTTTGCCGGAAAATGGGCTATTTGGGAACTAGGGGGACTCGAACTCGCTATATTTATCGGAACCCAAACGCGAGCCGGTTTTGTTTTGCCGGCCGATGACCGCCGGTCGTCGATACCGCCAGCGGGTCTTGCTACGAGGCCAGCCATAACGGCTAGGTCACCCCCCGGATCGAGCCCCCCCGGTTTGTCCGCTTCATCGCAGACCCACCCGAGGATATCCAGCGACGCGGAGCGCCGCAGAAATCAGAGGAAGTTGTTTATGCTGTTTACACGCCCCCGAAAGAATGGAAGCTTCACCGCGTTAGCACTTTTGTGCCTGCTGGTATTGGGCGCGGATTCGGCCCTGGCGGCTCGGATCACCGCGATCACCGGGATCCGCGAGGGTCAGACCGTGACCGGCGAGCAATGGATCGAGACCCGGGTCACCGACGCCAACGACGGCGCGGATTACTCCGTCCGATATCAGGTGGACGGCCCGACCCGCTTCACCACCACCGCCCGCCAGGAGCCATACATCCTCGCGGGACGCCGCACCGGCTGGGACACCGGCAATGCCGAGCCCGGCCGGTACAAGATCACCGCCTTCCTCGTCCGCGACGGACGGGTCGTTGACTTCCGGTCAGTCCAGTTCACGCTCGGGAGCAACCTGAAGGTCACGCGTATCGTTGGGATCAACCGCGACATCACGCTGACCCTCCCCACATCCGTCGAGGCCAAGGTGCGGGGCGGCACGCCGTCCAAGGTGGTCTTCGACATTTCCGGGCCCAAGCGCTACTCCTACACCGATCGCAAAAAACCGTTTATGCTGTTCGGCGACGGCGCGAAGTGGGACGTCAACGACGCACCCGCGGGTGACTACACCATCAGCGTCACCGCTTATCTGGGCGACAGGCCCGCGCACACACGCACACTGCCTTTTAAGGTCGAACGCGACATCCGTATCCGCCGGGTCCTTGGGATCAGTAACGATGACGTGTTGACCGACCCGGTACGGATCGAGGCCGACGTCGTTGGCGGTGAGCCGTCGAAGGTGATCTTCAAGGTCTCAGGCCCCAAGCAGGTATTCGACGTCGAACAGCGTGCGCCTTATGTGATGTTCGGCGACACCCGTGAATGGGACGTGACCCAGTTCCCCGTCGGCCGGTACACCCTCCGTGTCATCGCCTACTCCGGTGAAGAGCGGACGCACAGCAAGACACTCACGTTCCAGATCGCGCGGCCGAAAACCAAGGCACCCGCGCCGACCCCCAAACCCAAGCCGACACCCACGCCAAAGCCCGCCCCGAAACCCAAGCCTAAGCCCACCCCGACCCCTAAACCAACCCCGACACCCGACCCCACACCTACGCCGCGCAGCAAGGGCTTCCTGGGCATCAACCTCGCCGAGGTCACTTACTACACTCGCGAATGGGTCTTTGTCGACGCCATGAAGCAGTCCCGCGACTGGCTTCCTACACGCAGCGGTGGCAGCGACCCCTGGGACTCCGGCGAGACGCTCAAGCTCGACGCCAATGGCTGGCCCATCCTGCGCGCAGGGCAGGCCGCACACACAGTGATGTACATCGATTCACGGGGCGCGTACCCCGCCGGGCGGTACGTCTGTACCTACGAAGGTGACGGCGAAGTCGAGCTGGGGTACGACGCCAAGGTTGTCAGCCGACGTAAGGGCCGCATCGTTGCCAACGTCACCCCCAGCGACCGCGGGATCTACCTGCGGATCGACAAGTCCAATCCAAACAACCCGGTCCGCAATGTCAAGGTCTGGCTCCCCGGTTTCGAGGGGTCCAAGTCCGCGTTCCACCCGCTGTATCTCAGCCGGCTCAAGCCCTTCAGCGTGATCCGGTTCATGGACTGGCAGCGGACCAACGGCTCGAATGTGGTGAGCTGGAACGACCGGGCCAGGCCCACCTACTACACCCAGGGGACCGGCGACGGCGCGGCCATCGAATACATGATCGACCTGTGCAACGAGCTTGGGGCCGACCCCTGGTTCTGCATGCCGCACAAGGCCAACGACCGCTACGTCGAGAACTTTGCGGCGCTGGTGAAAAAGCGGCTGCGTAAGGACCTCAACGTGTACGTCGAATGGTCCAACGAGGTGTGGAACTCGCAGTTTCCTCAGCACGTCTGGGTGAAAGACCGGGCCGATGGCCGATCCCTCAGCGCCGAATTCAACGCCAGCTGG
>JAJDCE010000082.1 GCA_029260985.1 Patescibacteria group bacterium | reverse complement strand
TCCTGCCGGCAACCCGTACATGATTCGCGACGTCGTTGACGGCACGCCGTACATCGACGATGGAGCCCGATCGCTCGGATTCAACGGGCCGCCGTTCGACACCACGGGGACCCTACAGACTGTCGAAGTCTCCGCGGTCGGAACCACGGTCGCTTGGGGCAACCTGTGCGTCGCCTGCCACGCCGATTGGCTGGCGGCCTACAGCTGGCACAGCTACTGCAACGGCTGCCCGACATGCCACGGGCACGGGCAGGCCTGGAACGAAAACGACTGGGGATCTGCCCCGCCCGACGACACGCTCATCCCCCACAACGATGCCTGCTATCGAGCCTTCTCGCTGGCGATCGGTACGAGCACCGTCTTCGACAACACAGACGCCGTCGACGACAACGCACCCATCTGCGAGACGACCTCTCCGACCAAGGGCGTGTGGTACAAGGTAGCCGGAACCGGAACGACCCTGACGGCCAGCACTTGCCTGCCGGGCACAACCTTCAACACCGTCATCCAGATCTACTGCGACTGCGACACGATGGATTGTGTGGCGGGCAACGACGACGACTTGGCCTGCGGGGACCCCCTGAGCAGCTCGAGCGTCAGTTGGTGCTCTGACTCGGATCAGATCTACTACATCCACGTCGGCGGGGCCACGGCGGCGGACTTCGGCGTCTTCGAGTTGATCGTCACAGACGACGGCGTGCCCTGTGCATCGCCCCCTTCGTGCGTACCCGAAATCGGCGCCTGCTGCGTCGCCGGCGTTCTCTCCGCCAACAATGAACGCAGCGAGTGCGACGCGCTCGGCGGAACGTGGTTCATCGGTGAAGACTGCGCCTTCGCCTGCCCCGCCCCGCGATCAGCAGGGCCGAGGGCGGCGCCCAGAGTGCTCGACGCGCCGGAGAAGCTAATGCCCTCGGACGATGGGAGGCAATGGCCGGCGCATCACGGTCCGCAAGCCTACCCTGTCGAGCCGCGATAGACTGCTCCCGACTCGGCCGCTGCGCGCCGCGCAGCTGCCGACGTCATCATCAACAGCGTAACGCAGCACGATTGCGCGGACACGCCAGAGTGCTCCCACAATTGGGAGAGCCGCAGGCGTCAAACGACTCCTGCAGCAAACGCAAAGGCCCTCGCCGCACAAACGACAGCGTTCATTCTCACAATCGGGAAACATCGTACTAATACATCCGTCGCAATCGAGAAATACGCACCGAGTGGACCTTCGTCATGTTCTCACAAATGGGAAGCCACGCGGGGCAATTTCACCAGAGGCCGAACTGAATCGTGACGAAGGCGCAACCCCCAACACGCCCGACCATTTCAGCCATGAGACTAACTCCACCGCCTCTTCCCCAGTTTTGGGAAAACCACCTCCCTCCGCCGATCACTCACCCCGGGCAACTGCGAGCCTAACTCCAGCGACAGCAGACACTTCCGACCACACACACAATAAGCCACGCCTGTCTAGGTTAAAAATCGGCACGCTTATTGCTCTTTACAGTCTCGCGGAAAGAGGTGCGAGTTCATTGCGCTAGCTCGCTTCTCGATACTCCGACGTCAAACAACCTGATTTGTCCTATATACGGAGGATGTCACGTCATGTTGAACTCGTTCCTTGTCACAGTTATCGCCGCAACGCTGGGCGCGCCGCCCAGCATCACACCGGCCGCATCATTTTCGACCGGCCTCGATTTTCCTGGCCGGGTGGCCTCCATGGCGGCTGGAGGTGCCTACGTCACCGATCAGGTGAACGGAACCGTCATCGAGTATGATGCGGCGGGAGCAGTCGTAAATGCCTTTGCCGTCCCTGGGGGGCCGGTGGGTATCGCGGTCCATCCAACTTTGGGCATTCTGGTTTCACGGCTCGATGGCGAGGTGTCGATCTACGACGCCTCGTTTGTTTATCAGGGAGCGCTTGACCCGACGCCTCTGACGTTGACCGCCCCGAACGGCATCGCCGTCCACTCGGTCTCAGGCGAAATCTACGTCGCCGATAGCGACGAGAACCGCATCATGGTCTTCGACGCAGTCGGAGCGCTCGCTCGAATGTGGGGTTCGCAGGGCGGCGGACTGGGCGATCTGGAGTCGCCTCAGGACATCGCCATCGACGCGGCATTGGATCATGTCATCGTTGCCGACGCCGACAACTTCCGCCTTCAGGTGTTCAACACCGCCGGCATCATTCAGTTCCGATTCGGCTACCGCGTAGCCTACGTCGGGATGGACTCGACCACATGGGTGGCCCGAGCGACCGGCCTCGCCGTTGACTCGTGCAGCAACATCTACGTCACCGACGCCCTGATGGGAACCATCCGCGTCTTCGACTCGACCGGCACCGACTACAACCTGGCGACCCCGCCCGTCACCTACGGAACGGCGCTCGGCGAACTGCGGACGCCTTGCGGCATGGCGCTCAACGACAGCACCGGCAAGCTCTTCGTCGTCAGCACGAACAACGCGGCCGTCGAGGTGTTTGACGTCGCATGCTCGGCTCGGCGAGCAGCCGGCCCGCGTGCGGGACAGCCCATGCTCAAGGGAAAGAAACTGGGCTCGAAGGATGCCTTCCGTTTGGAAACGGCCCGGCCGTCCCCGCGCCCTGAGCCGACGCGACCTCCGACCAATAACCCCGACAACCCCTTCGAGGTCGTCGAGGCATACCAGATGGGTACCTATTGCGAGGAACTCGACCTCGACTTCGACGGACAAATCAACATGACGGACGTTGAGCTGGCTGTCATCCGCTTTGGCGCAGGGACCTCAAGCTACTTCATGGGCGGCGATGCCGGCCCGCGAGGCGGTGGTGCAGGCCCGCGCGACGACGGCCACCCGTCCGACCAACCGCCGCACATGCTCAATCATGCCACGGGGCCGCAGTACGCTTTCATTTGCAGTCGTTGCCACATCAATGACGGCCTGCCCGAAGGCGGGATGCTGACCTCCGCAGGTCAGGAGAACATGTGTCTGTCGTGCCACGCTTCCTCCGGCACGGCCCGCGGCCTCCCGATCCCGGGTGCCGGCAAGGGGAACTCCCACGCCTGGGGCATCGCGGCCACGACCGGCGGCGTCGCAGGCCCGGCAGTCGGCGCCTACAGTGAGATGGACATCCACCTCGACGGCGGCAACATCCGCTGCGGCACCTGCCACGAACCCCACGAACAATCGCGCGGCACGCCCTACCTTCGGGCGAGCGGTGCCGACGGTTCCTTGTGCAAGGAATGCCACCGAGAGGCCGGCGCACCGAAGGAGCACGGGACCAACCACACCAAGTATTGTTCTTCTTGCCACGACATCCACGCTACAGGGAACGGCAATCTCGATATTGTCACGGCTCAGATCAACTCGTACTACTTCGGCGCTGTGGACGTCGTCTTCACCGACAACACCGTTGGCGTTGGCCCCGGCGCATTCGTGGATCCCGATCCGGCGATTCGAGGCATCTGCGAAGCATGCCATGACTACCCGTCGGACGAGCTGCTGGTGCCGCCGCACACACTTGATGGGACCATGCCGGTTTGTACGCAGTGTCATGAGCACCAGCACGGCTTCGAGCCTGGCCTGGGCGTCCTCTCGTCCTTGCAGCGCGGTGGTCTGATGTACGACAAGTGGTAGAAGGTGATCGGCGCTGCCGAGCCGACGACGGATCATCCGTTGTGGGCGGGCCGCCCTGACACGGTATCGAACACGCGCACCGGCAAAGACACATGGCGGTGCAAGGAATGCCACGGCTG
>JAJDCE010000081.1 GCA_029260985.1 Patescibacteria group bacterium | reverse complement strand
GACGTAATCGTGTCCGATGCGATCTTGCGAAACAACAACGTCCGATAGATCCATGTAGTATTGGGTTGCGCCCCAATTTTGATTGAAGAATTGTGCGTTGTCAAAAAAGTCTAGAATCTGCCATCCGACAGCAATCCGCTCACTAAAATATCGTCTGCCCTGCTCGTTTGCGCCAGCACCCGCAGTCGGGTTGCTTGGAATAATCTGTGCTTTGGCAGCCGCTCGTTGAGCTACCGTCGGCAACCGCTCTAAATCGAATCCGCTCAGATACGTTGGCGCATCTTGCTTCACTCCATTGATCCAGAATTCATAAATTCCATCGTTGTTTCCCGGAGTCGCGAGAGTCAGTCGCCATTCCCACGACATCCATTGCTGTGTGCCGGGCATCTCGCCAGTCGTTGTGTCGAGTGTTCCAACCCATGGCTCTAACGATCCACCGGTTTGTGTTCCAACATAAGGAAAATACGACGGAGCAGCCCGTGGTCCACTAGCTGATCCAGATGACCACGTTGGTACTGGCGGATCTGAATCGGGTGCCGTTGAATTCTCGCCAAGGTGACTTCGGTAGCAATGATGCAGGCCGAATTGCGGTCGTTGAAAACCGCCGTCGCCGATTGTCTGAAGTATAGGCACGCAGAAACCGCGATTCGATTCGCCGTTGATACCGGGCGGATCTGTTGGCGGAAAAGTCCAATCGTCAGCACGATTAAGATTCTGCCAGAATCGGCCCAGCTTCATCACGGAATTGACCGTATGCGGCGCGCCTCCGAACCGATATAGATCCTGGAATTTCACGGTATATCTAACGTAGATCGTACGGTATCCGCCGTCGCCAAGATGCTTGATTAACGAGACCGTCGGTTGACTTCCGGTTGGAAGATAATTGAGCCTCGCAACCTTCGTCCCGCCGATCCCAACACTGCTTACGATATCTATCGTTGATCCACTCGTGACGTTATATCCATCGAATGAATTCGCAAGCCAACCAGGCGGGTCCTTCTGTTTCGATCCGGCAATCGGAGTTAGCAGGCCGTCCGCAAACTCATCGAAATTGGACTGAAACAATAGGCCAGCCGGTCGCGACTGCAACGCGATCTGACCATGTGCGAAGGAACACAATAGCAGTAGGATTGCTAACCGCATTACGGTGCCACCTGCTGAATTATCACTGGTACGTTATTGACGACGGTTGGGGCAGTTGTCCAGCTCGTTCCGAAAGTGACCTGAGCAACATCGGTGATCATCAAGTATCCAGTGATCACCTCTGTCGCAAGCGGTCGACCCGGGGATGCCGTCGCAATTTCTAGCGTTATCGGACCGGTCGGAACGATCTTTTTGAACAGCCCTTCGCCGTCAGTCCAATCAACCGTAAGTGTCCCAGATGCAGCAGTCTGCGAGTGTACTCGATTACGACCAGCTCCGGGGTTTTTATCGTGGTATTTCGTTCCGTCGAAGTACAATTCTACTACCGTCGTTACTCCGCCAGTTCCCGTATCGATGAGCGGTGGAATGGTTCCAAAGTTCCATAATGACCAATCCCACTGCCGACCGCCTGTCGTATCTCCGGCAATTTCAATCCGAAGATCACGCGGTGTAAGCGGATCAGTAACCGTCGGTTGCACGTTAGTCGAAATGGTCGTCGTCAGTTGGTCTGATAGTGTCCAATCAACATCAGTCGGATTCGGTCCGATTGTAACTTCCGTTGGTGGATAGGCACCCGCGTCTTTGATTTGGATGAACGAGAAACTGACCGCAGATGATGCAGCCCACATCGTGCCGGCCGAGGCATCTTGGGTAAAGGTAATAGTCCACCATCCGGTATTATCAACGGGATCAACGGTCAGCGTTCCAAGAATCGCGTTCGCTGGATTTGCAGTTTCCTGAATGTATATCTTGTCCCCGGCTTGCAACGCGCCGAAGATCCCATCGCCAATTAGACCATTTAGATTTTGGTCATCGACGTAGATTTCAGTGACGAGATTCAGCGTCAAGTTGTCGGTACGAAACAGAGTCAATCCGGGGTCAGCTGGAACGGTCGTGGCTTGGTCGTGTTGCCACTGATAATCTGCTCCACCACTGCCACCTGCCGGGACGGACCACGTGTTGTCTCCGCGAAGAAACGTAGTTGCGTCAGCCGTTCCAATTGCAGACAGCATCGGAATATCCACCGCATCAACAGCGATCGTCGTGGCTCCGTCAGCAACAGATGTAACGTCGCCCGTATGATTCGGATGGACGTAGAGATTCGCACCCGTCGCAATACCGTCTAGTTTCGTGCCATCGACAGAAACGTCTCGGCCGTCCACTGTTCCGGATAACGTAATGCTTGCGAGTCCAGAAAGAATATTGGTCGTACCGTCAAATAAAAACTCAGGATCACCCTTTATTGTTCCGTCACCGGTCCAGATTCCAATCTGATTTACGACCGGTATTCCTACTTTTGAAACGTCACCGCCACCGGCAGGCGTCGCAAGCGTTCCGTCGTCGCGAATAAACTGCAACCCATTCGGCACACCAGTCGCAAGGTTCGCAATCGGTACGATCCCTGTGATGTCCGTTGTGACGTCGACTTGCCCTAGCGTCATAACCTGTGGGGCGCCGTTGATCGTCGCGTAGTCAAGACCTGCCGCGATTGTTACGTCCGTTCCACCACCAGCTCCGGTTGTCTCGGTCCACACCGCAGCTGCTGCCGTTGAGTCGAGGCACACGAACTCTTTATTGAGTGTTACGTTCACCCATCTAGAACCTACCGCATACCCGCTGCCTGCGTCGTCAGTCGCAACTGGGTCCACGGTCGCTGTTAGATTCGATGCCTCATTCGAATTTGACGGCAACAGCCCGCTGACATTCACGTAACGCGTAAACGTTCCGGGAACCTGGACTGTAATCGTATTGTCTGAATCCACGCTCTCGGTGAATGCAGTTGCTGCCGTATCACACGCTATGAAATTCTGAGCACCGCCGCCGTTATAAATCATCGTGACGTTATTGCCACGTACCAACATCCTGCGAACTTCGGTGAACGCAGACGTTATGCGAATGAACTTCTCCTTGACTTCTGATCGGTTGTTCTCCACAACGATCTGCGATCCGTCATCCTGCCAGACAACTGACTCGGCTACGGTGGTTGAACCTAGATTTAGGAATATACTGTCGCTTGAGTCGAACGGGAATTGGTAATCGTAGTGGCCAGCCCTCTGAACGTTTCCGCTAATCGTTACATTCCCGGTTCCGTCTAGACTGATCGCCGCGTTACCCGGTGCTTGGAATATATTGTTGAGGATGAACATATTAGGGGACCGAGACTGAACACCATTTGTTCCGCTGACAAGCGTGTTGCCTTCAATCGTCGTATGGTTCGCGCCCGCATGCGTATCAATACAAGATCCTGTGTCTCGTCTACCGATAATATTGCAGTTTCGAATCGCGTTGTGATTGTTGGGATACGACCCGCTGAAATCAACGCCCTTGCGACAGTTTCTAGCTACGAGGTGATCGATGTTACAGTACCCGGTTTGCTGGCATAGGATTGCGTAGCCAAGACCACCAGCAACCGTACCGCAATTCGTCGCAATACAATCAACTACGTCGGTTTGGCATGACAGATTGAGACCGATACCAGTTGAATCGCACGCATTGACAGTGCACCCCTCGATCCTTCCTCCAACGCAATCGTTGATGCTGAATCCAGTTGTACCCGCAACCGATGGTACGGTCACGTAATCGATAGTCATGTTTTCAAGATCAACCGATACCGGCTTGCGGCCGATGACAGTCACAACCTCAGTCGGAGCATTGTAGCCAAAGCTAAGTGGGTTGGTCAGCGTCAGCTTGTCGTTGCCGGGTTGGACTGGATCATTGACTAGTATGCTTTCGATGACAGCCATCTCGCCCTTATTGACTCCACCACCGGTCGGCCATTGCCATGCCGTCGCAGACTGAATCCTTATGATGTCTCCAACCTCATATGCCGCCGCACCTGTTCCTACGTGGATGTAGTTACGTCCAGTGCGAGCTTGCAGAGTCATCGTTGTCGAAACGTTCGCATCGCTTGAAGCGACAGTAAACGCGGTGATGGCACCGGTCGGCAGAAGCTTCAGGCCCTTGATTCGCAATGTCGAGCCATCTGATTGAGACCAGATCAGATTCGAATCTATCGGATAACCTTTTGCGGGGTCGGCTTTCAGCGGAACGTTCGCTGTGAGTGCAGCTTGCAACGCGACAACGTTATTTGCAGCTGTCTCGGTTGTCTTCGCTCCAAACCATTCGACGTCAGCTGCACCAGTGTATTGCCGCGTGAACCTCTCAGTCCCGGCCCCGGGGGCGTCAAAGATAATACCGTTGTCTACGGTTCCGCCCGCCGTCGCCGAATACACGACGATTGTAGTTGGATCCCGATCCATGATTGCAAACCGCTCGCCCTCACGCATGCCCGTGAGCGTTGCAAGATCGGCGTAGTTGACCTTTCGCACGACAGCGTCTGAACGAATCGCCTGCGGTGGGATCTTATTCGTGTCTGTTTGCGACGGCAGGAACTGCACGAACAGAAAGCCCGCCAGCAATGCCGCAAGAATGTATTTGGTATGCTTTCGCATGATGGTCTCAACCTTCGTTTAGTTTTTCTCGCCGCTCAATGTAACCTAGCAGTCGTTCAACTGTTTTCTCCATACGAGCCGTATCTTGCGACAGAGCATCTGCATTGCGTTGATAGCCTGTTTGGATTTGCGAAATCGCAGCAGGCCATGCTTGCCAGACGCCGACCAGAATTGCTATCAACAGTATCGTTGAAACACCCTGGTTTTCTACCCACCGGAATGACCGCTCTTTCCATGATAGGTGCTCACGCTTATCGTCTGGTGCTGGTGTGATCACTTCGTACCTTACTCGTTGAATGCTAATAAAACCCAATTCGTTCCGTTGTACCGAAAGCACGCTGAACCGCCGCTAACTGGTGTCCATGGATCAGTCGGTCCGACTCCAAATTCCCCGAAGTCCATCCCCGGAGGTGTACTCGCATCGAGCGTATCACCAGTTCGTACTGACACCCACATTATCCATCCCGTTGGAATCGGAACGGACCACACAAAGTCAGTAATCGTTACTCCGGTTCCGGGAGTCTCGCAGCTTGTCGCAAACGTCACATCCGGTTCGGCTATTCCAGCACCCGTTGTCATGTGTCTCGCACGTGGCGTTTCAGGCTCCCACAGAGATCCGCCGTCGTAACTCCACGACAGCGTATCACCGAGTCCCGACCAACCGAGATTGCGTACGCGTACATCCTTCGTCGCGTAACCGAGACCAACCGATAGCGAACCGCCGGCAGTAACAGTCGGATGAGCAAACACTCCGGACAGAGTACTGTCCCAAGCTTTATCAACTGAGGTTCCAGTCATCCACAAGCGAAGATCTTCTCCGTCACCCGTTATGTGATTCCCAAACCCTTCAACGTATTCCGTTCCGGTTGTTCGATCCACAATGACGTTATTCGTGAAGTGAATGTTGTGTGGGATGTCTACTACGTCAATTTCTTCAATGATTTCAGACGTCGTGAAATTCACCTGCCATGGAATGAACTTGCTGTCCTCGATATGGATTCCTTTGGAAAACACATTCGATGCACCACCTCCCGAAACCGAGAACGCCCGGAAGTCATAATTGATCTGTGACTTCGAAACCACTAATTGCCCGACCTTATCGATCCTGGATGCAAAGGATGCTTCCGCAGTAGCGTTGATCTCGCTGTCCGTGATGTAGACGTCCGTGTTCTTCACAAGACTCGACACGGCCATCAGCTGACCAGATAGATACGAGTTGTTTTGGATTCGCAATTCGTCAACGGTGTCTTCGATTTTTATGCTCGCTCGAATGCCTGATCGATCACCGTTCTTACCGTGGATCATTTTGCAATTATCAATCACCACAGTCCCGACGTTGCCGAACTTAGCAGACCAGCACGAAGTGTACGGCATCAGCCATCGCCAGTTACCAACATCCGCTTTGCCTGTGGGGCCTGCACCACCAGTACCTGATCCTATTGCTTCGTAAATCTCAGATGCATTGAATACGTGATCACCTGCAATATAGGACGTTGACACGTCCCATTGGAGCATGTCATCGAGCCAATCATATTCATGACGAAACGTGCAATTTCGACATAATACCTGATCACAGACAGTAGACGAATTAGCATCGAAATCGGATTTATATCCACCTAACCTCGGAGTGCTCTCAGTGAATGTACAACGATCAACAAGCAAGTTTGTTCCGGCCCCACCGTCCCATCGCATCGCATGCCAACCACAATTATTGAATGTGCATCCGGATGCAACCGTGCCATTTGCACCGGTAGACAATCCAGAGTATCCGC
>JAJDCE010000009.1 GCA_029260985.1 Patescibacteria group bacterium | reverse complement strand
CATTACTTGCTGGAAATCCTGTAAATTATTCAAAATTAAATAAATTAACTACTGCTGAGGCATTGGCTGCATCTTTGTTTATTTTAGGTTCTACAGATCAGGCTTTAGAATTACTTAACAAATTCAAATGGGGCCATACTTTTTATGAATTAAATCAAAATCTTTTAGAGGAGTATTCAAATCTTGAAAATGAATCCCAAATAGATTTAATTTTAAAAGATTATGGTTTGATTTAATTTCTTTTTTTTACATATGCTGCAATAATTATAATTAGTATGATTGGAATCGCCCAGAACCAATACTCTGGCTCATTTGCAGTAAATTCTATTTCGTTTGTATTTGATATTGGCAAATTAATTTTATTATCGGTTACAATGAAACTAGATTCATAAAAATCTGGTTTCAATACTGAATCTGATATTGCAAATATCTTGATGTTGTTTGCTCCTATGCCTAAGTGGTTAGATTCATTAGATGATATTTTGATTGTGGTGCTATCGTTATTAACAAAATATGTGTCTGAACTAATATTTTCTCCATCACTGTTTGTTAGGAAATATAAAATTGAATCTGAATTTTTTGTTTTAATGAATATGTTAATTTCATCTCCTTTTTGTACTGATTTTTCAATTTCTATTTTTTTAATTGACGGTAATGCGGCTTTTTCAAATTTAGACCACTCTCCTTTTTTGAATGGATATGAATCATCATCAAATGAAGTCACTTTGATGGTTCTTGATTCAGGCGAATATGATTCTAAATAAAATGGCCCATTACTTATCACTGCATGTTGTTTATTTTGAATCCAATTTATTGAAGAATCATATCTGGATTGATAGTATTCTGAACTTTCATTGTTTTCGCTAAATGATTGTGGGATGTAGTTTGATTTTTTAAATTCTTTCAAATATTCTTTTATTGTATTTGCATCATTTGGAATGATTAATGATAACCAGTTTACATTTTTACTTGTAGCTCCTGATCTTGAAAATGATACTTTCCCATCTATTACTGCCTTTTCCATTGCTGTTGTGATTTCCCAAGGTATTGTACTCCATAATGCTGCCCATTCTGCAATTTCTCCTTCATCAAAATGCCAATAATCTACATAGATTTCTATTGTATCCTCGTCGATTTGGTTTATTCCTTTGATTGTTTGTATGCTTTGTGCAGCTCTGGGGGTAAATTCTGTATCGAATGTTTTATCATTTTTATCAGTTTGAGTTCCCCACTCAATTGTAAAGTATAATGAGTGTAATATGTCATTCATATCCATCTTTTCACCATTATGCCAGTTACTGAATTTAAAGTCTAGTGTAACCTTGCTTGTAGATTGTAAATTTTCTTCAACTCTCTCCCATTTTTGTAAAATAGGGTTCCAGATTTTAGATTCTTGAGGGATGTTAATTTTATCATTCGGTCCTTCATTTTCTACTTTCCAATCTACTCTCATTGGGAATGTTTCTCCAGTAAATGGATGTTTGAATGTTGCAGGATCTGAAATGATATCCCAAATATGTCTACTATAACTATCTGTGAATCCCATTACTGGATTCCATGCTCCTTGATAGATTTGTTTAACTCCTATTGTTAATTCTTCATTGTTATTATTTGCGTTAATAGGTGTAAATCTACTTGGAACTCCTGCTCCGAAATCATTAACGATTCCACTGGTTTTTTCATTTACAACATATTGATCTACTTTACTTGCTAAAAAAATCCGTACTGATTCATCAATCCCTTCAATAACTGCATTTTGAATTAATTTTGTTCTTTGAGATGAAGATTCAAAATCTCCTGTGTAAATTTTCTGTGTTAATGAATCTAATTTTTTATTTTCATAATTCCAATATGATGGGTCATTAAATCCAGGCATGTATGAAAACCATGGAGAATACATTTGTCCTAATCCTGTTGAATCATATTTTACAAATGCTGGCTGTAGCCATCCTTCTGTGTATATGTGCCATTTCATTTCTGAAGGATTCGAACCATACACTATAACAAATGCTTTATTCAAATCTCCGAATTCTTTCTTAACTGTAAATCCTATCTTCTCTAATTCAACTGATAATATTTCACCAATTGATTTTCTTACTGGATCGTCACTTCTAATGAAAATTGTAATTTCAATTGGGCTTGCATTCATTTGCCATTTATCATTGATTTTAACTGCCCCATTTTCATCTAGTACTTTTGTGATGATTTCATTTGCAAGTGTTGGGTTATATCTAAAATTATACAGTTCCAACTGTTCAATAACTGTAAGATATTCTGGATAAGATGGACCATAATATGAAATAGTTGGTGAGCCAAAGCCTCCCATCAATTCATTCACAATTAATTTTCTATCTATTAAATAGTTCAAAGCGAATCTGATATCTTTATTTGAAAATGGATTGAATTCTTCAGATTCAGCAGGATTTATCAAAATACTATACGACCCTCCTGTGGAATCAAAAACTTGTAATCCTTCCCTCTCTTGATTACTTTCTAATCTATCTGGAGATATTGTATAATAGTATATGTCAAGATTCCCATTCCGTACTTCTTCTAGTGCTGTATTTTCATCTAAATATTGAATAAATTTCACAGACTCAAAAAATGTATTTTTTTCTGCGAATGATTCATCATACACAATTGGTGAAATTAAAAAAGCTAGTATGATAACTAGCATTTTTTTCATATTCGTTATTTTAAAACCATATACTAAAACCTATATCATAATACCCTGATATTATTAGCTGATAAAACCTATATTTCTATTATGAATCAAACACAACAATTGAAAATTCATCC
>JAJDCE010000080.1 GCA_029260985.1 Patescibacteria group bacterium | reverse complement strand
CTAGGATTCTGAATCAAGTTCAGAATGACGAGGGGCGGGTTTCAGAATGACAGTTGGGTGCTTGGTATAATTAGCCTAAGAATTAAAACAGACTGGAGAATACTGCGATACAAATCATCAAAAAATTTCAGGAAGCCGGATTTGAGGCTTATTTTGCAGGTGGGTCAGTGCGGGATATGCTGATGGAGCGCGAACCTCAGGATTATGATATTGCTACTTCTGCCACGCCTGATGAAATTGAGGAGGTGATGGGTGACGAGATTCACATTACTGATAAAGAAAAAAAGCTTTGCAAAATCATTCCGATCGGTAAGAAATTTGGGGTGATGCTGGCTCTCTTGAATGGTCATGAATTTGAAATTGCCACCTTTCGTTCTGATAGTAGCTATAGCGATGGACGTCGGCCGGATGCGGTTCTTTTTACATCTGCTAAAGAGGATGCTGTTCGTCGGGATTTTACGATTAATGGTCTTTTTTATGACCCTGTTAAAAAAGAAGTATTGGACTTTGTTGATGGGCAAAAAGATATAAAAGATGGTGTTGTTCGATTTATTGGTGAAGCCCATGAGCGGATCAAAGAGGATCATTTGCGATTGCTCAGGGGAGTGCGATTTAAAAATAATTTTGGCTTAAAATACGATAAAAAAACTGAAGAAGCAATTCGCGAATTGGCTCATTTGGTGGATGATGTATCACGAGAAAGGGTACAAGATGAAATGACTAAAATGTTGCTGCATTCTCGTCGATCACATAGCATTAAAGAGCTGGATGAATTTGGGATACTTGAGCGAATTTTGCCTGAGGTAACCGATTGTAAGGGGGTTGAGCAGCCAGTGCAATATCATCAGGAAGGCGATGTTTATACCCATCTCTTGAAGGCTGTTCACGACATGCCTGAGGAATTTGTTTCCAAAGATTTGGTGTGGGCGACGCTTTTGCATGACATTGGTAAGCCAGCCACCTTTGAGAAACGGGAAGACCGAATTCATTTTGATACTCATGCGGATCTTTCGGCTAAAATGGCGCGTGAAGTGTTGAAGCGACTCAAATTTAGCCGGGCTGAAGTCACTAAAATCACATGGCTCATTGAACATCATATGACGATTGGCTTTATCCCCGAAATGCGGAGGGCTCATCAAGTTGCCCTGTTTGTTCATCCATGGTTTATCGATTTGATGCGACTCCATTATTGTGATGAGCATGGTTCTCACCCACCTGATTTGTCTCTTTATGAGAAGATTATGGCGTTGTATGATGAATATCACAATGAACCCCTACTTGAAGATCACTTTAAGCCGATATTGTCTGGTGAGGATTTGCAAAAAGACTTTGGCCTAAAGCCCGGGCCAAAGATCAAAGAGGTTTTGGAGGCGCTTCGTGAGGCTCAGATTGAGGGGGTGGTGAAGGATGTGGAGGAGGCGAGGAAGTTTGTTGAGGGGTATTTGTCTGATTAATTTCCACTCGCCCTATCGGTCTCGTGACTTCCCGTAGACATCCGGTGGACTGAAAATTGGGTATGGAAAAATTATTTGAAGCCATTTTCTTTTATAGTCTTCATTAAATTTACCATTAAAATTGAGATATTTTTGTAATACTTTATAAGTACTTTAGCTTTTTCATGTTCAATCGACCCTTTTAAGGCAAGCGTTCTTATATGAGTTTGAGTTTCATCACTAGATCCAACAGCAATAGATAGATATTTAAAAAACTCTTTTTGATAAATCTTTCTTCCATAACCTTCGACGATATTAGCCACCACAGAAGATGAAGATCTTAAGGCTTGGTCAATTTCAGGAATAGTCCAATGATAAGGAATATTAATTAGTTCATCATATAGTTCCTGACGAGCTTTATCAGAAAATTGATATACTCTTAAATTATTGCAATTCATATTCATTTAGATTCAAAATAAGGCTTCAACTTAGCATACAGTCCACTGGATGTCTACAGGAGGTCAATTGGGCATTTTTTTGAATGTTTGATTGTGTTATTCTGTAACCCTCAAATTCTATCTTATATATGTCAGATAAACCGTTTGTACATCTTCATACGCATTCCCATTTCTCATTACTTGATGGTTTGAGCCGACCATCCGGGTTGGCGAAGAAGGCTAAGGAATTTGGTTCTCCAGCAATTGCTCTGACGGACCATGGTGTGATGCATGGTTGTATTGAGTTTTACAAGGCTTGTAAGGAGCAGGGTGTTAAACCGGTTATCGGTTGTGAGGTTTATGTGGCTTTCAACAAGCTTGCCGACAAACGTCATCAAATCGACAACAAGCGGTCTCATATGTTGCTTTTAGCTGAAACTCAGGAAGGTTATGAGAATCTTTTGAAGATGGCGACGATTGCTCATTTGGATGGGTATTATTACAAGCCTCGTGTGGATTGGGATCTTTTGAAAAAACATTCTAAGGGTCTTATTGCATCTTCTGCCTGTTTGAATGGTGAAATTCCGGAGGCAATTCTTCATCAGGATGAGGAAAAAATAAAAGAATTGATTGAGCGATTTCAGACGGTGTTTGGGAAAGATAATTTCTTTCTTGAGCTTCAGCATCATCCAACTATTCCTCAGCAAAAAATGGTGAATGACAAAATCATTGAGCTTCATAAATCTATGAATATTCCTGTTATTGCCACAGGTGATTGTCATTATATTAATAAAGAAGATAATGTGGCGCAGGATATTATGCTTTGCATTCAAACGGCTCGAAATGTGGATGATGCAGGACGGATGTCGATGATGAACTCTGATTTTTCTCTCCGTAGTCCTGAGGAGATGTGGGAAGCATTTTCTGATATTCCTGAAGCCCTTGAAAACACGGTTAAAATTGCTGAACGATGCAATGTGGAATTTGAATTTGGTAAATATCTCATTCCTGCTTTTCCGATGCCGGCGGAGAAAGATCCCGGTGATTATTTGAGGGAGTTATGTCTTGAAGGATTGATTGCTAAATACAGTCTTGGGGATTCGGGATTCGGGATTCGGGATTCGGAAATATTCACTGATTCTAAGGATGAGTTTCATCAGACTTTGGCAGAGCGGCTCAATTATGAGCTCAAAATCATTATCGATATGGGGTTTGTGGGATACTTTTTGATTGTGTGGGATTTTGTGAAGTGGGCGAAGGATCAGGGGATTGTGGTGGGGCCAGGTCGTGGTTCTGCAGCAGGGGCATTGGTGGCTTACACTCTCGATATCACTGAAATTGATCCCCTTCAATACAATCTGCTTTTTGAGCGTTTTCTTAATCCGGCTCGTATCTCTATGCCTGATATCGACTTGGATTTTGCGGATAATCGTCGGGATGAAGTGATCGATTATGTGGCTAATAAATATGGGCGTGATCGGGTGGCGCAGATCTGTACATTCGGAACATTGGCTGCCCGGGCTGCCGTAAAAGATGTTGGACGTGTATTAGGTGTTCCGTTTGTGGAAATGAATACATTTGCGAAATTGATTCCTGAGAAGCCAGGTACGAAGTTGCGTGAGGCTTTGGAGCAATCTCCTGAGCTTAAAGCGGCTGTGGATGGTTCTGATATTTTTACACAAGTGATGGATAATGCCTTAAAGCTTGAAGGGGCGGTCCGGCATGTTTCCGTCCATGCTTGTGCGGTGGTGATTGCGGATGAGCCGTTAACGAAATACACTGCGCTACAACGACCACCAAAGGATGATGAAGGGCTTATTACTCAGTATGAAGCGAAGTCACTTGAGACATTGGGGTTGCTTAAGATGGACTTTTTGGGCCTCAAAAACTTAACAATCTTGCAAACGACTTTAAAAATTATTGAACGAACGGCTGGGAAGAAGATTGATCGTAAGAATATTCCTATTGATGATAAAAAAGCCTATGCTCTGATGGCACGAGGGGAAACAACGGGAGTGTTTCAGTTAGAATCGGCTGGTATGAAGCGATATCTGAAAGGTTTAAAGCCTACTGAGTTTGAAGATATTATCGCCATGGTGTCTCTTTATCGTCCTGGTCCGATGGAATGGATTCCTGATTATATTAAAGGTAAGCATGGTCAGAAGGAGATCATTTATCAGCATCCCACGCTTGAGCCCATTCTGAAAACGACCTATGGTATAGCGATTTACCAGGAGCAAATCCTTAGAATTGCTCAGGAGTTTGCAGGATTTTCGTTGGGTGAGGCGGACTTGCTTCGTCGGGCGATTGGTAAGAAAATTATTTCTGAACTTGAGGCTCAGCGGGAGAAATTTATTAAAGGCGCTGTTGAAAAAGGATATAAAGAAGCTCTTGCTGTGATGATTTTTGAGAAGGTAATTGAACCTTTTGCTGGATACGGTTTCAACAAATCTCATGCGGCTTGTTATGCGATGATCGCTTATCAGACTGCCTATTTGAAAGCCCATTTCCCCACTCAGTTTATGGCAGCGTTGATGTCTGCGGATTATGGAAATACCGATCGAATTGTGATTGAAATGGGGGAGTGTGAACAGATAGGGATTCAGGTTCTGCCACCGGATGTGAATGAATCCCTTTCCAATTTTACCTATGTTGAAGATGGTAAAATTCGTTTTGGACTCTCTGCGATTAAGGGGCTTGGGAAAGGCTCTGTGAAAACCCTTATAGAAGCGCGTGACAAAGGGGGCAAGTTTGAGTCGATCGAAGATTTTTCCAGCCGGGTTCCTTCTAAAATTCTCAATAAAAAAACAATTGAAGCTTTAGCTTTTAGCGGGGCGATGGACGAGTTTGGAGAGCGAAAAAAACTTGGACTCAATGTGGAGGCCATGGCTGATTTTGGGAAAAAGTTTGAGTCTTCGCATGATGAAAATCAAGGTGGTTTGTTCGATGATTTTGATGATGAGGCAACTCAGCACAAGCTCGAGATGGCAGAAGTTGAGCCAGCTACTGAAACTGAAAAGTTAAAATGGGAAAAGGAGTATCTTGGTCTTTATGTTTCTTCACACCCCCTTAAGGGTCTTATGCAGTATTTCCAAAGGAAGGTAATTCCGCTTAACCAATTGAAGGGTAAGGCGGTTGGAAAGCCTATAAAAGTTGGAGGAATTATCAGTAACTTCAAAAAGATCACAACTAAAAAAGGCGATATGATGGCTATGCTCCAAATTGAGGATCCGTTTGGAAAAGTAGATGCAGTTATGTTCCCAAGGGCTTATAAATCTTATTCTGACGTGCTCTTGGAGGACCAGCTTATTTTTGTAGATGGAGTCCTTGAAAAGAGAATGGGTGAAATGCAGATCATTATCAATAAGGCGGATGTGGTCAGCCTTGAAAAACTTCAGGAAGTTGCTAAAAAAGAGGGTCTGTGGTCCGAGGATGAGAAGATTGATTATACGAGTCGGGAAGTTGAGGAAGAGGAAGAAATTGTGGCTGCTGATCCATCCTTTGCTGAAGCTTCGGAGGATTCAGCTACGGATGAGCCCGAAGAGGAGGCCTATTCGATTACCGTTAATCATGAAGTGGATAAGGTCTTTTTTCAAAAATTGAAAGAGCTCTTTGAAAAACATCCGGGTGAGCGGAAGGTGAAATTGGTTATTGGTGGCAAGGTGTTGCCTGCGCCGTTTACGGTTACGGTTACTCCGGAGCTTACGAGGGAGATTGATGAATTGATGAAATCTGCCGAATAATCATTGTGTAGTTATGGTCAAGA
This sequence comes from Patescibacteria group bacterium, assembly GCA_029260985.1. Lineage (GTDB taxonomy): Bacteria > Patescibacteriota > Gracilibacteria > UM-FILTER-43-11 > UM-FILTER-43-11 > JAJDCE01. Next base: position 5,799 of record JAJDCE010000080.1, on the reverse strand, counting down.
TAGGTCTAATTATATTGCGGCGAAGGCCGCGACTGACCTTTTTGTAGTACTGTTGCTTCTATGTGTGGTGATTCTGTTTAATTCACGCTTCTTACTTTTTTGGTGTCAAAAAAGTAAGCAAAAAACCACAAACTTCCGCGAAGCGTGTAATCGGCATTGTTGCCGAGCTCCATCATCTCCCACGCTCGCTGCAGTCTGGACTCGCCAATGCCTTTAAATTCCCATTGTACATCTAAGGCCGTTAGCGCTGTTGTTTTCTGGTTGTTCGTCGGTGGCTTATGGCCTAATTTTTACTATTTATGGAATTTTTGGTGTACCTCCCTTAGTTTTTTGTTGGTGATGTGGGTGTAAATTTGAGTGGTGGTGATGCTGGCGTGCCCAAGCATTTCCTGAACTGAGCGAATATCGGCTCCATTCATGAGTAATTCGGTTGCGAAGGAGTGGCGAAGGGTATGAGGAGTGACGTGTTTGGTGAGGCCGGCTTTGTAGGCGGTGGTTCGGACCATTTCCTGAATGGTGTAGTCGGTGAGGCGGCGATGTTCGCCTTTTAAATCTAAGTCGTCCTTTTTTCGATTTCTGGAGCGTCGATGGTTTAAAAAAAGTGGGTCATAGTTATCATCTCGTTCATCTAAATATTCTTTCAGCCAGCCCTTAGCCCGATCGGAAAGAAAGACGATTCGTACTTTTTGCCCCTTTCCCCTTATTGCAAATTCTCCTCTTTCAAAATCGACATTGTGTCTATTTAAATTGGTGAGTTCACTGATGCGGAGACCTGTGGAATAGAGCATTTCTAATATGGCTCGGTTTCTAAGTCCTGTTATTTTGCCATCATCAATTGAGTGAAAAAGTCGTTCTAATTCGTCTCGTGTTAAAAATTCAACAGTCCTTTCAGGAGTCTTTGCCAGGTCTACTTTTTCCGGGGCTAGAGTTTCCCAATCATTTTTGGCACAGAATTTAAGAAAGGCTCTCACCGCAATCATATGGTAGTTTTGGGTTTTTACACTCAGTGTTTCGTGCAGTCGAAACTGAAATCGATTTAGGTGAAGTCGATACCTTTTAATTAGGGATAGATTGATTTTTTTTAGCTCAATATCCTTTAAAAACTCTAAAAAACGTTCCAGGTAGTGTCGGTAACTGACCAAAGTTCTTTTAGATTGGTTTTTTTCGATTTCGCAGTGTTCGAGGAATTGTTGAATAGCTTCTGATAGGATCATTTTGTATTTTTATTGAGCTGACATCCAATATTCTACGGGATTTATTGTGCCAAGTAAACGATGATGGATCCACTTTTACTTTCCTTTTTTTGATTCCATTTTGCTGCAAGTACAAAACCTTCCCTTTTTAATTCCATGATTTTTTCAAACACTTTTCCTCTTAAAATAGGAGTGGCATTTTCAGAATGTCGACCTTTCCCGGTTATGATTTCGATTGTCTGAAGGCCATTCCGCTTTGAATCTTTTATGTAAGCAGCTGTTCGTCTTAAAGCTTCATCTAAGTAGTGATTGTGCAGATCTAATCGATCTTGAACGTCGGGGAGGGATTTTATTAATTCTTGAGGGGACATTTTTATATTTTCACCTTCTCCTTTGTCTTTCAGAGCCTGTTCAATAGCCTCATCGGATGTGTATTCTTCTAAAAGTTCTTCAAAATCTTCTTGTGGGTCAGGCTCCATTAAATAAAATGTTTTAGAAGGTAGTCATGACATTTTTTGATTGCTTTTCCACGATGAGAAATCTCATTTTTTTCATTTTTAGAAAGTGCAGAAAAAACCAATTCTTTATTCTCTGGCAGAAATACGGATGATAGGGGAATGCCTGGTTCTAATTCGGTTTGAGGTTCTGGTAAGATGATTCCTTTGCATTCACCTCGGAAGGTAATTGTTTCTTCTCCAGGTCGGTAAAGGGCTACTGTGCTAATGAAGTTGGCTTGTCGGTTTTCTTCGAAGGTTAGTCGATGAAGAAAGTGATTGAGCCATTCTTTGTCATTGGCATCGGCTCCAGCCCCCCATCGTCTTGTTTGAACTCCAAGTTCGCCTGCCAGGCATTCAACTACGATTCCAGAATCATCTGCGATTGTGGATAGTTCTGCTTTTCGGCCAAAAAACTCAGCTTTGAGGATGGCATTTTCTTCATAGGTCGATCCATTTTCTTCTACATCTCCTTCAATTTTTTCGTCATTTAGCGATACAAAATTAAATGGAAGACTCTCAAGTACCTCCATTAGCTCTTTGTATTTGCCAAAATTTCGAGTGGCGACTAATAATTTCATTTATTTAGCCAAATTAACTAATTCCTCAACGGTCATTGGCAGTATTTCAGCTCTTCCAATTTCGGGGGCAATCACATAATCAATAATATTTCCCCGTCGTTTTTTATCCTTTTTAATATACTCTGTTAGACCTTCAATGGTGAGCTCTGAGGGGAGTTCTGTAGGAAGATAAAAGGTTTTTAATGTCTGCTCAATTTTATCGCCTACTGCTTTTTCCTGTTTACCTAGTTTTTGAGCAACTTTATTGGCAATCACCATCCCTATACTGATGGAATGATCGTGGGATAGCTTAAGTTTCATGGCGGTTTCGATAGCATGGCCGAAAGTGTGTCCGTAATTCAGAATTTTTCTCAACTTACACTCATTTAAATCCTGACTAACGATGTTACTTTTGGCTTTGACGGATTTAATAATGATATTTGTTAGGTCTAACGGTTCTTTTTCCAGGTCGTCGAATAGTGATTTATCAACGGTTGAGGCATATTTAATTACTTCGCCCATTCCAGATAGCTTTTTTGGATCCGGAAAGCTTTTTAGCACTCCAGGATCGATCAAAATAAAATCAGATAGATAAATGGTACCGACAATGTTTTTTGCGACTAAATTAATACCGGTTTTGCCTCCAATAGCAGCATCTACCATGCTGAGGAGTGAGGTAGGGAAAACGACGTATTTCATGCCTCGCATAAAAATGGAAGCGACAAAACCTGCCACATCAGTGGCCATTCCCCCTCCGAAACCAATCAAGACATCATTACGTGCAAATCCCGCCTCTAATAACTTTTCGATGAGATCAATAATGGTTTTGAATTGCTTGCTTTCCTCGCCTGCTGGAATCGTATAAAAATGAGCGTCAGGAAATTGCTCTTTTAGTTTTTCGCCATATATTTTTTCGATATTGGAGTCAGTGATAATGGCGAATTTGCTGGATGGATACGCCTCCTTCATCATTTTTCCACTTTTTTCTAAAAGTCCATCTTCGATTAGGATTTTTGAGGTTTTGGCCAATGTTTTTAATTCAATTATTTCCATATTTTCTCAGAACTAGGGACTAAGCAAGCTCATTTCTTTCAGTTTTTTCATCATGTCGCCAAAGGTGTCGGGAGTGAGGGATTGTTTTCCGTCGCTTAAGGCTTCGTCTGGTTTGTTGTGTACTTCTACTATAAGTCCATCCGCTCCGGCTGCCAAGGCGGCGTAGCCAAGTGGGGCTACCAGGTCATAACGTCCTGCCGCGTGACTTGGATCAGCAATGATGGGTAAGTGAGATGTCTCTTTGATGAGAGCGAGAGAGTTGAGATCGAGAATATTACGTGTTGAGGTTTCGAAAGTCCGAATGCCTCGTTCACATAAAACGACATTGTTGTTTCCTTCGTTCAATATGTATTCAGCAGCGAGGAGAAATTCTTCGACATGAGCGGAAAGTCCTCGTTTTAGCAAAATAGGTTTGCCGATTTTGGCTGCTTGTTTAATGAGGTCAAAGTTCTGCATGTTCCGTGCCCCCAATTGGATCATATCGACATGTTCAGCGAATAAATCGATATCGGTGACTGAAACTAATTCGCTGATGATTGGTAGGCCGGTGGCTTCACGGGCCTTAACCAGCAGCTCAATCCCTTCTTTTCCCATTCCTTGGAAGGAGTAAGGTGAAGTTCTAGGTTTGAAGGCGCCACCACGCAGCATATTAGCCCCAAGTTCTTTTACTTGCTTGGCAATGGTCATGATCTGTTCTTCGGATTCAACGCCGCAAGGGCCAGCGATCATAACTGGGGTTCCAGATCCGAATTCTACATTGCCTACTTTTACCACTGTGTTTTCGGGTTTGTATTCCCGACTTACTTTTTTGTAGGGTTTAGAAATCAGAAGTATTTCTTTTACACCGGGTAAGCGGGTTACATTTCCTTCGTCTAATTTTCCCTTATCACCCACGACTCCGATAGCAGTACGTTGTTCTCCATAGCTTATATCGGCGCGAAGATCATGGTCTTCGATAATACTGACGACATGGTTCACCATTTCTTTGGTGGCTGATTTTTGCATGACTACAATCATGTGTATTTGAGTTAATGATGTTTGAGATTGCATTTTATACTTAAGTTAATTATTACAAAAGGTTTTGAATTAAGAAATTCAAACTGAGTGCATCTAAACCTTTTGTAAAAAAACCAAATTACAATCATATTTTATTTACTATTTAATAGTTACTATTTGCTATTTTAAAAAATCCGCTTTTAGGAGCGGACGTTATTAGGGTTGCATGAAATAAACGGTCGCTCTAGCGGTTGTTAAAATAAAAGCCGTAGTTGTTTCCAGTTGTTTTCATGCATTAACAGGATAAGAGAGATGTTGGAGGATGTCAAATCTATTGACAAATTACTAATTATATTATAATATAGCCATTGTTAGTGTGGGTGTGGCCCTCAGTATTCCGCTGCGGGGTAAGGAACACACCACGCTAAACCTCCTTTCCCGTTAAGGGATAGGGGCTCGGCACTTGTGTCGGGCCCCATTTTTTAAATAACTTCAAGAAATGTAAGGATTTGGTACAATGGCTTTGATATTTATTCTCTACTTGTGCCTGTTCAAAAAAAACCATCATTGGCTAAGCTTGTTACTAGTGCTTTGTCTGCTCCAGATTCACTCTCGAAGTTAAAAGAGGGAATTGCTAAGCCTGGAACAAAAACTGCTCTGAAAGGGGCTAAGGAAAAACTTTCTGGCTCTGCTTCCAGTATTTTAAAGCTAATCGAATCATTTAGTCCTTTTAAGAATAAAGTTTTGGAAGGAGGAAAGATACCAAAGGGCAAGACTATGTTTGCTGCTCTGGTTGGGTTTTTAGCCTTTATGTTCAAGCCAGAAGTTAAGAAAGGGGAGGAGAAAACTAAAAAAACTCTATCTAAACAGGTTAAGAAAGCCGAGGAGGTGAAATATGCTGACTTATCGCCAAAAGAAGAGGCGGTTAAATATGCCACTATTTTACCCAAAGCATCTCCAGAAAAAGTATTGGCTGCGATTGAGACCAATGCAAAGAATTTGGATGCTATGTATAAGAAGTATCAGAAAACGAAAGATCCGACAGAGCTTAAGTATTTTATATTTAAGGCAATTGCCGCGAAGGAATCTGGTTTTGGTGCTGATAAAAGGCGACTTCGATTGGTGAATCAGGCCGCTGTTGGACCTGGTACTCGAAGAAAATTACTGTCTCAGAAGGGAATTACGGTTCCTTCTTTAAGTCGAAAGCCGCTTTACTCAAATGAATCCCATTTGGCTAGTTTTGAAGCCTTTAAAGAGCGAACATGCTCTGTTCTTCAGCCCAATCTTTCTAGTGGTTCCAAAAGAACGAGCAATGCTACCGAGATTTTAGCCCGGTGTGCCATTGGCAAGTATCAAGTCCTTCCCATTTATTGGGTAAAAGGAGTAAAAGGCAAAAAAAATATGGGAGAAGCCGAGCTTCTTGCTATTTATAAATACATTAAGTCGCCTGGTTTACAACAACAAACTTCCCTTAGTGTAATTGAAGGGCATGGAAAGCGGTAT
>JAJDCE010000079.1 GCA_029260985.1 Patescibacteria group bacterium | reverse complement strand
GCTCAAAATTACTCGCGACTGTAATATCCTGCGACGGCGCTAATGTTGGTACAGATTTTTCTCCAGGTGTATATCTTCCTGTCTGCAGAAATTTATGTAATACATCATTCACATTCGTAGCGACGTTAATTTTATTGACCGGTAAGCCCATTTTTTTTGCGTAGACACCCGCCAGAGCATCACCAAAATTACCGGAAGGTGTTGAAAAATTAACTGGATCACCATTTTGAATGGCATCTTTTTTTATCAGATCAAAATAAGCGCGGAAATAATAAATTATTTGCGCTATGATGCGTGCGATATTGATAGAATTAAAGGAGGTGTAATTGTTACACTCTTTCATTTCCTCATATTTTGGCTTGGTAAGCATTTCTTTAATTACTTTTTGCCCATCATCGAAACTGCCTTCAATTAAAATTGTGATTGCATTTCTGAACCCATGTGCAGTGGCCTGGAGTCTTTGGATTTCGCTGGGGCCATGTTTGGGTAGCAGAAAGATTGATTGCAGTCCTTCAGTATCTCCCACGCCAAAGTGAGCTGCACTGATCGTGTCCCCGGAAGAGGCTCCCAAGGCTCTTAATGTTTCATCTGGTTGCCGATAAGCGGACAAAACCCGTGGTAAAAATTGAAGCGCAACATCTTTAAAAGCTTGTGTTGGGCCATGATAGAGCTCTAATAGAAACTTGTTATCTCCCAATTCAGTTACCGGCGTGATTTCTTTAGTATCCCATTGATCACCGTAAGTGCTGTCAATAATCTCACTGAGTTCTTCCTCTGACAATCTGAAATCAAACTTGCCTAAAAGTGCTTTTGCAAGCTGAGGATAGGGCAGTTCTTTCAATCGGTCCATTTCAGCTGAATTTATTTGGGGAAACTCCCGAAAAGTAAATAGTCCTTTATCTGCCGGCTGACTTTTCAGTATACCTTCTTTAAGGGTAGTGCTTTCCCCTTTTATGCCTCGGGTACTTACCAGTTTTTCATTCATAAATCTTGATTTTAAGAATAGATTGGCTAAAAAACTACAGTTTTAGATAATTTATGTCAAATTATCAAAGAAGGGTACATTTGATGAGTTCTTAAGTATTGACTTATTTACAAAAATGTGAAACGATGTAAAAACTGGCTTATCGTGTCAGTTTTAGTTAATTATCCTCCCAAAATTTGAAACAGATTATCGTTAAAGGTGCCCGTGTGCACAACTTAAAAAATATTGATGTTGAGATCCCCCGAGATAAATTGGTGGTGATTACAGGACCGTCTGGTTCCGGCAAGTCTTCTCTGGCTTTTGACACCATTTACGCAGAAGGTCAGCGACGTTATGTGGAATCGCTGAGTACTTATGCCAGGCAATTTCTTCAATTGATGGAGAAACCGGATGTGGATTCGATCGAAGGACTTTCACCGGCTATTTCTATTGATCAAAAAACCGCCACCCGAAATCCCCGCTCTACAGTGGGCACTGTGACTGAAATTTACGATTATCTCCGTCTTTTATTTGCAAAAGTCGGTCGGCCTCATTGCCCGAATTGCGGCAAGATCATCAGTAAGCAGTCTGTCAGTCAGATCGTGGATTTGATTGCTGAGATGCCGGAGGGAAAACGCATTATGATTCTGGCTCCCATTGTCAAAGACCGTAAAGGTGAACATCAGAAAGTTCTTGAGAAAATCAGAAAGGATGGTTTTGTTCGCTATCGACTGGATGGAGACATTGTCAGTATCAATGAAGAAGCAAAACTTGACCCCAAAAAGAAACATACGATTGAAATTGTGGTGGATCGACTTAAAGTTCAGAACCTGAAACGTAAAATTATTAAGCTCAAATCCGGTCAGGAAGTTGAAGAAAAAAATGAAGACCGCTCCCGCTTAGCGGATTCTATCGAAACAGCTCTGCGTTATAGTGAGGGAATCGTTAGAATCGTCGATCCTGATTCAGACCAGGAAGATGTCTTTTCTGAAAATTTTGCTTGTGATACTTGTGGCATTTCTATTCCCGATATTCAGCCCCGCTCGTTCAGTTTCAACTCTCCTCATGGTGCGTGCCCTGATTGCCACGGCCTTGGATCTAAACTTAAAATCAACCCCGACTTGGTGATGCCCAACCCCCGCCTCACAGTTGCTGAAGGGGCCATTATTCCATGGTCGTCATCTTCGATGCGGCTGAACTGGTACACCCAGCTTCTTCGGGAGGTGGGCAAGGAAAATGGGTTTGATATCAATACCCCCATCGGAAAACTCACTGACAAACAAGTTGAAGTTATTTTATATGGAACAGGAAAAGAGAAATTCCGAGCCACTTATACAGGTCAGAATTCGAATTATGAATGTGACACAACATACGAAGGGGTGATTCCAAATTTAGAACGCCGATATCATGAATCTGACTCTGATTATGTTCGCAAAAACATCGAGCGGTTTATGGAGGAACTCACGTGCAGCACTTGTAGTGGAAAACGTCTTCGTCCTGAGATTCTTTCAATTACAATTGTGGATAAATCGATTTACGATGTGACTGAAATGTCTATTGAAACCGCTCAAGCCTTTTTCAAACTTCTGTTGCCCGAAAATAAAAAGAAACTGCTTACAACTTCTGAATATGCCATTGCCAAAATGATTATTCAGGAAGTTCTCAGTCGTTTACTCTTCCTTCACAATGTAGGACTTTCCTATTTAACCCTGAACCGCAGTGCTAACACATTGTCGGGTGGGGAAGCACAGCGTATCCGGCTGGCCACCCAAATCGGCTCGTCATTGCAAGGGGTTTTATATGTTCTGGATGAACCTTCTATTGGGTTGCATCAACGTGATAATGCAAGGCTGATCAAAACCATGGAGAACTTGAGAAATTTGGGCAACACAGTGATTGTTGTTGAACATGATGAAGAAACGATCGGCGCGGCTGACTATGTATTAGATATTGGCCCAGCGGCGGGTAAGCATGGTGGTGAGCTGGTGGCAGCTGGAACGGCGGACGAAATCAAGAAGAATAAAAACTCAATTACGGGTAAGTATTTATCTGGCCGTGAGTCTATAGATGTTCCAACGAAACGACGTAAGGGTACAGGCAAGCAATTGGAGATCATTGGTGCCGCAGAGCATAATTTGAAAAATATCGACGTTACCATTCCACTTAATGTGTTTATCGGGATTACCGGTGTTTCCGGTTCAGGAAAATCCTCGTTGATCAACTATATTTTATGCCCCGTTCTCAATACAAAGCTCAATCGAGCCAAGCAACGAGCTGGGGCTCATAAAGAGATTAATGGAATTGAGCACCTCGATAAAATTATCAACATCGACCAATCCCCTATTGGACGAACTCCACGGAGTAATCCAGCCACCTACACCGGCGTGTTTACAGATATTCGTGAACTTTTTGCGTCCACAACCGAATCGAAACTCCGAGGCTATCGCGAAGGCCGCTTTAGTTTTAATGTAAAAGGAGGGCGGTGTGAGTCTTGTAAGGGAGATGGAATTGTAAAAATCGAAATGCATTTTCTGCCCGATGTTTATGTTCCTTGTGAAGTTTGTAAGGGGTGTCGTTACAATGCTGAGGCGCTCGAAATCACATGGCATGGATCGAATATTGCTGACGTATTAGATATGACCGTTAATGAAGCTTTAGAATTTTTTGATGCGATTCCTCAAGTCAAAAATAAGCTAAAAACTCTCCAAGATGTGGGTCTCGGTTATATTCATTTAGGACAAAGTGCGACCACTTTATCGGGTGGTGAAGCCCAGCGTGTGAAGCTGGCCACTGAATTGGCCAAACGCTCAACTGGCAAAACCATTTATGTTCTGGATGAACCCACGACAGGTCTTCATTTTGATGATGTTAAAAAGCTCTTGAGTGTTCTTCAGGCTTTAGTGGATAAAGGAAATACAGTCATCACTATTGAGCACAACCTGGATGTCGTAAAATCGGTGGATCATATTATTGATCTTGGCCCTGAAGGAGGAAATGAAGGCGGTCAGGTCATCTGCACTGGGACTCCTGAAGAAGTGGCGAAATGCAAGGAGAGTTATACGGGGCAATATTTGGCGAAGATGCTGTAGATATGGCGGGGTTGGGGGTTTAAATACGGTTTTTTAGGTGGTTCTTTTGGTAACAATAAGGGTAATGTCATCTGCCTGCGGATAGTCCTCCATAAATGCACGGACATCCTTGATAATCCCATCATGAATCTCCTGGGCGGTTGGAAGAAGGGAATTTTTGGCCACGGACTGTTTGAATCGATCCATACCGTAGTTTTCGGTATCGCTTCTCCAGGCTTCAGGAATCCCATCTGTATAAAGGACAGCTACATCGCCAATGGCCATGTCTATATGTTCTGTTTTTACGATATTGGAGATATCAGGTGTCATTCCCAACGCCATCCCTCCATAAGGAGTTTCGTTAACGGTTTTATCTGATGCCTTGTAATGGAAAATTGGATCATGACCTGCTTGTGTGAAGCCTAGCCTGGCCTCTTTTACATACCAATGAGCCATCACCATGGTCATGAATACGTTGGGGCGGGTCTTCTTTTGCAGAATCGCATTCAAATGCACGATGAGCTCCTCAGTGGTTTTGTATTGATCCATAAAGGCGGGAACAAGCGCATTATTAATGGCCGATACAAGACCTGCAGGCACTCCATGCCCCGTTACGTCACCAATATAAAAAATCAAATTATCCTTATCGAGTGGCAAAAAGTCGTAACAATCCCCTCCTACTTCAGTGGCGGATACCAGACTGGCGGCAATATCCAGATTGGGTAACCTGGGCAGTTCCGTTGGCAGAAGCTCCTTTTGGATTTCTCCGGCCAATTCCAATTCGCGAGTGAGTTTCTCTTTTTCAATCAATTGCTGAGTACTTTTTTCGAGATCCTGGGCCATTTGGTTAAACGTGTTTGCCAAGTGCCCAACCTCGTTTTTGGCGCTTACCTGAATACGAGTTGTAAAATCACCAGCACCCAGCTTAAGAGCGCCTTGTGTTAACTTTTTGAGAGGAGAGGTGATTTTACCCGCAATGATTCCACCAATAAAAAGTGAGATCAAAATACCGAATCCAGCGAGTACCAACATGTTGTTCCGGGTTGCGGCAACTCGATCGGTCAGCGCCTCATAACTCACGCGATATAGCACTGAGAAATTTCTCAGTGCGTTATTAGTATCTCTGAAAGGAAGGATGATATTTTCGATACGCTCTGTGGCGGTTATTGGCTCAACCGTTCGGCCGTTGAAGTTGGTGAAACGAACGGTCTCATCCGATTTATCTAAATAAACCACTCTATCAGACTGTGTTTTTACGGAGGGCATAACGGCCTGGATCCGCTCCAGATCTTCTTCAGACAATTTATCGAAGGTTGCCTCTTCAGGTTTGTAGAGTGTTTCTCCGAGGTAGTTAAATACACTGATCGCCGGAATATCTTCGTTGAGCACTTTAATATCAGCCATTTCTCTCTCAAAATGAGCAAAAGCTTTCTGGACATAATTGTGCTCATAATTCGATATAACCCTCTCGTGAGTTAATTCTGCAAAACTAACAGCATTATTAAAAATATCTAAACTGATTTCTTTTGTTTTTTGACTAATGATAAAGTACGTCGCTGCGATCAGGATCGAGATGATGACCGCTGACGTGCCTAGTACAATTTGTGATTTTACCGTTTTTAAGGCCATTGCTCAGTTCAAGGTATAATTATCATTATATTATACCACAAAATAGCCCCTTACTTCAAGGGCAATCCTCTCTGAAATCCTGGCGCTAGAAGTTGATTAACATGAAGGCGATAATAGCGCCAAATGTCGCCCCTACGGTTACCTCCCAAAACGTATGCCCTAATGACTCCTCTAAATGCTCCTTTTTATTCAGCTTATTGATCGCTTTTGCGTGGTACCCCGCTTCCATTCTCAAATTTACCGCATCGTACATTACAATAAGGGCAATCACAGCGCTGATCATGAATAGAGTACTTTCAATTCCGTCTCGATAAGCCACCGTGACCACCAAGGCTGAAACAAAAGCCGAATGGCCGCTAGGCATTCCACCTGGATTAATAAAGCGGACTTTTTTTCGTTTCATAAAAACATCGATCAAGGCTTTAACCACCTCTGCCATCAAGATGGCGATAAAGGGAACGATGATTGGATACTGTTGAATCAATCTCATTTGTATTTGTTAATGTAAGCTCATTTTATTTGAAAAATAATAAAAAATCCATCCCCGACGTAAAATTTGCCTGACGGACAGAACTTTGATAAGATTTAGCTTAAGTAAAAAAGAAATATGAAAACTCATTTAAAAAAATCTATTCTTCTTTCTGTCACCCTCTTTTTTACTGTGTTTTTAACGGGGTGTGGCGGAGGTGAAGAAGCCTCGACTCAAAATTTACAGGCCTATGATGGGGGTGAATTTGTCCTGAATGTTGATCCGAGCTGGAAAGTAATCAATCAATCTGACTTTTATTCGGAAATTCCTAAGGAAACCGTCGTGGCGTTCACGACTCCTGAAGCTTATAACGGTTTTTTCATCAATGTGAATGTGGTACGGGAAGATTTAAAGCAGACTATTTCTTCTGTTGATTATGGACGAGCAAATATAAATTTAAGCGCCCAAAACCTTACCGACTACCAGAAAGTTCAGGAAGTGAAGTTAGACCAATCCGGTCAGCCTGCCCTTCTTCATATTTTTCAGGCTCGCCTAAATCCTTCTGAAAAACTGATCAAGTTTGTACAGCTGTATGTAACTAAAAAGAATTACGGTTATATTATTTCAGGTGGAATGCTGCCAGACACCCCCAAGCAAATTCGTGATCTGGTTGGAGCTACTGTTACTAGTTTTCGTTTAAAGTAACTTTCTAATGTCGACTAAAAAAGACGTCTATCAATTTTTAAAACAAAATAAACTGGCTATGATGGCTTCTGTTTCGGCAGACCGAAAGCCTGAGGCCGCCTCGATCTACTATGGAGTTGATGAAAAGCTTAATTTCTATTTTATGGTGGGTGATAAAACCCGCAAGTATGCCAACTTGAAAAAACGGCCCCATATTGCTCTGGCGATCACTGATGAATATCGTGAGCAAACCGTTCAAGCGGAAGGAGAAGTAGAGGAAGTTCACAGCGTTAAGAAGAATTCAAAAGCTATCACAGTGCTTTCTGAAACGCTTAAGCCAACTATTCGTCAGATTATAGCTCATCTATGGGATCCGCTTCCACCTGTCATAAAAATGAAAAACAACCATGTTGTCATTTTTAAACTCAATACCACCTGGCTTCGCTGGGGTGACTTTAAAAATCCGCCTAGCGGAAAAAAGGGTGACTTTTTCAAGCTGATGATTCCCTAGCTTCACCTGAGCCTAAATGTCCCGGAGTCAGAAACTGATTCACCGCCAATTCTGTCGTAAATGGTCAGGTATACTTTGTAGATCCCCGTAATCACTTTTCGGGAAGGAATATAAACGCCACTGGGTGATGGAGCGGTATCATTCTCTAATTCTAAATGCCCTCCTTTTCCCAAAAGCCCTTCCTTCAGCATTACTGTGTCTCCATCAGGATTCACTACTTTTAAATCTAAATCTACCCAATTCAATCCCTCTTCATCCTTTTTAAACTTTCCGACATTCATTAGGGCAAAATGAACGGGCTCACCCCTGAAATAAAGAGGATCATCCAAAAAATCTATTTCACCGCTTTCGAGGACCCTGGCAAAAACAGCTTTATCGTAAGTCAGATACTCGTTCTGACTGACTGCCATATTCCGTTTGTACTGCTTAACAAAGCGACTGAAAGCGAGCGGATCTGACTCAACTGACCAATAAACTCCTTTTAAGATGGCTGCCACCAACAGAAGAAGAAGGATGCGTTTAAGACTGATTGATTTAGATTTTTTCATGACTTCAGATTAAATGACTTAAGTAATATATCAGAAATCACTAAAAACTAAATACTGTTTTGGATTCACATAAAGCTCCTTTTGATTGGCCAGAGAGGTAGTTTTCACTACTCGATTCATGAACGAGGGTTGGGCATTGCTTCTTTAGATCTTTGACACCTTCGTCTATCCATTTAACATGCTCTTTCTGGAATATTGAGTCGCTAAAGCAACGGTGAGTTGGAACCGTGAAGACAGCCCCATTGGCGCTAAAGGTTACTTGTGGTACTGCCCAACCCATGTAAACGTCGAGTATTTTCCTAACGGCAGCCTCACAATCCCCTTCAGGTGGAGGTGGCGGATCTTCCTTTTTTTTGTCTTTGAGTGTGTGGCACTTTTCAACACCAGTTGGCTCACATTCCTGGTCTTTACCTTTGTTTGCGTTGCAGAGGTGCTCGTTGCGGAACTGTCCCTCTTCACATACGTTTTCACAATACGTACAGAAATCATTTCCACCCACTAATCCTGAGGGTACTTTTCGACACATCTGGTGCTGGTCACATGAGTTATTACAGAGAAGGGTTTTGTCAGTGCGAGCATCAAAAGTGGCTACTCCAGTGCGCCCATCGATATTTACTTTATCGCATTTATCGCTGACTTTTTTATCGTCGTCTTTGTCGTCATCCTTATCGTCTTCAGGATCATCATCCTCGCCTTCAGAATCGTCGTCGTCATCATCCTCATCTTTATCCTTGTCCTTATCTTTATCCTTATCTTTGTCGATTCCATCTTCCGGTGGAATTGGCGGGGGTGGCGGATCATCGTCATCCCTTCCGATTATCCAATCAATAATTCCTGTAATAAAACTCTTTTTCTTTTTAGGTGGAGGATCTGTTGGGCATTGTTCATTGCAATGGGCTTTTGTTATAACTCTCAGCTTATCTACTTTGTACTGTGCTACTGCATTGAATGATTTCCAGAAAATAAAGCGATTTTTTTCTTCGATGTCCACTTTGGTGACTTCGACAAGCGCTTCCATATGAACCTCAAAACGATTTAGCACCGTTGAACCTCCTCCTCGACCTGTGTTGACCTCGGTACACCCGCATTCACCAGTTACATCTATGGTGATTTTTTTCGTCTGAGGATTCCACACCATCTTTGATTTTGTATTGCACGCGCCGCCATGTTCCAGATTTACGGTTTCAATGGGCAGTGTACTACTCGTGTTAAGCCATTTCTTCATCATTTCAGCCAGTTTGGCCTTAGTGTGATCTTCGACGAGCTTGGCAATGGACTTTCCTCCTCCGGCAATATCTTTAACAGCACTCCACGCTATTTCTACCCAGGGAGCAAAGTGTGCTTTTGCTCGCCCATCCAGAAAAATACTCCATGCTTTTAAATTAGCCGCGCGCTGACATTGAGTAACCTGCTTACCATTAACAGAGGTTTCAGTGGTATATGGCTTAAAAAGCGGCTGAATCTGATTCAGAAGATTAGCCATCGTCTGAGAAGGGATATCATCTACAATCTTTTTTATCACAACATCGCCGATATCACTGCCTGTGATATCCGTAAACTCCTTGATTCCAGCTACTGACTTCCCAAAATTTGTCGCCTCTTCACCAAAATCGATTTCGGCATTTGCCTGAAACGGTAGTGCCAATAGAAATAAGAAGATAATTGGCGTGTAGATAAATTTTTTCATGTGAATATTGTTAGTGATATTCAAAGATTCAAATTATTTTTTTGGCTCTGTTGCTGCGCCACCTTCCTTAAGTATATATTTTGACCGGCTTAAAAATATTTCTTTATTCTCTTGCGAAAGAATACCCTGAGTTGCCATATCTTCGATGAAGTTTACAACGTTCGATAGCTGTAGTCCTTTAGCCTGCTCCCGCTCAAACATCTGCTGACCCATTGGGCCTAATAATTCGATAAATAATTCATTTAACTGCTTTTCAGCAGATTCACTTACCTGGCGGGCCGATCCGGAAAATATTCCTTCGTAACCGGAGTAAGAATGGGAAATCTTTAGCCCTGTATCTGTAAAATCCAGATTGTACATCTTTTTGTCGTGATGAGAGCCGCGCATCTTTAGCACTAAAATTGCATGTTTAAATTCGGCTTCAATTTCTACGTATCTTAGTATAACTATCTGGTCAAACAAACTGGAAAGTGCGTTATCGGATGCACGGCTGGATCCAATGATTTCATTCGTTACATCAGTGAATATCCCAGTGACTCCATTTGTTTTAAAAAGTGAAATGATCTGCGTGGCCCAATCATGGATAACCTCTTTTGAATAAGCATTTTCGATAGCGCTCAATGAATCGATCACAACTAGCTTAGGCTTAAAATCTTCAATTGCATTTTTAACAATCGATATATGCTCCTGATGATAAAACTCCTCGCTATGCGCAACGACCATGCTCAATAGCCCCTGCTTTTCATAACTTTCAAGATCCCATCCAAATGACTTTGCGTTCCTGAGTATTTGACCTCTTGATTCTTCAAAAGAAAAATAAATGGCTTTATGACCCTGCTGCAATGAATAGACCATTGACTGTAGGGCAAGCAAAGTCTTTCCGCTCCCGGAAGGCCCAGTAATTAGAATTGAGGAAGTCTCTATATAACCTCCTTTTGTGATTTTATCAAACCCGGGAATACCGCTTGGCAAGCGCTGCTCGCTTACCTCAAAATCTAATCTTTTCCGCATTGGCATAAAGAATTTTAACCCATCGCCTGTGATACTGTATGATACTGGCTTAGAATTAAAAGCAATCCCACGTAATTTTTTTACTTTTAAAGTTCTGGGGAGATTCTTTTCCGGTACACCATAGGCAAGTCTTATAACCCCGTCCGTAATAAACTCTTCGACACCAAATGCACTATCCTCCTCTTTTTTTGCTTCGCTAATCAGTAAAACATTGGAATTAACTAAAGAAATATATTTGCCAAATTTAAAAATGAAACTGCGGATCATAGCCTCATCCTTGAGCAAATAAGCGACTGCCGTAATTGAATCCAGTGCTACCCTTTGTACTTTGGCATGTGATATGAGCTTAAATAAAGTTTCAACCAAAAGATCTAGGTCTTCATAGGTATACTCGGATTTTAAAAGTCCCACCTCCTCCATTATCTGCCTCAGGTCTATTAAATGCAGGCCTTTACGGGCGGCAATTTCAGTTTCAAAATTAGAGGCATTTAAATCTGAAGATGCCAGATACTTACCATCATAAAAAGACATCCCATCCAGATTGCGGAGCAAGGTGATTGTTGGCTCTGTCATTGTTATATAAATTCCTGATTCATCGTGCTCGCTGCATCCGGCTAAAAGCCATTGCATGGCTAGTGTGGTTTTACCAGCGCCTGCATCTCCACTAAGAAGCACGCTCGCACTTTTTGGCAGGCCTCCATTTAGAACTGCGTCCAAAGCTTCAATCCCTGTAGGGCGAATTTTAGGGTCAGCAGCTTCTTTTTTCTTATCAGACTTTGTGTTTGTGTTAGTTTCTATGCTTGAATCCATATTTTTAATATATATTAGTTTTTATTTTATTATATATAACATTATATTTATATCATTTTTATTATAAAAACCACATAAAATTCTATTAAAAAATGGGATGATGTTTTTTTAATTACTTTCTGCGTAACATAATTAGCATATTATCAAAAATGCAGATTAGGATTATTGATTTGCTTTTAATCGTTAAATAGGTTAAAAAAATGGGTGAGCTTGGTACCGTGGTGAAGTGGTCTAACACAGCGGTTTGCAAAACCGCCATTCGTGGGTTCAAATCCCACCGGTACCTCCAATAAAATTTCTACTCGAAATTTCAAGCAACTGTTTGAGTTTCTGTTTCAGCGAACTGACCAAAGAAATTTTATTCCCAGCGTCCTCAAACAGGTTCAGAAACACGTACATAACCGCTTGTGTTTGAGTTTCTGTTTCAGCATACTATTCTTGGAATCTCCAATTTTATACTACAAATTCTACAAATTTCACGCTTAGCCTAATAATCCCACAACACTATGTTCGATTTTCAAAAGTTAGAAGTTTACCAAAAAGCCAGACTTATGCATAAGAAGGTGATGGTGTATTTAATGAAATGTAAAACGGTTCCACCTCGCCTGCGTGACCAGCTATCTAGAGCAAGCTTAAGTGTAATGCTATTGATCGCTGAAGGAGCAGGCCGCTTTACTAAGCCAGATAAAAAACATTTCTACATTCAATCCCGTGCCTCTACTTTTGAAACAGTAGCTTGTTTAGAGGCATGTTTTGACCTTAAACTTTTGTCTGAGTTCGAATTAAATGAATTTAATGGCGAATATGAGGATATATCAAAAATGCTATTTGGGCTGATTGGCTGACAATGCCTAACCTCCACTTTTTTGTTGCACACTTTATTTAAACTCGCTCAATTGACTATCGACTAAATTAATCGTGTCAGGCAACAGGTCCGTATCTTTAAAACTGAGTGCATCCAGAACCGAAATAGTGAGCTGTTTCGCTATTTTAGCAAGTTTCTCTAGGTCAAAATTTCCCTCTATCAATTCTTCGATTTTTTTAAAAAAATCATGAATCTTATCTTTAAGATCACCCTCAGGTAGCTTTTTGACTCCCTGAAGTCCATCGCCGATAATCAAAAGTACATCTCTTTTCTCCATAAATAAAAATTAGAAACATGGAAATGAATTTTATAGACAGAGCCTTATTGTGTAAAGCTAATTTTTTTAGATGTTCATCAAATCGAACAACAGCCCTGAATTAATGGGTTTGTTGACAGTGTATATGTTTGCTAAAATGACTTCGAATTTAATCGAATTAATATGCCAGAAGATAAACCCGTTGACGATGAACTTCAGAAGAAAGTTGAAGAGGCGAAAAAGGAGG
This sequence comes from Patescibacteria group bacterium, assembly GCA_029260985.1. GTDB lineage: Bacteria > Patescibacteriota > Gracilibacteria > UM-FILTER-43-11 > UM-FILTER-43-11 > JAJDCE01. Next base: position 13,221 of record JAJDCE010000079.1, on the reverse strand, counting down.
ACGAAGTGAAGCAATCTGAGGAGCAAGAAGTCAATCAAGCTGAAGAACTAAAAGAGCAGCTGGCTCGCTGTATGGCAGATATGCAGAACTTTAAGCGCCGTGCTGAAGAAGATAAAGGAAAGTGGATTAAGTTTGCTAATTACGAACTTCTTAAAGAACTGCTTCCGATCATCGATAACTTTGACCGTGGCTGCCAACAGGTTCCTGAGAATTTAAAAGAGGATAACTGGGCCAAGGGGGTTGTACAAACTCATGATGAATTGATGAAGGCCCTTGAAAAAGTTGGGGTTAAAAAAATTCTGACGGTGGGTGAAAAACTAAACCCCAATATCCATGAGGCAGTGATGCAAGGTGAGGGTGAAAAGGATGTAATTCTAGAAGAATTTGAACCTGGCTACACTTATCATGAGCAGACACTGAAGGCGGCGAAGGTTAAGGTCGGCTCTGGAGCCTCCTAATTAATGTTGACAAATATTTTTAGCACTCTAAAATGGTGAGTGCTAATTTTACTCTCTAAAAATTAAGAAATGAGCAAAATAATCGGAATAGACTTAGGAACAACTAACTCCTGCATGGCCGTAATGGAAGGTGGAGAGCCTGTTGTTATACCAAATGCAGAAGGAAATCGCACCACTCCATCGGTTGTCGCTGAAAAGGATGGTGAACGGCTGACGGGTGTTGTGGCTAAACGGCAAGCGGTGACCAACCCTCAGAATACGATCTTCTCGGCAAAGCGGTTTATTGGTCATAAGCTAAATGAAGTGGAGAAAGAAATTAAGCATATGCCTTTTGAAACAAAAGCGGGGAATAGTGAAGAGGTGGAGATTAAAATGGTCGATAAATGGTATAAGCCTGCTGAAATTTCTGCCCGTGTTCTTCAAAAATTAAAGACAGATGCTGAGGCTTATTTAGGTCAACCGGTTACCGAGGCAGTGATCACGGTTCCCGCTTATTTTAACGATGCTCAACGACAAGCGACCAAAGATGCCGGCAAGATTGCAGGGTTTGATGTGAAACGAATTATTAATGAACCCACTGCGGCTTCACTCGCTTATGGTTTGGACAAAAAGCATAAGAATATGAAAGTGGCGGTATTTGACCTTGGAGGCGGTACGTTCGACATCAGTATTCTGGATTTAGGTGACGGTGTGTTTGAGGTTATTTCCACAAACGGCGATACTCATTTGGGTGGAGATGACTTTGACCAGCGTGTGATTGACTTTTTGGTCGAAGAATTCAAGAAATCAGATGGGATTGATCTGAGCAAAGACCAAATGGCTCTTCAGCGCCTGAAAGAAGCCGCTGAAAAAGCAAAGATTGAACTCTCTTCTGCTCAGGAAACGGATATCAACCTGCCCTTTGTGACAGCTGATGCCAGCGGGCCAAAACACATGAACCTAAAACTTTCCCGCTCAAAGCTAGAAGAACTGATTCATGACCTATTGGATAATACCGAAGGCCCCTGCCAAAAGGCTTTGAAAGACGCCAAACTCAGTGCAAGTGATATCGATGAAGTGATTATGGTTGGTGGAATGACCCGAATGCCTGCCGTGACGGAAATCGCTAAAAAAATCTTTGGCAAGGAACCTCACAAAGGCGTGAATCCTGATGAAGTGGTTGCTCTTGGTGCTGCTATTCAAGGAGGTGTACTGATGGGTGAGGCGGGCGTAAAAGATCTTTTACTATTAGATGTTTCCCCTCTTTCGCTTAGTGTGGAGACATTAGGTGGTGTTGCTACTAATGTCATTGAACGAAATACCACCATTCCAACTTCAAAATCTCAAGTGTTTTCAACAGCTGCTGACAATCAGCCATCGGTTGATGTGCATGTGGTACAAGGTGAGCGTGAAATGGCATCAGATAATAAATCTCTTGGCCGTTTCATCCTTGATGGTATCCCGCCAGCCCCACGAGGTGTTCCTCAGATTGAAGTTTCATTTGATATTGATGCGAACGGAATCCTCAACGTAAAAGCAGTAGATAAAGGCACTGGTAAAGAGCAGAGCATTACCATTCAAGGGGCTAGCGGATTGAGCGAAGAAGAAATTGAAAAGATGAAAAAGGACGCTGAAATGCATGCGGATGAAGACAAGGCTAAAAAAGATGTGGTTGAAACCCGCAATAAAGCTGATGCCACTGTCTTCCAGCTCGAAAAGATGATGCGTGATAATGACGCTAAGATTTCTGATGAACTCAAGAAACCGGTGAACGAGAAGATCAATGTGGTTAAAGAGCTTTTGAAAGACGAAGAAGCTGATCTTGAGGCGATCAAAAAAGCGACTGAAGAGCTTGAGCAAGAAGCTCAGAAGATCGGGACTGAAATTTATAAGGAAGCTGCTGATGCTGCACCAGCCGAGGGTGATAAGCCTGCTGAAAGCAGTGAGCCCGCCGAACCTGCCGAAGGAGATGTATCTGGTGAAGCTTCAGCTGAGGCTGATGACGACGTGAAAGTGACGGATCACAACGAAGAAAAGAAAGAGGCAGAAGAGGGTGAGGTTGTGGAGGAAGAGAAGAAAGATGAAGAGGAGAAATAACCTTATTCCTTCAACTTAGTTTTATGGGTGCATGCAGGCGTTGTGGGAAATCGACTAAAGGTGGTTTTGCTTATTGTCCTGGCTGTAATAGCTATCGAAAAGATGAAGCCTTTAAAACTTATGGCAGTCACAAGTGTCAAAAATGTTTTAGTGTTGATATTCCAAAAAACAAGTCTTATTGCTTTTCATGTGCGAAGAAGGTTTATAAGTAATGATGAAGTCTTTCGAAATTGACTTTATTGTTATTTTTCTCCTTCAAAAAGTACATCTGCCATACGCTGAAGGTGAACTCGGGAAATATTACGTACAGGCTCACCCAAAACAGCATTAACAAAAGCATGAGCCTTACCAAAAGGAAGAAAGGAGGCAATTTTGAAATTATGTGTTCCGTAGCCAATTAATGTTTCACTATTAGTAATCCCCAAACTCGCGAGTACCTGTAGACAAAGTTGTTTATTTCCTTCAGAAAGCTGAGGAAGGTTAAGCTTATCAGCTATCTGAGATAGATGTTCAAGAGATACATATTTGAATTTACCATCTAAAATTAAACCAGCAAAAGCCCGCCCTTTTCCAAAGGGATGGAATGAAGTACTCATAAATTTATGCAACCTAAAATTAATAATGCTAAAGCGATCACTAATACCATTATCCTCAAGGGCTTGGCGATAATGCTGAATAGATTTGGGCTCATTGGGTGTTAATTTAGGAAAATTGAGCTCATCGGCAATTTCTTCAAGAGTCTCAAGTCTAACTATTACAGGTTTGCCTAAAATAGCATGAGCAAAAGCTATTCCTTTTCCAAATGGTGGAAAATCAGCCCTTCTAAACTTAACAGAACCAAATGCCATAAGGGTGTGGCGATCGGTAATTCCTTTATCTGCGAGAATCTGAATGTATTGGCTTTTGAGTTCTTCTGGATTAATCTCAGAAAGACCCAAAGCATCAGCAATACGATGAAGATGTGGAACAGTAACGTTACGCACTGTCTTTCCTAAAATAGCAACTGTAAATGCCTTTCCTTTCCCATAAGGAGGAAAATCAGTTTTTGCAAATTGTTTAGGGCTAAATTGCATAAGAGATAAGCGATCAGTAATTCCATGAGCCACTAGGAGTGCTTTAAGTTCTTCTAGTTTGGCCTTAGGAAATCCCAAAATATCAGCAATACGATGTAGATCATCGGTTTTAATGCTTCGCATAGTTCTGCCTAAAATAGCTCCTGCAAATGCAGCTCCTTTTCCAAATGGTGGAAAATCAGCCCTTCTAAACTTATCAGATCCAAATCGAATTAAAGATTGTCTATCAATAACATTTTTGGAAGCAAGGATTTGTCTTGCCTGATCTTGCGTTTCTTCAATAGCAATAAGGATTTGTCTTGCCTGATCTTGCGTTTCTTCAATAGTAATAAAGTAATCACTACAAACTTCACGTACATCCTCTTCTGAAAAATAAGCACCAATAAGGGTTCTACCTGTTCTGTCACGTCCATCTTTACCAATTTTGCCAGCTTTATGTAGACGTCTACTGATTGTTTGATCTGCAATTCGGATTCCCTGCTCTTTAAATCGTCTGGACCATATTGATACAGTGTAATAACATGTTCCATCAATACTAATAAAACCTTTTTTATTTTCTTGGGGATATTTTTTTATACATCCAAGAATTTGAAGGAGGGTCCTGAGGATTTCTGCAGAACCATGTGCACCACTTTTTGCTCCAAATAGAGCAGCTGAGGCACGGTTAAGATAGGTTTGTAAAGTTAATGTTTTGCCGCTTTGGGTGTCTATTGAGGTAGCAAGAGGAGGATTGTTAGTATTTAAATCAGCTAGAGAATCACCTTTGGCATGCTTAAGGGCTGCAGTAAGATCCGCCTCCACTAACTCCCTATTCCGAAAATAAGCCTCATCCATTTCAGCCTGTTTCAAAGGGGCTTCTTTATGAAAAAGTTCAAAAAGTGCGCGACGTTGTGCATGAATAGAATTTTGCGTTTGGCTAAGATATTTATTTGTAAGCTCAAGCAGCTTCATGGAACGTTGAATTCGCTGATCTAAATCACCTACTTTTACAAAACTATCAATGGTCTTTTGGTCAACTTCAGGCATATCTATACCTTCAGAAATCTGGCGTTCAATGAATAGTTTTTTAAATTGCCTTCTCCTTTCTGCAGTGTCTGCGAGAGCTTCCACATCTAAAGCGACATTATAAATATAATGTTCGGGAAAAGTTAAATAATTACCAGGTAAGTTTTCAACAAACCACGCAAAACCTGATTCACTGTTTTCTGGATTGCTGTTTGAAGAATGTTTTGAGGGCATTATGAATTATTATCTAATGCATTTCTCATGTTTTCGCGAATACCATTCGTTATTTCTTCCTCATCTTTTTCCGTATCACAGAATCCACCCAAAAAAGTTCTCCTATTTTCAATGGATTCCAAAAATGCCGAGGGAACTGACACACCTCTGCAAACCAAATCCCGAAAAAGATATTTCGATACAACAAGGTCTCTTATGCCTGCATCAATGGTATTATCTCTCCCACCTGTTGTAACAGCCTGTAGCATTTGCTTGAATATAGTGCGATTTTGGTTAGGCCCCAGAGTGCGGCTTTGAACTTGATAATCCAAACGACTATCCAGAGGAGTGTCCATATGAATCTCTTCAATCATATTACCCGGAGAAGTCAAATCAATACCCTGACATGTAGCAGGGCTAACAGCGAGAAGTACACTAATGCCCTCATCATCTCTCCATGCCCTACGAACTGCGTCACGAGCACTTAAGCCATCTCTGCGGGATTTTGTAGAAACGCCTCCGTCGAGCATATAAGTATTCACCTCTGGAACTGCCTGGCGAATTTGATCATTTAAAATTCTTTCTAGCTCAAGCGGAACATCGTTATCGCCTAAATCAAGATCACGTGTTAACCCTCGCTTAAATGAGCTATAAATAATAATCCTTCTGGGGTGCCTTTCTTCTGAATTAGATTTATTCACAATTTCCCGCAATCGATCAATAACATGCTGAGCCTTACAAGATAAATTCTCAGTTGAATTATTAAGCTGCCTTAATGTATTAAGCTTTTCATGATTGTCTTGATAGCATGTTTCAAACTCCCCCGGGCCGAAAGCAAATAAATTCATAAGCAGATCACGATTTCCAAATCTGGCAATAAAATCCCAATCAAATGCCACATCTTGCTCTTCGGATCGGACTATCCATTCGCCATAAACGTCATCAAAATAACTAGTAAACATATCTTCCGGCATAGGACTTTCTAGCAAACGTCTGAAGGCGGGTCGCAAAACAACGGGATTAAAAGTTGAGATTCGTGCAAGTGTTATACGATGAAGAACATCGCGAGTTGAATATCTGGCGGCATAATCATAAATAGCATTTTGGGCCGCACCCATCTCGACTCTTGACTCCCTATTGCCAATAATTCGTACAGGGGGGCGATTATAAACTTGATTATGAGTGGCATGATCTGTTTTTTCTGCAAAAAAAGAAGACAAAAGATATGGCTGGCTCCCAACGGTATCCCGCACATCTTCCGGCATTGGAAACCTGGCTGGATTAAGAATGGAAAGAAGTGGGTAGAAATGACGGGGTAAATCACCGGGCGTCGCATCCATCAGTCTTACCGTCATATTATTTTCAAGTGCAACTCTATTATTTAAAAGATAAAGAAGGGCTCTGGATTTTCTGGAGCTCGCCGCATTAGATCTACAATGATAACCGGTAAAATGTCTCGCCTCATCCACAGCAACATAATCCGGCTGCCAGTTTTCAAAAAGTTGTAATGTAGCTGGATTTACATGCTCTCTTAAAGATTCAATATTCAAATCAGAATCATCACTGCTTTGTACATTATCTACCCCTTCTTCAATCTCATCAGCCAAATTATCTACATCATCAATTTCATCACCAGTACTATCCCCATTTCGATCAGATGATTCTGTGAACCCTATTAGACTGGAGGGGATAATGCAATACCTGATTTCACCACTGTTTTCAGCAAAAAGTCTTATATCATTTGCGGAACTTGCAACATGGATTCTTGAAAGACTACCGCCATACACCCCGTATTCATTAATAATAGTTGCAATTGTGTCAGGGGGGCAAATATAAAGCGCCCGTTCTTTGCCAAGGTACTCTGCCTCTAAAAGAGCAAGTGAAGTTTTACCTGTTCTTGTGTCAAAATAAGCAAATCTTCGACTGCCGTTTTCGTTTTCTTGAGCCTCTTCCATTTTTTTGATGGCATTGCGCACTGTAATATATGGGAAATTCTTACGCTTTAAATGAGGTCTGAACTGGCCAAAATCCATATCAATAAGTTCCGAAAACCTGTCGAAAACACGCTCAATCCTGGCAACACTTTCAGGATTTGTTACGCCATCTAGTAGATGTAAAAGGTCTTCGTACCCTTTCTGAAATCCATCCTTCTCTTTATTTGCTCTTTGTCTAAAAAGCGGAATAGCCATTTCAAAAATATTCTCTTCATCTAAATGCTCAATGTTTTCTCTTATTCTTTGGAGAAGATTCTCAGGCGGTGTTCTGGGGAATTCACCAGGTTCGCCATCAGGGCCACCGCCACTACCTCCACCCCTGGAAGCAGGTAAATCATCTGGATCGACTTCTACATATTCAGGAAGCATTTTTCTCAAATTCCAGGCAACCAAAAGAAAATCAAAAAAACGATCAGGATCTCTTCCAACTAAAATCTTAGCCAGCATGTAGGGATCATCAGCAAATTGTGTAAAAAGATGCTGATATCCCCCCTCCTCCATAACATCACGAATCGCATGCTCTATGAGCCTTCTTCCAATGTTATATAGTGGGTAAGGCAAGGCTTCTCTGTTTCGCTGAAATTCTGCACGAACAATTCCATGAGCGTATCGCATTTGCTCTGGGTCATTTGACCTATTATTTAAAATTATTTCCAAAGCATCAGAAATTGCCTGCTGTGGATCAATCTCTGGATAAAATTCTGCCGTCATACTCAATATGTTAAATTATTATGCTTACGCCTAAAGATTGGATAACAATTTAATATTTTTTTTATGTTTTGTCAAGTTCTCTAAAGCACCTGAATAAACTAAGCCCCAGTTTATTGCTGATAAAAGTAGAATTTGACATATAAACAATTAGTTGCTAAAATCTCATCTTAACTATTTAGCATAACTAATTCAAAATGGGCAATGAAAGAAGGATAGTTTCCGCCAATGATCTTACAGATAATGAAACTTTAGACCTAGGGCAAGCGCTAGGCGCCATGAAAGGTGTTAGCCCTTCGCTTCTATGTACTACAGTAGTGGAAATTACACACAGTATTTTTAATCCAAAAGGTGATGTAAATGGTTTTGTAGCAGATTATAATAGGCGTATAGCAAGATTGTTACGCAAAACAGCACCAAAGAATCGCACAGAAAACTAATATATTCACATTTGTTAACTTATAAAGTATGCGCGCCAAACAAAGGCCAGATGAAACACCAGAGGGGAGAACTGCTAGACTCTTAGCTTCTGTAAGAAGCACACATCCCGCTGAACATGCGGTAATTGTGAAAAGAATGGAAAGGGAAAATCGAGCACCTGATGAAAATGAAGCTAGAATCAAAAGATTAAGAGCTGCATACGCTGACCAGCTCCGTAAGTAATGGGAATAATGGTTTATTAATAGCTAACTTTTTTTATTATGTCCTCCGAAATTGAACCTGGCAGAGAAGAAGTCCTTTTTGACGCTACTGCCTCCGATAAATCAAAAGAAAGTGAAATAAAAACTAACCGATCAGCTATTATTAGCCTTCAGGTTCAGCCTGACGCTACTGATAGCGCCGAATTTATAAATTTTGTTGAGCTACTAAAACAATTAGGAGTGGATAAAAAAATACATATCTCATCTGAAAATAGTGATCATGATTTAAATTTTGACGAACTATCGGAAGGGCTTCAGAATGCAGTTTACATGGGAATTTTTGAGACAGTTACTAGTGATTTAGATAATCCTTCAGATACAAAAATTTATCAGGAATTATTAAAAATTGCTGGCGTTCTGGTTTCCGCTAAAGGTGGTAATTTGACAGGAATCAGAGTTTCTCTGAGGGCAGAGGATAAAGAAGCAAATTAGCTCCTCATTTAGCATTAAGCAAGCGAGTTGTTCGGCACCTTATCACCCCCCGGCCCCACCATACGCCTCCAACCATTTGCTGAGTTGCTTTGGAGTCACAATTAGCGCACCGGTATTAAAATCAGGAGCACCCCAGCCGCACACGTCTTCAGGCTCCTCCTTCCAGCCCCCACTATAATCAAGCGCTTTAGGCTTATTAAAGTGAGCACTAGCGCAGTAACCTCCGTCGCTGCCTCTTTCATGGTCAGCATAAACTCTTTCGTCTAAATCAAACTGAGCATCAGGGAATGGGAAGTATTCATCACGGTCATTTCTAAGGTAGTTGAAGGCATGGATTCGCAGCGTTTTGCCTAGTTTTTTCAGCTCTTTTTCTGATTTTCCCTCCACGTCTATGTATTCGTAATCGAAATTAGTAGCGGGCAGGTTGGCCATATGAAGTTCAAAGTTGGGCTTTTCATCTTTGCACTCAAAATCCTCCCAAATGCTTATCTTAGCCTTATTGGGCCATAACCACGAATATTCTCTCCCATCTTCAATAATTTTTGTGCCCCAATTTACATCTATGTAAAAGGCTAACTGGGATTTTCCAGCATACTTGCACGTAAAGTCATTTGTTGTATTAACAGTGTAAGAAGAGGTGAAGGTGGATTTTGGCGGTCTGTTAAGCACCTTCTTTGGACCTGTGGGACCATAACTACTAGAGATATGCCCGCTAATTTTTATTGAACCCTCTACAGCCTCTTTTTCAAGCAATACCACTTGGGCCATACCAACCACATTATTGCCTACATAAGTGTCTGAAACGGACGCATCAATCTCAACGCTATCGTATTGCCATTGAACGCTGGCCATACCACTAAAATGCGAAACAGGAATTTTCACACTCACATCATCGCCCTTCACATGATATTCAACATCCGCAGCCTCAGCTTTTCCGTTGCTGATATGGTAAAAAAAAGGGAGCTTTCCTTTTACCCCCTTTAATTCGGTTTCAAAAATAATGTCCTCTTTAAACTCTAAGCCGTCTGGCTCCATATTATAATAAACAACTGTCTCGCCCTCCTCTACATCCAGAATACCGTCTTCGATTGGCATTTTTTCAATTTTAATGCTGCTCAAATCTGTTCCTTCCGGCAGAGCGCCCTTAGGAATTTCGAGACTTGCAGAATTGTCAGCTGAAGCAACAATATCAACGTCTTTTTTGACTTCGGGGGTTTTCGTGTCGGAGGTGCAAGCTGAAAGCCCTACGATAGCGACAAGGGCAACAAAGAGAGAGAATAGTCTGTTAATCATGATGTATAAGTTAGTTTGTGGGAAGAATTATACACTTTTTTATTCTAAACTCTAAAGTCGGATGATTTTAGGGGTAAAATAATGTAGTCACCCTGTCTAACTAGAGGTATACTGAAAATCCTTAATTTCATTATTATGAAGAAGAAAAACATTTCTTACCTCGTTATTGTTGCGGTGATTTTAGCCACTGCTGTTTTACTATTCCTCCGTAACGGAACGGATTATGCGGACGATATTCTGGAGTTCCACGAAGCAATGAACGCTGAGGGGCAAACGAGCATTGAGCTGATCGATCAGGCGCTTGAGGAGGAAGCGATTGATCAAGAAACCGCTTTGAAATATAAAGTGCTTTCTGTGTTTGGGAGCGATCAGCTGCCAGATGCTTTTTTGAGTGAGATAAGAATGTATGAAGGTAGTGGAGTGCTACGCGAACTGACAGAAAAGTGGGATGACCTCTCGGATGAAACAAAGGTTGAGCTGGAGCCTTTTCGAAAGCGGCCGGATGATCCGGAAAGCTGGGTTAATTTGATGGTTGCTAACCAACCTGCCGAGACGACTTTTATCCCTGGTGCGCACGCGGTATCAAGGGGGTCAGAAACCGTATATAAGAATTTTCTGGTATCAAGCGATAATAAAGTAAAAATCTGGTACCCGAATGAAGACTTCCGGATGAGGGAAGTATTTGGAAGCAGGATTACCAACTTGTCAGCTGACACTGCAAAAAAAATGGCTCAGCAAATCAAAACCTTTTTGGACAACGATAATATTATGGAAGGGTTTGAGGAATTGATGGAAAAAAAGCTGATGGATGATGGAACTTTGGGGGGTGACGGGAAACTCGATATTTACCTGGCTCCGCTCAATAACGCTTATGGAGTGTGCAAGGCCGAAAGCGGTGTAATGCCTACCGCTTCATTTATCATTCTGGATTCAAACATCGGTGCCTCTCGGCCGAACCTACTTAAAACGGTTCTTGCTCACGAGATCTTTCATGCATTTCAATTTCTCTTTCCTCAAAAAAGCGAAGATGCCTGGTGGGCTGAGGCTACCGCCATGTGGAGTGAAGATTTTAGCTACCCTTCTGTGAATTCGGAACATGCATGGATCAAGAAGTTTATTGATAATCCTGCTACATCACTCTTCGAAGATTTTCCGCCTCGTAATCACGATTACAGCGCTTATCTTTTTGCCTATTTCATGTCTCATAATTTTGGAGATGACATCATCCATCAAACCTGGAAGGCGTGTGGAGATGATTCTTGTCTTGGGGCAATAGACGCTGTGCTGGAAGGCGGGCTTAAGAAACAATGGAGGGAATTCACGCTTTGGAATTTTAATCAGGCTCCTGCACAGTTTTATGTTGATCTCCCCTCTTTCCCTAAACATACCACCATCAATTCTGCCGAATTTAAGTATATAAAAGTAAAATCTGAGACTGCGCCTGTTAAAGTTGATTTTTTGAATCCGCTTTCCGCGACCTATAAATCAGCTTTAAACCACACTGATTCAAATAAGGTAAAACAGATTATTTTTAAAGACCTTGAGAAATTCACTAAGAATAAGAATGCCTCTATTAAAGCGGCGATACGCCTCAGAGGAGGAAAAGATATGATAGAAGACTGGACCGATAAGAAAAGTCGACGTTTTTGTATTGATAATCCCGAGGAGAATATCGATGAAGTCATTCTGACTTTTTCTAATGGGGATAAGAAAAAATGGATTGAGGAGGCGGAAATTACCATCGAAACAAATGAGGACACCTGTTATGTCATTGACCAGAAAGACGAATCAATGGCCGTTCTTCATATTCCTTATGGAGACGGCAGATCTCCGACCATTGCTGATGTGAATGCTGAAACCTCTATTGAGTCTGAAGGATCTCCGTCAGCGAAAGCGAATCCAAAAGCAAAATACTCTTATATGACCAAATGGGAACTGAGTTACGAGTATAAACAGACTCGGGATGAATTCGTTATGGATTGCTTGGTGCAAAGTGGAACGGCCACGGTTCCTAAAGGATGGATTAACCGGGATGTGGGGATTATAACTTTTGACCTTTCTCCTGAAAGCCTGGGTGAAGATAGTACTTTTGATGTTGATGTTACCATGGGATACCCTCACCCAGAGGGTGTATACCAGGAAGTTCCTCCTGTTGAAATCAAATGCTTCGCACTCACCGCCGCGGCCTCACAGACAACCCTTCCGGTCATGACCATTAAAAACGCATTTAAAGGTCGAATTTTTGACATGACTGCAAAGGGGGCTAAGATAGAACTGCTCAATTCCTGCATGCACAACAGCTGTTCAAATCCTGATGGTTTTGAAATGCAAACTATGGATGAGCCTTTCATTCTAGAGATCAAAATATCCGGGAAGTGAAATAATAGCCATTCTGATTAACTCACCGTATACTAAAATCCCCTAATTTCATCATTATGAATAAGAAGAAGAATCAACTCTCTTATTATCTAATTGCTGCGGTGGTTTTGATCGTGGCGGTTGTTTTGCTGAGCCGAGGAGGTGAAAACACAGAAGATGTGGCTAAACTTCATGCAGCGCTGAATGCGTAAGGGCAGACGAGCTTACAGCTTATTGACCAAGCAGTTGCCGATGGAGAATTGGATGAAGAAACAGCGCTTGTTTTAAAGATATATTCGGTATTTGGAAATGATGAAGAAGTGCCCTCTGAATATCGAAGCGATAAGCTTTTTCATGATGGGACTCCCGAAGTTCGGGAAATGGTACGGAAATGGGATGATCTGAGCGATGATACCAAGGCGCTTTTAGGACCTTACCGAAAACGCCCTGATGAAGAAGGCAGCTGGGTGGAATCAGCATTTAATCGAACGAGTTCAACTAGCTTTTTGATACCGAATGCTTATGCTACAAGGCCTGCCAGTGCTATCTATACGGATTTTCTGGAATCAGCGGATGGCAAAGCCAAAATCTGGTATCCGAATGCGAACAGTAATCGGCGTGCCCTATTTAATGAAGGAACGACTGGTGAAAGGGTGACAGCAGTTCAGGCTAAAAAAATGGCTCAGAAAATAAAAGGGTTTTTAGATAATGATGAAATCATCACTGAATTTGAAACGCTTTTACAAAAACAGCTGATGAGTGATGGGACTGCCGGAGGTGATGGAAAATTGGATATTTATGTTGCGCCATGCGGTAGTGATCTTGGGGTGACTTATGCTGAACACAGCACTCCAACTCCAAGCTATATCATCATGAATTCTTCCATTGGCTTGGCAAATGACAATGTGCT
>JAJDCE010000078.1 GCA_029260985.1 Patescibacteria group bacterium | reverse complement strand
GAAGGCTGGATTGGCCAATCCAGCCTTCGAGATGGTCGGTTGAATATTAATCAATACCATAACTTGATTCATAAATTGCACAAATTTGATATTTTGGTACAAATTCTGAAAAGCCGTTTTCAATTCAAATATCCGAATGGACATCCTTATTCTAAGTTCAAATGGCAAGATCGATTCCACGATCATTACATCCGAAATGGTCGGGATTTTAATGGTAAAATGGAATACATTGTCTGGAATCCCTGTAAACATGGCTTACCATCGGACTGGCGGTATGTTTACACGAATCCTGATTATGAGAATTTAACTGATGAATGCTAATATAAAACCATGCTCAACCTCCTCAAAAACCTCAAAGAAACCGGCAATTGGAAAACCCTTCTTTTTCATTCATCCTGGTCGCTGACCTTAATGTCTGGTTTGAGTTATTTTTTCGGCTTTGTACGAGATCGACTTTTTGCTCATACTTTCGGCCTTTCCCGCACATTGGATATTTATAATGCTGCCTTTGTGATTCCCGATTTACTGCTGACGGTTTTAATCGGCACTGCTCTTTCGGCTGCCTTTTTGCCCATTTTTACAAAACAATACGATGAAAAAAAAGAGTTAGGATTTCGCTACGCTCAGCAAATGATGAGTTGGGGGGTTTTGGTCATGTTGGTGATTGGTGGGCTCGTGGCTCTATCACTGCCTTATTTTGCCCACCTGCTTGTCCCAGGTTTTTCTCCGGAAGATTTAGAGCAATACATTTTATTAACTCGAGTTCTTTTGCTTTCCCCTCTGCTGTTTACGTTCAGTAATATTTACGGGCGAATGATTTTGAGCTTAAGAGAATTTTTGTGGTACGGACTATCACCGGCCGTTTATAATGTAGGGATTGTTTTTGGCGTCCTTCTGCTGGTTCCTTCTTTTGGAATCACCGGATTAGTGATTGGAAATGTGGTAGGGATTACGATGCACCTTGCGGTTCGGCTGATTGTTGTAAAAAAGAAAAAGTACAACTTTAAACATAAACTTGATTTGACCTTAAGCCCTGAAATCAAAGAAACTTTGAAACTGATGGCTCCAAAGATCGTTCAGTATTTAATGTGGAGCTTGATGCTGATCAGCTTTACCGGCATCGCCTCTGAGCTGACTGAGGGGAGTATTGCTGCTTATAATTACGCTCGAAATTTTCAGAGTTTACCGGTGAGTATGCTAGGTATCGCGATTGCCCTAAGTCTTTACACTAGTCTTTCGCATGATGCAGGTAAAGGTAACTTTGTTAAGTTTAAAAAGGACTTTAAGCGTGACCGGATTCGGGCTTTGTTTTACACAACCTTAGCCGCTATTGCACTGGCTCTTCTTGCCAAACCTTTGGTGAGTTTGCTTCTTGGAGGAGGTCGATTTGGTGCTGATGATATTCATTTAGTATCTGTAACGTTACAACTTTATTGTCTTTCAATTCCATTAGAGACAATGTTACACATTTATCACCGTTCTTTTTATTCACTTCGAAACACCATTATCCCAGCCACCTTTCATGCTCTGAATATCGCATTGATGATTATTGTTGCCAAGCTTCTATCGCCTCAAATAGGGGTTTACGCGATTCCGATCGGCTTCGCTTCAGGGTTAGCGGTGCATGTTATGGCAATGGCCATGCTCTTTCCTATTTTACTCAGGAAGCGAGAGAAAAGTTTTATTTAACAATCAGCGCTCGCTTTTTTCCTAATATGATATCACCTGTAACATAATCATGCATGGCGGACATGAGTTTGTTTTGTGGGTATATAAAATTTTCACCTCGCTTGGTTCCCACGTCGTTTGTGATGAAGTTTTTGTCGTCATAACCTTTAATCACCAGCATATGATAGTTGGGGCCTTCGTTGGAATAAAAAGGGTTTCCTAGCAACTTCCCTGCAAAGGGTGCGATGATCACATGTTGATTGGAAAGTTCTCTTTTTAAGTCTTCAATGGTCGGATTTTCAATGATTTCGTAATCTGAATAATTAAAATAATCACGTAATATTTCTGCGGTTTGATGAACGGTTGTGTGTTTATAGTCTCCAAATCGCTTATTCTGCCATTCGACCAGATTTAAGATTTCCTCCTTAAATTCTTCTTTTTTTAAAGGTTCATTTTTAACATAATGAATGGCTTGTAAGGTTGATGCTTCTTCGCAAGCTTCTTGCCATGGCAAACTCCAGTCAGCCTCTGGCGCTTGAGAGAAAAATGTTACATCCAGATTAATACTGTCTGATAACTTTGTGGGGGCATCAGGAATTTGAGGGGTTGTTTTTGGAGCTCTTTCAGCCAAAGGCACCCTGCTTTTAAAATCAGACTCCTTTGGGCCACACGACGTTAGCAGAATAAGAATAGGTATTATTAATAATTTTTTCATATTTTTTATCGACGGTCACCCATGACCCTCAGCAAAAGGAGGAATAGATTGATAAAGTCGAGATATAAGGTTAAGGCACCTAAGATCGCCAGCTTGCCGAGCACTTCCCCTTTATGCCCCATTGAACCAATGCGCTTTAATTTTTGGGTGTCCCACGCGGTGAGGCCGACGAAGATGATGATCCCAGCATAAGTTATGATCCACTCGAGCATGTGGCTGTGCAGAAATAAATTCACAACAGAGGCGATGACCAGGCCAATCAGTGACATGATCAGAAAACTTCCCCAAGAGGTCAGATCTTTCTTGGTGGTGAATCCATAAAGACTCATCACCCCGAACATACCACCGGTTACGACGAATGTTTTGCCGATTGAAGCTGTGGTGTAAACGAGGAAAATAGTGGATAAGGTTAAGCCTGTTAAAAGGGCATAGGCCATGAAGGCAATAATGGCCGTGGTGAGTTTCATGCGCTGAACCCAGCCTGCTAAGGCAATCACCAAAACAAATTCTCCAATTATCATTCCGTAAAAAAGACCTCGATTAGCCATCAACATTTCCATGAACGCTGTGCTGTTGGCGGCCTTCCAGGCTACAAGGGCTGACAAAGCGAGTGCCGCTGACATCCAGCCGTACACTTTAGTCATAAATTCTGACACTTGTGCGTCGGTCTCGTGTTTTAATACGTAGGCATTGTCCATAATTCTAATTATATCTTAAAAAGTATTGAGGATTATACCTCATTAACAGTAGAAAAATAAAGAGTGTTGGTAGGGCCAAGGGGAATCGAACCCCTGTTACCAGGATGAAAACCTGGCGTCCTAACCACTAGACGATGGCCCCCCATAAGTGGTATGCGAAAGAATTATACTTAGCAGGGGCCAAAAGTCAAAATAATTTGTTATAATAGGAATTGCTTTAATTAAGGTTTATGGAGAACCTGTTGATCGAGAAACTGGAAAACCTGTTGCTTGCCCTTTGCCAACAAGCAATGAAATATTGACTCCTTATTGAACTTCCAGTATAAATCAATACCTTTTGAATAACATTTAAAATGCCCGAAGAACTCAGCGCCCCAAAGGAAGACAAAGTGGGCTGTAGTCAAAATATAGAAGAAACTGTAACAAACGGCAGGAGTCGCCTTCTTAGCCTCCTTACACTACCTGCAAAATTTGTTGGCGAGACTATTTGGGGTATGGGCAGAGGCTTTAATAATGTAACCTTACCCAGTGGCAATAGAACGGTAATACAAATATTAAAAGAAAGAATCGCTGCCAGACTTAATGGAAAAGCTTAAACTGCACGGGGCTTAAATCTATCCATTAGCCCAACAATCGCCTGCATCTTTTTCGGCAAGCTCTTTGGCAAACACTCTAAACATACCACTATCCCCTGATTTGAAAACACACGTATTAATTGCTCCTGATAATCCTTTTTCAGCTAACAATGTACTAACCTTTTCTCTTACTACATCTAATTCGCTTTGAGGGATTTTAATTCCATCAAGTTTTAATTGCAATGTACCATCTTGAGTCTGTGATCTTAGATGGTTAACAACAAGAGTTCTGATTTCTTTTGAGAGCCCATTATGTCCATTAAGCTTACATTCAAGCTTAAATGTTGCTTCTGATGCTTCTGGCATAAAAATAATATTTATCAATTTAGTATATTATTATAACATATTTTTAAAAAATAACAAACAATTTCCGTTTTTTTTGAACTTCGCTATACTGTCTAACATCAAATAACTTTCATACTATGATCAAGCGCGCCCTCATCTCAGTTTCCGATAAAAATGGAATTGTAGAATTTGCTAAGGGACTCTACTCGAAAGGAGTTGAAATTCTTTCTACTGGTGGGACGGCAAAGCTACTTAGGGAAAATGGAGTTGATGTTGTGGATGTGAGTGATTACACCGGTTTTCCGGAAATGATGAATGGCCGTGTAAAAACGCTTCATCCTAAAATCCACGGAGGTCTTTTAGCGGTTCGGGATAATGATGATCACATGAAAGCGGCAAGTGAACATAAAATTGATATGATCGACCTTCTTGTCGTCAACCTCTATCCGTTTGAACAAACGATTAAGAAGGAGGGGGTAAAGCTTGAGGAGGCCATTGAGCAAATTGATATTGGAGGTCCGAGTATGCTGAGAAGTGCGGCGAAGAATTTTAGATCAGTAACCGTTGTCACTAACCCCGACGACTACGCTCCTGTTCTTGAAGAGATTGAAGATACCGGTGAAACAACGGAAGAGACTCGTCGTCGCCTCGCTGAAAAAGTTTTTGAGACTACGGCTCATTATGACAGCATGATCGCGAACTTTTTAACAGGCGGTAAAATCAAACAAATTGCTGTCCAAAAAGTTACAGATTTACGCTATGGTGAAAATCCTCATCAAAAGGCAACTTTTTATAAGGAGCATAATCATATTCATCAGGCCTGTATTCCGAATGCGGAAGTTCTTCAGGGAAAGGCTCTTTCATATAATAATATTATGGATGCGGATGGTGCATTGAGCCTGATTAGGGAATTTGAACAGCCATGTGTAGCTTTTATAAAACACTCAAACCCATGTGGCATTGCTATTGGTGATACGATTAATGATGCGTTTGTTGATGCTTATGAGGGTGATCCAAAATCTGCTTTTGGGGGTGTTATTGCCTTTAACCGCAAATGCACCTCGGACTTAGCTGAATCGATTACCAGTAAATTTTTTGAAATTGTACTTGCTCCTGATTTTGATGATGAGGCTATTGAAGCTTTTAAGGCGAAACCTAATTTGAGAGTTCTAAAATTGGGTGACATAAAGCCCGAAACGGATGCTGAAACCTACCGAAAAGTCAGTGGTGGCCTACTTATACAAGATCTGGATACAAAGCAAATGTCTGAGCAAGATGTAAAAGTCGTTACTAAAAAAATTCCTTCAGCGACCGAAATGCAAGACCTCCTTTTTGCCTGGCATGTGGTTAAGCATGTTAAATCGAATGCGATTGTTTTGGCAAAAAATGGTATGACGGTTGGTATAGGTGCCGGACAGATGAGCCGGGTGGATGCTGTTGAGCTCGCAATTAAAAAAGCGCTGGATCGTGAAGATGGTTCAGTGATGGCTTCGGATGCTTTCTTCCCATTTCCTGACAGTATTGAACGGGCAGCTGAACGAAAAATAACAGCTATTATTCAGCCTGGTGGATCGATTAAAGACGAAGAAGTGATAAAGAAAGCTGATGAGCTTGGTATTGCTA
>JAJDCE010000077.1 GCA_029260985.1 Patescibacteria group bacterium | reverse complement strand
ACCCATTCTCCGCTTTCAACGGGATCTCTATTGGAAGATTTTTTTAGTGATGGTGGTTTTTTTGAAAGTGACATTTTATTTTAATTTAAGTTTCTTTAAATTATACCATATTTAAAATAATATGACAAGTATTAAACTCTGAATATTTCCTAACTAGCGGAATTTTTTATAAAGCCTGAGGACAAAATTCCAAAAAGGCCTGAGGACAATTTCTTTGGCCTTGGGATAGTGAACCGCTCTTCCGCCAAACTTCTTTTTAAAATTGGTCACCCCACTCCAAGGATGATGTTTGTTATCGTTCGGTGAGATGCCGAGAAAATCATAGAACTTACACTCCCGATCTTTGGCTTCTTTGATTGCTTCAAACTGAATTAAATAAGGGGCCATTAAATTTCTGTAATGATGATCGGAGGCGCCGTAATAATAGATTCCCCAGTCATCCAGGTAGGTAAAAATTCCCCCTGCGATCACCCTTTCTTCATGAACAGCTAATAATAATTGAGCCTCAACTCCTAATGCGTCCAGCATGTTTTGATAGTAAGCTTTTGGATGAATTCCAAATCCGTCTCGATTACCCGTTTTCTTTAAGAGCTTATGAAACTCATCTGCATCATGAGACTGCTCGATTTGAATGCCATGTTTTTGGGCGAGCCTGACGTTGTAGCGCCCCTTGGGTTTCATCTGCATCAAAATGTCTTCCAGATCTGGCTTAAGGTCGAGAATTAAACTGGCTTCAGGATGATGATCGCCTTCGGCATTTCGCATTTCACATTTCACATTTCTGATTTTTCTGTAAGGAGAAAAGCGGATGAAGATGGATTTTTCGCGTTGTCCGATTTTTTCAATTTTCTCCATAATTTCCTTCAACCCTTTTTCCGTCGTCCACAATGGACCTCTAGGAACTTCGAGCCAGTTGAACCCTTTGGGGAGTTTGTGTTTAACCACTAATGCGGAGGCGCCTTTGGTTTCGAGTAGCCACGTTTTCCGATTGGCTGCATTCTGAAAATCGGCCCACAACGGGTGCTGCCATAAATTCCTAAAAGGATTTTTTTGCCAAAAGGCTTCGTAATCGCTCATTCTTTAATATTTATCTGATCATCGGCAAACATCTGGACGACTTTGGGATACCACTCTTTTTCCAGAGTCTGAACTCGGTTTTTGAGAATTTCAGGAGTGTCTTCTGGTTCGACTTTGCAGGATTTTTGGAGAATTATAGCCCCTGTATCGACACCTTCATCGATCATATGAATGGTCATTCCAGTTTCAGTTTCACCAGCTTCTATAACTGCCTTATGGACGTCCAGATTCATTCCCCCACCGTACTTTGGGAGCAGGCTTGGGTGAACATTGATCATTCGATTTTCGTATTTTTTGACCATCTCTTCACCAACAATTCTCATGTAACCGCCCAAAACGACCAGATCTGGACTACATGGCTCTAGGGCTTCCATGACTTCACGGTCGAATTCCTCTCGGGATTTACCAGTGGGATCGATAGCATAAACTTGGATTCCAGCTATATTTGCTTTTTCGACGGCGCCACATTCGGACTTATTGGTAACAAGGCAGCAAAGGTTGATGTTATCATGAATAACACCTGACTTTTTAGCGTCGATCAGAGACTGGAAGTTGGTGCCATTGGTGGAGGCTAGAACAGCGACGTTGTACATAAAAATGGATTTAAGACGGTTACACTTTAGCGTCTTAAATCCATAGTCTCAAGTGCGAGTGCGAGTCTCAAGTGTTATTTTTCTACCTTTTCCTCTTTCATGCCAAGCTTGTCAGCAAGTTCGCGCATGACGTCAGGACCAGTAAATTTAATCTCTCTTCCTAGAATAGCACTAGCGACATCTCGTCCTGTTTTGAACTTTGGCTTACCATCTTCAAAGGAAGGGACTCTTAATTGATCAAAACGGGTTGGACTTAAGAGAAAATCATAATAATCCGTAAAGGAAGTGATTTCAAGAAACCAGTCTCTTAACTCCTTCTGCGTTGCTATCTCCTCATCCGAATCTTTGAGCACGTCATTCACGCCTTCTCTGATTGGAAGAACGTCTGCCAGCTTAGGATTATCTGGGTCTTCTGGACCTCCCCCTCCGCCAAGGGCCAATAAAGGATCTGCTTTGTCTGCTGATTTCATAATTATTTTTTAGTGGCAACTATGTTTGTTTATTATTGCAGATTCTCTCTTGAATCGCAACTGTTCTTCTCTGCTCACAACAATTCATTGACACAATTTAATAAACACATAAAATAGCTTTGGTCACTTGGAGATTGTTCCATTTTGGTCGCTTCCGAAATGCGGATAACCCCTTGATCATTAACAAGATCGACTTGCAAATCAAACCTTTTTTTTCAAGAGAATGGAGGACAGTACATGCTGCAGCCTACTTTGGGACGTCGAGCAACAAGAGAAGTCGCTACACCCAAGAATCCAACCACGGCATATGAACGCTTGGGAATCGATCCCCGCTGCCAATGCTTTCGTGGACTTCACCCAGCCGAAAGGCGCGAGCTCGAGACAAAACTCGTGAGTGTCGAGAGCGGAAGCTTCCAGCTCCGGTGGAAGCCTGTTGGCAAACGCCAACGGACTCGGGTCAGCGTGACCCTACGTGCTAGTACTCAGCTCCTCTGGGTTTCGGTCGGCCAGAACTAGCAGCCACGCTCACGATTTGCAAGGCGTCTCCAATGGGGGTCACTTCGGTGGCCCCCTCTTTTTATATGCGCTTGAGCTTTTGACTGTATAACGATCTGTACAGGCATTCTTTTGGACTGATAAAGAAATCTTTTTCACTGGCCTTTTTATTTGTCCATTTAACATTAAAATCACGTACGATCACAAACGGAATTGAGGCGTCGGTTTCACCCATTAAAAGATTGGCTGCGGAGGCTAGATTGTCGGCCACGGCGATTTGGGTGTAATGCATTTTTTTGCCAAATAGATCCTTACTACCCCTTTCGTCACTCACTCCTTCAAACCCAGCCCATCCAATAGCAATCCCAGCAGTCCCCAGGCGCAGAGGATGGCAATGGGAATCGCTTATCAATATGCCTAATTTTTTGAGCTTAGAGCTGACTTTGAGCTTTGAGTGAATATCTCTGGCATCTCTAAACGGCGCTTTGGGCCACAAAACGGCTAAATCACCGGGAGTATTACTGTTATCGATACCAGCATTTGGGATCAGGATTCTGTTTTTTAACGTTAAAACCATTTCACCCTCTTCTAAAACGTGGTCGGCTTCGGCCTTAATCAATTTCTTAAAAGCCGCTTTCGTTTTAACTTGATGTAGACGGTTCTGGTGAAATGAAATGACCTTAGAAGCGATCACTAAAATATCCCCCTCTTTAAGCTTTTGCTTTCCTTTTTTTAGCGCGTGGATGAGTGCTTCGAATAGGTCGTCGCCTGGATTTAACCGTTTGCTCTTGAGCGGGATTAAGTTCATGTTTTTGTAAAATTAAAATACAGGCCATGACGAGCCAAAATATCATCGCCAAATCATTCTTCCAAAAGGGCATATCAAATAAGCCGTGGATGAGGAGTCCCCACATCGCGATGAGAGGATAGGTGAAGCGAATGTGAATGAGGACGATAAGAATTAAGAAGGCGACAAGACCGACAAGACCGGCATTAAGCCAAAAGCCCAAGAAAATATTGTGCGGGTGGGGCATGTTCCATTCCAGCGGAGCGTGGCCTAATGTTTCTGGCGCCTGGTTTTGGTAATTAGCTTGGAATAATCCAGGGCCATGGCCGAAAATTGGATTTTCCTTAATTAGATCAATTGAAGTTTTATAAATTTCAATTCGAACTGAGGTGCTAGAGCGGTTTTCCCAGTCTAGAAACTGCTGGAATTTTGACGTACTCATTTGACTAAACGTTACCCCAAGAAATATAAGAATGAGGGCGATTACGGAGGCGCCCATTTTTTTACGAAGCTTGGGGATTTTGAAAATTAAGTACAAAATTGTTAGGCCCAGGGCGCCAAAAACACCGAGGATCCCCGCGTAGGACTGAGTGAAAAATAAAGCATAAGCCACAATCACGAGAGCCGCCACATCTAAATGGTCGATCTTGCGAAGAGGCGCCTTTCTGATGGCGAAAAAATAGATACCAATCAAAATCGCCGGCACTAAATAGAGGGCTAAATAGTTGGCTGATTCGTAAAAACCTCTCAGTCTCAAATCGATGGTGACCCCATCACTGAATAAGCCAAAGCCATGGGCAATGAGGGCGACTGCAGCGGATGAATAAAAGAAGAATCTCAGTATTTTTTCTACGTCCTCTTTGGATTTTAAAGTCTGGGTTAGCACGGCGAAATAAAGGACGGGAGCGGTTACCCAACCCTTCCAAATTCCAAGCGCTGTGATTCTTGCGTTGAGAGTTTCACCACTGGGCAAGTCGATAAAAGTAGGGGCTATCAATACGCCCATAGCAGTTCCTAATAGGATCCCAAAAGCTGCGTACCAATACCAACTGGTTAAGCGATCCCACTGCAACTTGTTTTGCTTTAGAAGGATTGATATAAACCAAAGTGCGAAAAGCAGATAGACTACAAGCTCAAGTGCCGTAAAAGGAATTCCAGCAATGGAAAACCGCAAGAAATACGCCGGAAAAATGAATGGCGATAAAAATACTAAATGCCTGATGATGCGGCTCAGTTTTTTGTTCTTCACTAATAAAATTAATCGTTGTCTTGTTTGGGCTCAATGATTCCATAAAAACCGTCTTCTCGCTTGTAAGCAACGCTGAAACGGCCGGTGTCCCGATTGTTAAATAAGAAAAATCCATGACCAATAAGCTCCATCTTTTCAATAGCTTCCTCCTCTGACATCGGAGCTGAATTGGAAAAGCGTTTTCGTCTTAAAATATTCGGAATTACAAATTCTGCTTCCGCTCCTTCCGGCATTGGCTCAGGTTCGTTTGTCTTTTTATCGCTACGATGGATTTTCGATTTATATCGCTCAATCTGACCTTTGATTTTATCTAAGCAGTCATCAATGGCATTTTCTATCGTCTCATTTCGGGTCTCTGCACGGATCACTGTCCCCGGAGCGAAAATGGTTAATTGGCAAATATAAGCGTCCGAAGCTTTCCGGGATTTTTCGTGTCGTACCTCAATTCTGAATTCAGTGGACTCATCAGATAAGCGATCGGCTAGATTTTCAAGTTTTGCTACCTTAAATTCAATGCCTTCTTTCTGACTGTCGCTCAGGTTAAGATTTTTGGACTTGATCTTAATTTGCATGGTTTTTTAAGTTAATGTTTGTGGCTTAATTATTGCGAATGAGGCCTTGAAAAGCAAGCTACAAATCCCTCAACCTGCACCTTGAACCGCTCAAAAAAAAGTGTTAGAGTTAGCTTAGAGGAAAATAACCAAAAGTAAAAATGGCATTTAAATATATTGCAGACACCTTTTCAGTGGCGCGAGATTCTGATCACTTCATTCAGCTTAAAACTCTCAAGAAGCCTAAAAATGAAGATCAGATTTGGCTTGCTATTGAAATCGTAGGTGATAGTAAATATTCCCGTGCCACGACACAGAGCATCATCGATACACTTGAGGAAGTGTATTTTGATAATTTGGAAATGACTACTTATGAACGCTTTGAACTCGCGCTAAAGGAGGTTAATATTATCATCAAGAGTCTAAAGGAAAAACGGGGCACTTCTTTTGGTCATATCGATGCGATCATTGCGGTCTTTTCCGGCAGTGAACTTCATTTAACCCAAAGCAATTCAGCTGAAGCTTATTTGATCCGTCACAATAAACTCTCGATGATCAGTGAGGGGCTGAACAGTAAGACTGAGGATTTGTTTGTGAATATTGCCAGTGGTGAAGTGATGTCCGATGATAAATTAATTTTCAGTACAGCTCGTTTGCTCCGGTTGGCGACCCACTCTCAAATCGTTCAACTTTTTAATGATGGAGTTGCCGAAGCGGTTGAATCCACCCGTGAACTGACGATGAATGATGAAGAGCTGAGCCTTGGGGTAATTGCGATTCATACCAAACTCATTCAAAAAGCTGGAGCTAAACTCGACTCCGTTCGTGAGCATAAATTTTTACTCAAATTAAAAGAGTGGTTTGGTGCGCTATCCAGTCGTTTTGGAAACAAGAGCCCTGGGACAGGAAGTTCTATGAGCACTAAAAAAATCCTTCTTGCGATCGCTGTCGCTGCTCTCATTCTGATTATCAGCGTTGGCTTTTTAATGCAAAGCAGAAGAGATAAGGCAATTCGTGAAGAATATCGAACCAAGCTTGAAGGACTGCATCAGGAGCTCAATGTGGCCAACACTAAGGGCTATGCTAATGAAAAAGAAACCGCTAACACCATTCTGGATAAAGTGGATATGGAAGCGCGGGCGATTATAGAAAGTAATTACTTCCGTGCCGAGGCCTTGGCTCTTTTGGATAAAGTTCAGGATACAAGGGATAGCATTAACAATACTGATCGCTTAAAAGAGTTGGCACCTTATGTTGATCTAACGGCCAAGAACCCTGATGTGAAATCGCTTGGTCTAGTGAGCATGGATGACAACTTCTTTGTCTATGAATACAATCGGCTTTATGAGGTGATTTTAGATCAGGTGCTGGAACCACGGGCGATTGATGATACGGAAGTGGTGGTTTCTGCGACCGCTATGGCAGACCAGGACGTGATTGTATTCCTGACGCAATCCGGTCGTGTGATCGAATATGAGAACGGTCAAATTAAATTCGCCAACACTGATGACGAAGCATGGAAATCCGGTGTGGATGTAACTGCCTATGGAAGAAACATTTATGTCCTGAATCCCGATGATAACCAAATTTACAAATATGCCCGTCTTCGATCCAAGTATTCGAGCGGTTCCGGCTATAATGCTGATGCTGATTTGAAAGGCGCCCTTTCAATTGCTATTGACGGGGATATTTATGTTCTAAAAGAAGGAGGGGCTATTGTCAGATTGTTTAAAGGAAAGCAGCAGCAATTTAAAATTGAAGATTTGGCTGTTGATATTTCTGGTTCGACTCAAATTTATACTTCAGCGGAACTGGATAATCTTTACCTTCTAGATCCAGCGAATAAACGAGTGGTGATTGTTACCAAAACGGAATCAGGACTTTCAAGATATTATGGACAGGTGGTGTTCGAAGAGCTCGATAGTATCAAAGGAATGTATGTGGAGAAGAATGAAAACAAGCTCCATATTCTGACGGATAAGGAGATTTATAAGGTGGATATTTAAATTCGAGTCTCAAGTGTGAGTGCGAGTCTCAAGTAGTTTTGTCAAACCCCATAAATTACTGTACAATGCAAGTCACTAATCCTCTCTTATGGAATCGATTCAAGAAGCGATAAATGACTTGCAGGCTGGGAAGATGATTATTGTTACGGATGATAAGAACCGTGAGAATGAAGGTGATTTGGTGTTTGCCGCTGAAAAGGTAACACCCGAAATGGTGAATTTTATGTGCAAAGAAGGTCGTGGACTTATCTGTGTTCCGGTGGAGGAAGAATTAGCCTATCGGCTCAATTTTCACCCAATGGTTAAGCACGCTGACGGGAACTGTAACTTTTCCGTTTCAGTTGATGCCAAGCATGGTATCACCACTGGCATTTCTGCGGCTGACCGGGCACTTACTATCCAAAAGATGTTAGACCCGCAGTCAACGGCTAATGATTTTATTCGACCCGGCCATATGTTCCCACTGATCGCGAAATCCGGAGGAACCTTGGTTCGTGCTGGTCACACTGAAGCCGCAGTGGATTTTTTGAAACTGGCTGGCATGAGTCCGGTTGGAGTGATTTGTGAAATTATGAACGATGATGGAACGATGGCCCGTATGCCGGAATTAAAACAGTTTGCCAAGAAACATAATTTAAAGATTGTTACGATTCAGGATCTTATTCAGCATCGGAGTCAAAATGAAACTTTGATCAAAAAGGAAGCTGAATCAAATTTGACCACTGATTATGGAATTTTTAAGGTTCATGTTTACAGCAGCTTAATTGATATGAAGGAGCATGTTGCTCTGACAATGGGTGACCTGCCCTCTCCGACCATGGTTCGGGTTCACTCTGAATGTATGACGGGAGATGTTTTTCAATCTAAGCATTGTGATTGCGGTCAACAACTGGATATGAGCCTGAAAATGATCAGTGAACGTGGCAACGGTGTACTGCTTTATATGAGGCAGGAAGGGCGAGGGATCGGGTTGTCCAATAAAATCAAAGCGTATCAGCTTCAAGAGAAAGGCCTTGATACAGTAGAAGCTAACCACAAGCTTGGGTTCAAAATGGACTTAAGGGATTATGGAATCGGTGCTCAGATTTTAGTGGATTTGGGCCTTAAAGATATTGAGCTAATCAGTAACAACCCTAAGAAATT
The DNA here is from genome assembly GCA_029260985.1 of Patescibacteria group bacterium. Lineage (GTDB taxonomy): Bacteria > Patescibacteriota > Gracilibacteria > UM-FILTER-43-11 > UM-FILTER-43-11 > JAJDCE01. The sequence goes on along the minus strand of JAJDCE010000077.1, from coordinate 605 downwards.
TGTGGCCTTGGAAGGTTATGGACTTAAGATCACCAAGCGCCATCCGATTGAAACTAAGCCTAATGAAATAAATTTAAAGTATTTGAAAACGAAGAAGAAGAAAATGGGACATCTTTTTGAGAATTTATGATTTTTAATTCTCATTTAGCATTTAATATTAGGAAAATTTAATTTGACCATTTATTTGGGGTTGTGATATAAAGACGACCTTGAGTGGTTTTTGTATTTAATTGAATATTTTGAACTTTAATGAACAAGGGAAATGAAAAAACATCGTAATTCCCAAAAGCGCATCATATTTGAAGATGCGTGTTATTTTGTGACATCAAAGACATTTAATAATTTTCCGTATTTCCGTGAACGGATATTTTGTGATTTGTTTGTGGAGAATCTGAAATTGTGTAAACGATTGAAAGGATTTTTGTTGTACGGGTGGGTGGTGATATATGACCATATACATTTATTATTTCAGCCTTCGGATGATTTTGATATTTCGAAGGTAATGCAATTTTTAAAACGTCATGTTTCACGGAATTTGAATATAATTATGGGATTTACAAAATTGTCATATAACCCCGAAGGCTGGATTGGCCAATCCAGCCTTC
>JAJDCE010000076.1 GCA_029260985.1 Patescibacteria group bacterium | reverse complement strand
TTAAAAGCCTTAATGGCCTGGCTCCCTGAATAATCAAACTCACCTGCCTCACCTATTTTCAAGGCGCCCGAGCCAAGGAGCAATATTTTTTTAATCGTTTGTTTAGCCATATTTCTAAAATATTTTAGTGGAAATTTTATACGGTTGCAATCTGATTTAATGTTCATCGAAAAAGTATTGGATGATAACTTGCATTATTAATATTTTTATGTTATAATGTTATTTAGTAACAAATACAACATGCCTACACCCACAGATCCTCAGCAAGAGCAGGATATTGATAAACTCTTAGGTCAAGTTGCGATGCCGGCTATGAATGAGGCGGATGTTCCAAGTCTTGATGAAATGATTGGAGATTCAAGATTCAAGAAAAAGCAAGTACTAAAAAAGCCTGTTGAATCAGATATAGATTTAGCTGAAAGACTAAAAGACTGCATTGTTTTGGACGGAGAAGGTGCAGAAAGCCTAGCTGACAGCATGAGGGAATGTGTTTTACAGTCAGGCGACAAAGTATATGGCGCTACAGATAAGGGCATTGGATATAAAGATATAAATCAAGATAGAGTGGGTGTAAATCCTGATAAAAATCTTGTGGTTGTGGCTGATGGAATAGGCGGGGGTACAAATGGTGAAGTTGCTGCACAATACCTTACTGAATCACTGCTTGCCCACCCTGGTGACGACACAACAGTAAATCCACACTTAGAAGCGCTTGATATGGCACGGGATAGACTGGTGCGTGAAAAAGATAGAGGAAGGCGTAATAGCAGTACGTGTTTTGCATCCGTTCAAATCACTAATGATAAAGCAGATACAAAATATGCGAAAATTATCAGAGTTGGCGATGTAAAAGTACTTATTATAAGAGATAGGGAAATAATTTTTGAATCAATTGACGAAAGCCTTACGCAACAAAAGCTTGATAGGGGTGAAATCACTGAAGAGGAAGCTCTTTTTGATTCTGATCGCCATATCATAACCAATGATTTATCTGCCTATTCAGACAATATTGATGTCGAGGCGCCCTATTCCAAACCAGTTAAAAAGGGTGATATCATATTGATTATGACTGATGGAATTTCTGATAATTTGACTCCCAAGGAAATTATAAAATGGACCAGGGGGACCAAGACTCCTGAGCAGATCATTCAAATTCTTTCTCGACTTACTGATTCACAAATGAAGGGTGGGGGCAATTTTAAAATGCCTGGAAAGCCGGATAACAGAGGAGTTGCAGTAATACACGTTAGTTAGACTTCAGTTGATCGGAGGGCAATACTTCGGCCTTTGCTCCCATTTGCGGACTCAGTGCAGGCAACTTTTTTCATGTAAATTTTGTCAAGTTACTCTTGCTTTATTTATTATTTTGTGGTTTAATATGTCAGAAATAATTTTTCATTATGAGTAAGGATAAAAAAAGGGAGTGTGAGCCCGTAGGCACTGATGGTCCAGCTATAGATCCACATCCTGCTGGTGCCATATCCTCTTCCAGAGACCCTGAAATTAAAGCTCTTTTACTTGATTTTGCAACAGACGGCGAGTCAGAATTTGCAATACCTGATCCTACAGTATCTATAGACCCACGACCTACAGGTATCGTATCTCCTATCAGAGATGCTGCGGCTAAAGCGCTTTTACAGAGCGATGTGAAAGAAGATGGAGACACTGCTGCATTAAAAAAGCCTGAAATAATCGATGGAAAAGGCTTACTTTCCCTTAAAGAAGGTATACGCACCTACGAAACTGCATCAGGTGATTTTATTGCCGCTTCTACAGACAGAGGGATTAATTATTCCAAGCCTGTGAATCAGGATCGTGTCGGCATTCATCCAAAAGCAAACCTGGCTGTAGTGGCAGATGGAATAGGGGGTACTGACAATGGAGAGCTGGCTGCACAAATACTTACAGAAACCTTTTTAAAATACCCTGACAGCCATCCGAACGAAGTTATAAATATATGTAAATATATTATGAAGCAGGGTAGAGATCTTTATGGTAACAGCGGTGCCTGTTTTGCTGCGGTTAAAATAAATGAGAATGATGCAGGTAATAAATCCATCACTATTAGCAGGGTCGGCGATGTGAAGGTTCTGGTATTTAAAAAAGGTCACCTTGCACATGAATCATGTGATGAAAGCTGGGTGCAGGCAATGGTAGAAATGGGAAGTATTAATGCGGATGAAGCCCTGTATCACACAATGCGCAAGGTTGTCTTAAACAAAGTATCTGTCTCTGAGAAAAGGCGGGGGGGCAACGCTTTGCATGATACAGTCGAAGCTCCCTATTCTATTGAGGTAAAAAATGGGGATATAATCCTGGTCATGTCTGACGGTATTTCGGATAATTTAACACCTGATGAGATTCAGGGTTTGATTAAAGGAAAAAGCCCAGAAGAAATAATAGAAGTTCTTTCGGACATAACCGATGAGCGGATGAAAAACCATAAAGAGATTACGGCCAATACTCCTGACCGGGAAAAATCCGGCAAATTCAGCGATAGATATAAAAGTGAACCAAAGCCGGATAACAGAGGTGTTGCAGTGATCCAAATCAACTAGTCACTTATTTTTATTTCTCTATTTAGCTATTTCTCTATTTTGGTGTATCTTAAATTCAGATTTTTTTGACTCACTATTTTGGAGGTTGTCCCCTTTACACCAGAGGCGCTTAAGGAAGCAGTTGCCCTACTTAAAAAAGGAGGGGTTATTGCGCACCCAGCTGATACTTGCTATGGGCTGACGGCAGATGTGATGAATGAGGAAGCTTGCCGGAAAATTCAGCTGACCAAAGGAAGGGATTATAAAAAGCCGATGAGCATTATGATTTCGGTTGCGCAGCAGCTTCAGATGAAACGGTTTGTGAAAATGACGAAATTTGTCAGCTTTGTTACGTCTAAACTTTTTCCCGGTGCGGTAACACTGGTTCTTTCTAAAGGGTCTGATATTCCAGCTCATTATTTTCCGGAAATGGATACTGTCGGACTCAGAGTGCCTCTTCATAATGCAACTCAAGATATTCTATCGGCTTTTAAAGGCCCCCTAATCACAACCAGTGCCAATCCTTCCGGAGCTCCACTATGCTTTACTCACGAAGAAGTGGTGAAGAGTTTTTCTGACAGCCCCGTTAAACCTGACTTAGTTTTTGAAGGAAAGGCCAATCATTTTGACTTGGCCTCAACTGTTTTAGAAGTAAAAGAAGAGAATCTAAAAGTCATCAGGCAAGGTCCGGTTACCGCTGCACAACTTGAAAGCATTTTAGGATTTAGGGTACAGGAGTGACGTTGCCTCTAATACGGTTTTACCTTAGAATAGTTTAGAATTTTTAAAAAATTATTTGGACTATGTACAGATCTCATTCATGCGGACAACTCAGGCTTTCAGACAAGGGCACAACTGCCACTTTAAGCGGATGGGTTCATCGCCGTCGGGATCATGGTGGCGTTATTTTTATCGACCTCAGGGATCGTTTTGGACTAACTCAAATAGTTTTTGACCCAACGGTGAATGAAGAAAGCTGGAAGATCGCTGACACGGTTCGACCGGAGTATGTTCTTACTGTAAAAGGTGAAGTTAGACAGCGAATTGAGGGGCAGAATAATAAGAATTTAGATACTGGCGAAGTTGAAGTGTATATTGACAACATTCAGATTCTAAATAAGTCTAAGACACCCCCTTTTGAGATCGATCAGGAAAAACCGGTGGGTGAAGAGCTTCGTCTAAAATACCGCTATCTGGATCTGCGTCACGACCGAATGAGAGATAATATTGAATTGCGTCATAAACTCATTAAACAGATTCGGGATTTTCTGGATGAAGATAAATTTCTTGAAATTGAAACGCCGATTCTCATCAAAGGAACGCCTGAGGGAAGCCGAGAGTATATGGTGCCATCTCGGCTGTACCCGGGAAAGTTTTTTGTTCTGCCTCAAAGCCCCCAGCAACTGAAACAGCTTTTGATGATTTCGGGTTTTGATAAGTACTTTCAGATCGCCCGATGCTTCCGGGATGAAGATCAGCGAGGAGACCGGCAGCCCGAATTCACTCAGCTAGACCTTGAAATGAGCTTTGTGGATGAAAAAGAGGTAATGGGTATCAACGAACGACTTTTGGTTAAACTCACTGAAACCCTAGCGCCAGATAAAAAGATTCAATCAACTCCTTTTCCTGTCATCAGTTGGCATGAGGCCATGAGTCGTTATGGAAGTGATAAGCCTGACATCCGTTTTGAAATGGAACTTACCGATATTTCGGATGTGGTGAAGGATTGCGGCTTCAAAGTATTTTCCGACACCGTGAAAGCAGGTGGAGTGGTTAAAGCACTTCGGGTTGAAGGTGTCGCTGATTGGTCTCGAGGAGAGATTGATAAGCTTGAGGAATTGGCTAAGATTCATGGCGCCAAAGGACTTGCCTACTTGGTTTATAAAGAGGATGAAATTAAATCCCCTATTTTCAAATTTTTAGGCGACGAGATCACTCAAAAAATAACCGATGTCACAGGTGCTAAAATGGGAGATATTGTCTTTTTTGCCGCTGATCAGTTTACAACCGCCTGTGAAGTACTCGGACAAGTGCGGCTCGCTTGTGGGGCGAAACTCAATTTGATTGATGAAAATGTATTTGCCTACCTTTGGGTTAATGAATTCCCCATGTTTGAATTCGAGAAGGAATCCGGACAGCTAACTGCCATGCATCACCCGTTTACACGCCCGCTGGCTGAGGATATGGATTTATTGGATACTGAGCCTTCCCAAGCCCGTGCGGTAGCTTACGACGTGATACTGAACGGGAATGAGATTGGAGGCGGCAGTATTCGAATTCACGAGCCTGATTTACAGAAAAAAATCTTTGAAATCCTTAGAATCAGTCCTGAAGACGCTGAAATGCGCTTTGGTCATATGCTAGAAGCGTTCAGCTTTGGCGCGCCTCCTCATGGAGGGATCGCGTGGGGTCTTGATCGACTCATCATGATTTTTGCTGGTGAACCGAATATTCGCGAAGTGATCGCCTTCCCAAAGGATCAAAAAGCAAAAGATCTTACACTTGGTGCACCTTCGGAACTCCCGGATAAAGACCTTAAAGAAGCCAATATTAAAATCATTAACGATTAAATAAAATGAAGGATATCGATGATAAAGGTCCTAATGTTGCTGTTAATACGAGCGCGAAAGCGCTGAAGAAGGCCAGTGAAGATATTGGAAACTTGGCCATGATCGAGATGAAGATCGACAAAATCTTAAAATATCAGAAGCATTTACGCGCCATGGCCATTTTCCGTGGAGTGATCAGCTTTATTTTCTTTATGATTTTCATCGTTCTGCCAATCATCGGTAGTGTCTACCTAGTTCGGTATGTTCAGGAAAATCTTGATCTGGACCAGGTACGGGGGCAATATCAGGAATTTTATGAAACCATCGGGGATATTAAAGACACGAAAGATCAACTCGGAGGTCTTAAAGACACGCTATCGACTGGGACTGAGAGTCTGAAGAATCTACTACCTGGCAATTCCAATTAATCCCAAAATGTCTGAACTGTGATTTTTTTGATTTGCTGATTTAACAGGATGACTACATTTAATCAGATGAATCATGGTTCTTTCTTCTTTTTCTGCGATTCTTCTGCTTACGGATTTTTTCTATCTCCTTCTGCTTTTTTGAGTCAGGATTTAGTTTTTCCAAAAGTTCCCGTAGGGCTAAAATACGGTTCATGGCCCGGTCGCGGTGCTTTTGGTATTTAACAAGAGTGCCTGTGGGCAGATGCTTGAGCTGAACCGTGCTCGTGGATTTATTAATCTTCTGCCCTCCCCTGCCTCCACCATGTATAAACTTTTCTTCAATTTCTGACAGCTTCACGCCTAAATCATCAATCAGTTTGAGGATTTGGTTGTATTTTGTGTCAGTGAGTTGGGATTGTGGCGGGAGGTTCATAGCTCGTTAGTTATCAGTAAGTGATCAAGCGCTTGATCACTTACGGTAATTGGAGAGGATCTCATCCTTAAACTCCGCAAACCTCTCCTCCTCAATTGCCTCCCTAATCCCCTTCGTCATATTTAGATAAAATGCGACGTTGTGAAGGGTGTTTAAGCGTAAACTGAGCAATTCCCCTGCCATAAATAAGTGACGGAGATAGGCCTTTGAATGGTTTTTGCATGTATAACACTCACACTCGGGATCGAGCGGGCTGAGATCGTCTTTGAATTCTGATCTTTTAAGCCGAATCACCCCTTGAGATGTGAATAAATGACCGTGACGGGCGTTGCGGGTAGGTAAAACACAATCAAACATATCTATCCCCCGCTCAACAGCTTCGAGGATGTTCTCTGGTGTTCCCACGCCCATAAGATAACGTGGTTTGTCTTCGGGCAGATGTGGGACGGTCGCATCCAGCATTTCGTACATCACTTCATTCGACTCACCAACCGAAAGTCCGCCAATGGCGTAACCATCAAACCCGATTTCAATCAGTTGCTTGGCGGATTTTTCACGAAGATCGGCGTGCATTCCGCCTTGGACGATGCCAAACAACAACGGCGTTGTTGTAGAGACGGATCGCGATCCGTCTCTACGGGTTTGCGACGCAAACGTTTGGCATCGCCTGGCCCATCGGGTTGTTAATTCCAGGGATTTTTCGATGTATTCTCGTTTGGCGGTACTGGCTGGACATTCATCCAGACACATCATGATGTCGACACCCAGTTTTTGCTGGATTTCGATACATTTTTCAGGGGTCAGAAAAATCTTTTTTCCGTCGATGTGAGACTGAAATTCTACGCCGTCCTCCTTGATTTTCCGGATATCGGTTAACGAAAAAATCTGATAACCACCGCTGTCGGTTAAAATCGGACCATCCCAGTTCATAAATTTATGAAGCCCGCCTGCCTTTTCTATCAAATCCTCTCCTGGACGAAGGTGCAGGTGATAGGTGTTTGAGAGGATGATTTGGCCACCTAATTCTCGAATTTCACTCGGCACTAAACCTTTAACAGCTCCAGCGGTTCCGACTGTCATAAAGAAAGGGGTTTGGATTTCCCCGTGAGCGGTTTTTAAGGTTCCGCGTCGTGCAGCGCCTGAGGTTTTTATAAGTTTAAACATGTGCGCCCACTATATCAAAAACCCTTTCAACAAAAAAGCGAGGATCAAATCCTCGCCTTCAGTTTATAAAAACAATTATTTCTTTCCCTCAATAACTTTATCCACAATACCGTAGGCTAATGCTTCTTTGGCACGCATAAAGTAATCACGCTCAGTATCGTCCTCGACTTTTTCGAGCTTATTACCGGTGTGTCTGGCAATCATTTCGTTGAGGAGCTTTTTAGTCTGAACAATGTGTTCAGCGTGGATAGCAATATCGGTAGCTTGTCCTTCCGCACCGCCAAGTGGCTGGTGAATCATGACTTCGGAATGAGGCAGTGTGTAGCGCTTCCCCTTAGTACCGCCCATTAAGATAATAGAACCACCAGAGGCTGCAATCCCAACACAAACGGTTGATACATCGCACTTTACTAATTGCATAGTGTCGTACATCGCAAGCGTTGCGGAAACCGCACCACCCGGAGAGTTCACGTAGATGGTGATATCCCGGCTTGGATCTACTTTTTCTAAAAAGAGTAACTGGGCGATGATGGTATTGGCCATTTCATCGTTGATTGGCCCTGTTAGAAAGATGATGCGTTCTTCAAGAAGACGTGAGTAAATGTCGTAAACACGCTCACCACCTTGAGGGGTTTTGTCGATAACGGTTGGAATAATGGGCATAATTTTTAATTTTTAGTTTTTAATTCTTAAAAATTATACCATTTTTTACTCTTAAAATCGAATGGTTGGAATTGACTAAAAAGCTGCTTAATATCCTTTTGTCATTTCGAGCAACGTCGAGAAATCCCTTTAAATTATTTCAAGAGTAGGGATCTCTCC
>JAJDCE010000075.1 GCA_029260985.1 Patescibacteria group bacterium | reverse complement strand
GGTAAATAATCACGGCGTTCTACAACATTTCCATCTTCATCCAAGACAGCTTCTATACCGCCGAGGTGATCGTGAAGGTAATAAAAAACTTCTTCAGTTTCTCCTGTATTTGCAAGGAGTAAGGAATAAGGAATAAGGAATAAGCCGATAATGAGTGGGGCTAAGGCAACCTTCTTGAGCCAAGAATACATAAGAGAAGGTTAAAGGTTATTAATTTACTCTATTATTTACATGTTGTCAATTATATTTTGTATTAAAAAAAGGCCGGGGGGTTAGCCCGGCCCGTTGCCCGCTTTGCGCGAGCAGAATGAGGCCTCCTTTTATGGTTCTCTGGCCACTAGAATACAATCAGTTCCACTGTTGTTCCCTACTTGGTCCTTGGCGTAAAAACAGTAGGTGTGATCAGTGAACACTGTTGGGTTGTAGGCATTGTACGACCAGGTGGTGCTGCCGGCGGTGTAGGTCAGCTGAGAGGCTGTTCCTCCGTCGATAGTTACCCACATGGTGTACGTATCTGATGCACAAGTGCCTTGGACAGTGGTGTTGTCCTGAAAGGTGGTCATATTATTACCACCATTTGTCGTGATGACGGGAGTGGCAGGTGGGGTTACATCAGGCACGCAGGTTGGGTAACCTTCGTAACCCGTGGCGCACGCATTGCACGTGGCGCCGGTGAATCCAGTTTTGCACATGGTGCACTTGGTTGAAGGGTCGAAGTTCCCAGAGCATACACAGGTTCCGGCTGTGCATGTCCCGTTTCCTCCGCATTCCTTGTCACCAGTGGTAACACATGCGTTTAGGGTGCACTTTACCGTCGTGGACGGATCTGTGTCGGTGTAGCCTGCGTTGCACGAGCAGGAGCCATCGCTGGCTTGGCAGGTGCTGTTTGCGGGGCAGCTGACTTGGAAGCACTTATCTAGGGTACAATTGGGCCAGGTGCCGACGTAGCCGTTGACTGTGTCGCACTGGTCGCAGGTTGCGCCTGCGAATCCTGTGTTACAGGAACAGATTCTGGGGGTGGCCCCAGTGTTGCACTGTCCCTTCCCGCTACAAATTCCGAGTGGGTTGTTGTAGCAGGGGTCGATGATGCAGTTCGGATAACCCGCATACCCCGTATCGCAAGCACCGCAGTTGGTGCCGGCATAGCCGGTGTTGCACTTGCAGAATCCATCGGCTGATTGGCAGACGGAGTTAGGGGGGCAGTTGGGCACTTTGTTAACACAATAGTCCTTAAGCTCACAGGTGGAACCAGTCCAGGGGTAAGTACAGGTGCAAACCGCACTGCCGGTATTGGCATTGCAGGTTCCCCCGTTTTTACACGGGCCGCTGGGTGACGGTGAGCAGGGATCGTTCCCTACGCACTGTCCGTCGAGTTCACGACAGGTTTCCCACGACTGGCAGGAAACACCGGAGCAGAGGTCAACGGTGAGGCTGATCTCTTTGGTGTCCTCGTTGCCGTACGGATCCAAGACTTTCGCCTTGAACGTATGGTTTCCGCCAGGGAGCGTCAGCTTGTACTTGTGGGTTTCCCCAGGTATGAGCGTTGGCTGCATACTGGACCCATTCTCCGTTGCGGAGAAGGTGAGGAAGAGCGCTTCAGAAAAGCCCTCGTCCTTGGTGCCGGTAAAGTCGAGAATGACTTCGCCATTGCCTATGTGGGTCGCAGTGGCCTGTGCGGTCGGTTTGCCGTCTAGCAGGTAAAACGGGCTCAGATGGGTGGTGAGACCTATCGTTCCCGTCTTCACCAGACTGGCGGACAACGTCTTGAGCTTGCCGGATACTTCATTGAGGAGCAGAACGCGTCCCCGATGATTGGCGAAGTGAAGTTCGAGTTCCTTCGTGGGTTGGATACTGTTGAGCTTTCCATCCTTGTAGGGCTCGTCCTTCACCACTGCCAGTACTTCCAGGCCGTGGGCCTGAGGTACGATGCGGTCGCTGTCCGGTGTTGGCAGGTTGATGCCCCTTGCGGGCGACAGAAGCAGGGTGACACACTGGCTGAATGCTCTGGAAGGAACATTGACCCAGTAGCCGTTCAGGTAGGCTTCACTTCCGGTGGCCCCTTTGATCTCCAGCCGTCCGGAATCGGACTGGCAGAAGACCTTGTGGGCGGTGAAGTCATTCGGGTCAAAGCGCAGGTTGCACTTTTCACCGAAAAAATTATCTGCCTTGCTGCAGTCGCAGACGGCATTGCCGTCCAGAGCTGAGCAAGCCCCACCGTTGAGGCAGGGGTTGGTTTCGCAGGGGTCGAGTGGTTGATCGGGGCCGCCGCAGGCGACCACAAACAACGCAATCCAAATAAGCTTTCTCATTGTCTCTCTCCTTGTTCTGGATGCTTTGTTGTTGTGACGCTACGGTCGGAACGAACTCACCATGAGTTCACCGAAGCGATTTACCCCCCAACCCCCTAAAGGGGGTGAGCAAATCGCTCCGGTGAACGGACTAGTTTAATTAAAAGGAGTAGCAGTTAGCAAGATTTCCAATTTATTAGATCTTTATAAATGCAAAATCTGAAATGCGAAATGCTAATTGTCCCGATTTTATCGGGACCGGCCTCATTGTAAATGAGCAGTCCGCCTTCTATCGAAAAAATCGACAAAGACAGGACAATGATTGAAGAGCAACTTCATATCGGCTATATTGTACGTATTTTTTACCATTTTGTCAAGTATGATTACAGAGACAAAACATCACTTTCAATTTTTGATATGAAGTGATTGATTTTTGGTCTTTTGGAGGCAGTTAAAATATAGCAAAAAAGCGCTTAGAATTCAATAGAAGTGTGTGATAGATTAGGCTTTTTTGAGTAATTTTTTAAATCCGAGGTAAATTAGATTGATTAGTACTCCCAAGGTGCCGAATATTACTGCGCCAAGTAGGCCAACGTATGCTAATGCTTTAATAAGTCCAATGATTGTTGATGGGAAAAAATGAGCTGCACGTATGTTATACCCAAACCAAATACCTGTTACCAAACCTGGCAACGCAGACAAAAGAAAAACTATTAAAATTTTAGGTTTCTTTTGCAATATAATTAGTCGAATATTTATTAACACTAAAGTAATCACTGGTATTCCAATAAGTATCGAATACAACATTATATTGCTCCAAAATTCCGAATTTACTTTTACAATTGTAAAATAATAAATAACCAATAGAAATAGGTGCGCATAAAGTGGCTTAATGATTTTGTTTATATCTCCTGTTTTCATGGTAAATTATTAACTTTCTGAAACCGGAATGTATTAGATTAATTAATACTCCTAAGATGCCAAATATTACTGCCCCAAGTAGACCTATAAATGTTAATGCTTTAATAAGGCCAATGATTGTTGATGGGGGAAAAAAATGAGCTCCATGCATGCCGTATCCAAGCCATGCACCAGCAATTAAGCCTGGCAGAGCAGATAAGAGAAATATTGTTAAATAATTAGCTTTTTTAAATTTTATTATTAATCGGATGTTTACAAGAATTAATACAAGGACAGGTAAACCAATTAGCATAGTATAAAATATAGTATTGGTTAATAAATCTGAGCCAAATTGATATAGTAATTTGGTTAGATAGAGATAGTAAACTCCAAATAATATAAAATATATGTAAACAGGGTATAATAATTTGTTAACTTCTTTAAATTGCATATTGAATTTATTATAAATCCTCCTTTTTTTCAGCTTGTATTATGCCTTATTGAGGATTCTGAGAATGAGAATATAGATTGAATTTAGGCCAATAGCGATTAGGCCAACAAAAGTTGCTATAATCATGCCAATTGGCATTGATTTTAGGAAAATTGAAAATGTTTCTTCATAGTGACCCAGTGCATATAAACCTAACACAAAGAGTATGCTGAGCGGAACAGCAATTAAGAAAGTTTTAATAAAAATGTTTATAAAATTAGCAAGTGAATAATTTTTGTAACACATTATTGCTTTTAGTAGTAAAAATAGTGGGATAAATATGTATACGATAATTAAGTATGTAAAAACTAAAATAAGATAAATTTTGTTGTTACTCGCTAAATCAAATTTTCTAAACATAAAACCTATTGGATAAATTGCATAAAATAATAAGTAATAATATAGAATTAGCATATAATCATTTAATGCAATTTTTCTTAATTTATCTTTTTCCATAATTTTATTTAGTTAATTTCCAACCTCTTTATCAATATCTTTTTTTATTGTTGTTTCAGATTTGTCCTCAGTGCTTAAATAATCCATTACATTGCTAGAAATGTCACCCCAAATTTTTAAAGTTTCTTGATAATATTTATCTATTTCATTCTCATCGGTTAAGTTCAATTGCTGTAATTTCAATTCACGTATATATAAAAAAGTTCCAGTAGATACGCTAAATGCTTTTTGTACATTGTTTACTGTTTCGTCTGGATCAGTTTTATATCCAAACCATTCTTCTATTTTTGTAAGGTAGGCATGTTGTATTTGAGTAATGCCATTGTGTGATCCTGCAGCGTCTTGAAAAGTGTGAAGTGCTTTTCCAAATGCCCGAACGTCCTTTGTTTTAATTGCATTATCAACGCGTTTTCTAGCTTCCGTTTCCCATATAAAATGGTTATTCCATGTAGTTCCATTTATTACATTATTACTGCTAACAGGTGCTGTTGCGGGGTCAGTATCCATTCTGTCGTTAAAAAAAGCAATTTCACTTGCAGTTGAATTGTCTAGACCAGCTTTTAAGGCTAAGTAATAGGTTAACGTATAATGAAAATCAGATTTATATTCTCCTTCTTCATCCACATACCTCAAAGGATTATTCGTCACATAACTATAACTGTTTAATGCTTGCGGGTTCGTTAAAACAGATTCCAGAGGTTTACTGCTTTCACCCAAAACAAGCGGATCAATCTGAACAAACCGACCTATTTCAGCATCATAATACCGTTGGTCGTAATACATGAGGCCTGTCTCATTATCTAATTCCTTGCCCGTAAATCCATAATTTTCACCTGGTTCACCAACCGAAACTCTTTCACTGCCAAAGGGCAAATAATCCCTTCGTTCGACAACATTTCCCTCTTCATCCAAAACAGCTTCTATACCACCGAGGTGGTCGTGGAGGTAATAAAATGTTTCTTCTGTTTCAGCTGCTCTTACATTTTTTATAGCTATGAGCGATGAGCTATGAGCGATGAGTAAAAGGCTAATTAATACGGGGGGAGCAACCTTCTTGAGCCAATTAAACATAGTGAAGGTTGATTAAAGGTTTGTTATTATAAGTACATTTCTATTTGGTGTCAAGTATTATCCTCTTTTTGTCATCCCTGATTTGATCAGGGATCTGGTAAATAATTAATTAATATGTCACTAGATTCCTGCTTTCGCAGGAATGACAAGAGGGGGTGGTCAGGATGATGATAAGTGGATGACCATTGGTGTTCATAACGACATTAAGAAGAGCCCCGACGTGAGTCGGGGCCTTCAATGAGGCTATTTGACAGTAATGACGCTGACCCCAACGGTGTGGGTGTTGCCGGCGCCGAGGCCGGTCAACGTTACCGTGAGGTAAAGCTGGGTGGTGTCCCCGCCGAGTTGGCCGGGGAGCGTCCACTTGAGAACGAGTGACCCATTGCAGGTCAGGGGGCCTTTGTCGGGCTTGAGAATCCCAATGCCAATGGGCTGGCCGCCCGTTTGTACGGGCGAAGCCGAGAACTTCACCGCATTTGAGTACGGAATGGTGACCGTGATGGTCGATCCGTTTTTGCAGTTCCCTACGGAGGTGGGGGTGCAGCTCAGCTTGATAGGGCCGCCTTTTGTCTGGCCCGGACACGGGGGTTGGGTGTCGGGTGTGATGGTATCAGGAGGGATGGTATCCGACTGGAGGTCGGGGAGGGTGTCCGACGAGGTGTCGGGTGTTTGGTCTGGCAGAACGTCCGAGCCAGTGTCGGTCAGGACGTCAGTGCCCAAATCCACTCCCAGGTCGGGGGTGGTATCGGTCTTTGCGTCGGCTCCGTCCGTGAGGAAGGGCTCCGACGCTTCGTAGCTGGCAATCCAGCGACACCCTCCCATTGCGATCAGCGCAATCAACGCTGCCACACTCAGGTGTTTCATAATCTTCTCCTATTGCGTGGTCACTTGGACCGACTTTTGAAAAGTTTTCCCATCCCCACCGGTGAAGGTGAGGGTGAGGGTGATTGTGGTCAGATCACCCGAGGGTAATTTCCAGCTAAGATTCAATGTCCCATTACAGTTCAAAGGATCTTTTTTGCTGGGGGTTAGGGTGCCGAAACCAACCGGTTGTCCGCTGTCCCACTTGAAACTGGAGAAGAAACTCACAGTTTTGTTGTAGGTGACGGTTCCGGTGGTTGTGGAACCCTGTTTGCAGTTGCCTGCTGTTTTGCAGGCCAGCTGGATGTTGCCTGCCGAACCCGGCCCTAAGCACGGTGGCTTGGTGTCGGGTTTCAGGATATCGGGTTGGAATGTGTCTGGCTTCAGGGTGTCCGGAGCCAGCGTATCCGGGCTTTGCTGGTCGGGCTGTTGCCCGTCAGCATGCATGTCGGGGACGGCGCTGTCGGGTTGGGCATCCGACCGGCATGAACCGGTCTCACAGCTGGAATCGCTCAACCACCCATCTCCCAGGCCAAGGCCGGATCTGTCGAAGACGCAGCTATTGGTGAGGATGAGGACGGCGAGCACAACTGTGGTTCTCAGGGAAAACATTGATCGAGCTCCTTTGCTCCTTTACTTGCAGTTTTTGGACTGAAAACAAGTATCATTACTTGAGTTCACCAGAACGAATTATATACGATTGAAACAACTATAGGGGGAACAATTGAAACAACAATAGATGTGATTATTATTTGTACTTTTCTTTATTTGTTTTAATTAAATTTGAAATTCTGACAGATAAATCTCTAATATTTTTAGAAAAATAAACTGCTTCTTCTTTGGAAATTTGACCATTGTTCTGAAGGGATCCAATATGACTTTTTCCTTCTTCATTTGATCCCAATGCAATGACTAGGAATCTGCCAAAGTCTTTTGGGTAAAAGCGTCGTCCAAATCCTTCGGCGATGTTGGCCGGAACTGATGCAGAAGATCTTCTTATTTGCCTGATATCATCAATGTGCTGATAATTTGAAATCAAGTTCATTTTTTGATGAATTTCATTTCTCAGTTTGACTGCAATACGATATATATTAAGTTCATTTAAATGCATAATTTCTAGTTAAATACAAAAAACCAATTGAGAGTGAAACTTATCATATTTATAATCATGCCTCAATAGTTTCCTCTATTGTTTATCTATCGTTAATCGATTGTAATTGTATACAAGTTGTTCTGGTGAAAAAATAGCCTCATTGTAAATGAACAGCCCGGTTTCACTCTTAAAAAAAGAGAAAACCAAGACAATACTTTGACATATTATTATCAAAGGATGTTTATTTTAACATCTTTCTACTATTTTGTAAAGCAAATATATTCATCTGATTTAAGTCTAAATAATAGTGTCGCATACTTTTCTATGATGATTATTCGGCCTTTTTTGCCATCAGTACAGCTTTAACATTTTCGATGGTATTTTCTAAGTTCGCAACCAGATATACAGTGCCGTTTTTTGACAAGAGAACATCGCCATTTTCTTTAGTTGTGCCAATATTATAACTTTCACTACCAAGATTGACAGTCTCTCCGGTTAGGTGGAATTGAACAGGGCGATTATTTTTTTTTAAGTTCGCACGCTGGAAATTCAGTGAGCTTTCGCTGAGTAGGCATCGAATAGCTTTTCTGCTACTTTCCCCAAGCCAGTTGGATTTTCGACATTCTTTGACTGTTTTTGCGGACTGAATACGTGCTTTTTTGAGGGTTTCTGCGGAAAGACTTTCTGCTTGATTGTCGGAAAGAGCTGTTGAAGCAATTAAGGCTAACACCCAGGGGAATGCCCTGATCTTCCTTTTAGGTCCAGTGGTTTTGGATTCTTTTTCCATGGGTTGTCGTGAATATGAGGAGAGCGTGAAAAAAGCTTGTGAGACGGTGTGTATTTTGTAGAATCCTTTGTTTTAATCTTTTAGCTGAATTTCGCCATTGTCGTCTGATTGGTGGACCTTTGGCCCTTTTTTATCGTAGAGGTTGGCTTTAAACAAACCACGGGTTTTAAGGGTGATATTCGTGGCTGCTTCAGCAGAATTTTGTGTTGATACCTTGTTTAATAAATGACCGTCTATTCCGTATGCTAAAAGACCGCCAGCTAGCGCTAATGCGAACTTGAGGCGGGATGGCCTTTTGGTTGTTTCGGAGGGTCCCGTTACTGTGTTTACATTCTTGCTCATTAGAATTGGTTGGGATTTTATTATACTGCCTACAAGCTCTTTAGGCAAGTAAAAAAGTGGGGTGGGAAACGGTTGTGGCACCGTTTCCCACCCCTTTGGCCCTTTAATGGCTTCGGTCAGCGCGCCACAATGCTGACCAAAATTTCTTTTACACCTGAGCTTGGTACGGCGACGAAGCTATTGTCGAGTATCGGCATGGCCGACCCACCCGACACTTTTACCTCGCCGTCGCCAACAACTGCGAAACGTGCGGCTCGCACGAACTTGTTGCCCACCCAGAGGCGACTGAATTCCTTTACAGGAGTCGTCTCTCCGGCTTCGAGCGTTCGTTCAGCGCCATGATCCCGAAGGACCGTGGTGCTACCGTCCAGATCGCAACCCTCGAAAGTTTCGAGGGCGTGACTGGGCGTAAGAAGCGCTTTGTACCGGACATTGCTGTTTAAGGCAATGCTGGGGTTGGACAGCTCGTTGCGCGAGAGCTGTAATGTTATCACCATGACACTATCCAATCGAGCGAACTCGGAGGGAATCCTGTTTCCGGTGATCAGGTTTTTAACCTTGATATCCTTTACCCCATCTTCCAAAGGGAAAACAAGGGATACCAAGGAGACGCTTGTTCTCAGCCCGTCCTGGATCTGAGCGTCTTTTACTGAGAAGTTGGCGGGAGTCGCGTCGACGGCTGTGCAGCCGCTGAATGCGAAACCCGCCAAACACATTGCTATTGCTGTTTGCGTGTTCCACCTCCTTTCTGCGGTGTAAAAAAGTGAGGGCCAATTTTAAAAGATCATCAGACACTCCGCATTGCGCAGACGTCTGTATTAGAATCTGAGTGCGAAAAGCACGAACGGGATAATAACAT
Organism: Patescibacteria group bacterium; assembly: GCA_029260985.1. Classification (GTDB taxonomy): domain Bacteria; phylum Patescibacteriota; class Gracilibacteria; order UM-FILTER-43-11; family UM-FILTER-43-11; genus JAJDCE01. The sequence continues at coordinate 18,879 of JAJDCE010000075.1, read as the reverse complement.
TGATTTTTTTATATGTCAAACAATAATTCTATCCAGTTGTCAAACATAACCATTGTGGGACCAATTGAAGGACCAATTGTGGCTTAATTATTGAGTATTTCCCAGGTTTGTTTTGCACAAATCTCCCAGGAGTGTTTTTTTAAGATTCCTGGATAGCCCTTAGTCATGGATTTTCGTAAATTCCCCTTTTTGATTATTTCTTCCATCAAATGCTGAAGGGTTTTGGTGTCATGGGGTTTGAAATAAAGGGCGTTACTTCCGGCTACTTCGATTGAGCTGGGAATCTTAGAGGCGATGATGGGCAAGCTGGCCTCCATGGCTTCTAAAAGCGGAATACCGAACCCTTCAAAAAGAGAGGGGAAAACGAAGCAAAGAGCGTTATTGAGGAGTGTTTGTTTTTCATCTTCGCTGATATAACCGGTCACTACAATTCGATCATCATTGATTGTTTTAAGGATTTCTTTTCCGCCCACTCCGGGTTTGCCAGCCAGAATGAGTTTGATATCCGGGTTTTTGATTGAACTAAAGGCTTTGATGAGGGTTTTGATGTTCTTTTTGGTTTCAATTCGCCCAATGTACAGAAAATAGTTTTTAGTTTTTAGCTTATAGCTTGTTAGGGGGGATAATCGGTCAGGGAGCTCTTTTTGATCTGATGGTTCAAAGCCTAAAGGGATTACAGTGATCTTTTCTGGTTTGGCTTTGTAATATTTAATCAAATCCTGTTTAGTGGTTTTGGAGGGGGCGATGATTTTTTTGGCGTGTTTTACGGCAAATTTAGCACCCCAATTCAAGTACCATCTACTTAGTCTTCCATAGCTTTCTGGAAAACGCTTAAAAGCCACATCATGAATGGTGATTGTAGTGCTTTGGGGGTGAATGATGGGCATTAAATGAGAAGGGACGAACAGATTGTTGATGGATTTATTTTTCCATACCTCAAAACTCAATCTGATTTGAGTCCAAAGTCTGGGGAAAGGGATGGTGATTTGTTTTATGCTCAGGCTTATTTTTTTGGGACTGATAAGCGTGATTTTATCAGGATTTTGTTTAATCAATTCATTAATGAGAAAAAAGGAGTAGTTTTCCACTCCGGTTCGATGCTTGGTGTTGTTGTAGCGGGAGGAATCTATATATATCATAAGTCTCAAGTGCGAGTCTCAAGTGCGAGTGCCCGCCCGGCCCGGTACGGACTGGCGAGTCTTGGTTAGTTTGTATTCGCACTTTAGTTGATATTGTTATTTTAAGTCAAATTAGTATAATCAGGGCAATGTATTTTAACCCCATTTATAATGGAAGAAGAAACTAAAGACGAAGGTTTGACCGAAGAAGGGAAGACCGAAGAAAGTACTACTGAGCCATCCTCTGCTGAGGCTACGGAGGCTCCAGAAGAGAGTACAGAAGATGCTGGTTATCAGTTTGATGATGACTTGACTTCATCTGAGCCTCCTGCAGCCAGTGCTCCAAGAGCTCCACAATCAAATAGTGGTGGCGGAGGTGGTGGCTTTGCAGAAGAGCTGTTTTCCAAGACAATTCACGCTAAGTTCAGAACTTTTTATGTGGATTTGAAAGAGAGTAAAAACGGTAAATTCGTTAAAATCAGCGAAAAAAGCCGTGGACGCAAAAGCACTGTCATGATGGATCAGGAAGATGTTCCTGCTATCATTGAGGCGCTTCAAGAAGTAGAGAAGCAATTCTAAATCAATTAATAATTTAGAATTAAAAATTGATTCGATATTTGAAAAACCTTCTCCCGACATGTCGGGAGAAGGTTTTTTGTTGTATCTGTTTATCTAGCCACTTCAATGGCTCTTGTTTCCCTAAGGACACTCACTTTAATGGTGCCTGGATAGGCAAGTTCTTCTTCGATCTTTCGGGCGATATCGTGAGATAGTTTTTTAGCCTCTAGATCATCGATTTGATCTGGCTTTACCATCACACGAACTTCGCGACCGGCTTGAATGGCGTAGGCTTTATCTACACCTCCAAAGTCGTTGGCCAATTCTTCGAGTTCCTGAAGTCGTTTTAAGTAGGTGTTCAGAGTTTCTCGTCTCGCTCCAGGTCTTGAGGCAGAGATGGCATCGGCTGCCTGTACTAGCATGGCTTCCGGTGTTTCCATCGGAACATCTTCGTGGTGAGATTCAACGGCGTGAATCACATCTTTGGAAAGTCCATATTTTTTTAGGATGTCTCGTCCGATCAAAGCATGTGAGCCTTCAATTTCATGATCAACGGCTTTTCCGATATCGTGGAGGAAGCCAGCGGTTTTACATACTTGGGCGTCCAGGCCAAGTTCCGCTCCCATCGCTCCACAAATGTAACCCACTTCCATACTGTGTTTTAGTACGTTTTGGCCATAGCTGGTTCGGAAGCGCAGGCGTCCGATGATTTTGATGAGATCCGGGTGAAGCCCTACAATTCCCATTTCCTGTACGGCTTTTTCTCCGAATTCGACCATCATTTTACTCACATCTTCTTTAGTTTCTTCCACCACTGATTCAATTCGGGCTGGGTGGATACGTCCATCTTCAATTAATTTTTCAAGAGAGCGTTTTGCGACGTAGCGTCTGACTAAATCAAAGCCGGAAATCACAATGGCTCCGGGGGTGTCATCAACAATCACATCTACACCTGTCAGGTGTTCAAAGGCGTTGATATTCCTTCCTTCACGACCGATCACTCGCCCCTTGATATCATCGCTTGGTAGCTGAACCAGGGTTTGGGTGGATTCGGAGGTAACGTTCGAGGCTATTTTCTGAATGGCTTGAGTGATGATGTTGCGGGCTTTTTTATCGGCATCACCTTTTACATCAGCTTCCATTTTATTGTAATGCTTTGTCATTTCATCTTTATAATCACGTTCAATGTTATTTAAAAGCATTTGCTGAGCTTCTTCTTTCGAGAGTTTAGTGATCTTCTTTAAGGCTTCATCTTGCTTAAGATAAAGGGCTTCTAACTTTTCTTCATCGATTTTTATCTTCTCCATTCGTTTTACTAGTTCGTCTTTGGCTTTTTCAGATTCAGAGATCTTTTTCTCGATCAGATCTTCTTTTGAAATGAGACGCTGTTCAATCTTTTCTAATTGTTTACGACGGTCAACTTCTTCTTTTTTGGCGTCGTTGATGATGTCGAGGGCTTGGTTTTTAGCATCAAGAATTTTTTCTTTCAGCTTGGTTTCTGAGGTGGCGGCTTTGTGCTCAAGATCTTTGAGATGCTTTTCGATTTTGGCGATCTCTTTTTCATTCGATGCTTGTATCTTTTTTAAGCGCTTTCCTCCTTCCATATGAAAGTAGGAATAGATACCACCTCCACCGGCTACTAGACCGATAATAAGGTATAATATACTCATGGTTAATAAAAAATTAAGGTTATAAAGTTAACCTCAAGTTAATAACTTGTTTCGTAAGGATAGTTTGACTTTTAAACTATTGGTGCGGCAATGACGGGGTCGGTAATTAATTATTCAGTCAAAGGGTTGTTTCAGCGTGTCTTTCAGAGTAGACAGTAACTATTTAATCCACAAAATCTTATTAACTTGAGATTTTCAAAAGAAATTAAAATAAATATTCTTTAGGTTTCATTAGTTTCATTCTATAAGAAATAATAAACTTGTCAAAGTTCTTTTTTGATTATTTAAATTTATTTATTCCCCTTAGTTAAGCCATTGTTATTGTTTTCATTTTTTTGCTGACTCTGAATAGAAAATGATAAAAAACCCTTGCTAAAGTATTAATAGTTTGTTATAATGTAATGAACACTTCAGAAAAAGTTCTTTTACAAATCGACCAGATAGTGAGAATAATCTGCTTAGGAAAACAAAAATCAAAACCTTTCTCCTTTGTCGCTTAGCTTCGGTTTAGCTTCAGTGGAGTTTCCAGTTTCGGCTTTATGCTCTTAGGCAGTTTGATCTCACTATCGGATAGCGGGAATAGTCTGCTTGGGAAAACAAAAATTAAAATTTTCCTCCTTCGTTGTTTTACTTTGGTTTAATTTCGGTGGAGTCTCCAGTTTTAGTTCACGTCTCTTGAGCAGACTGATCTCGCTATCAACCCTTCAGCGGGAATAGTCTGCTTAGGAAAACAAAAATCAAAACCCTATGCCTTTCGGAGCTTCGGCTCTGTTAGGTTCAGTTCTGGTTCGAGTCTCTTGAGCAGACTGATCTCGCTGATTGTAACTTTTCGGTGAGAATAATCTGCTTAGGAAAACAAAAATCAAAACCTTTCTCCTTTGTCGCTTAGCTTCGGTTTAGCTTCAGTGGAGTTTCCAGTTTCGACTTTATGCTCTTAGGCAGTTTGATCTCACTGAATTGGCCTCAGTGCGAGTGATCTGCTTAGGAAAACAAAAATCAAAACTGCTCTTTCATATTTATTTATGTTTGGGCGTTCAGTTTCGGTTCGAGTCTCTTGAGCAGTTTTCTCTCACTGATTGCGTGCCGCCTTGTTACTTTGTTTTCTTTTCACTTCGGTGTTTAGTCGGCGGAGTAGCGTTTGTGATTCTGGCTGTCCACTGTTGCCTTTCGTCCTTTGTAGTTTACTACGGAGAATGGATCGGGTAATGGCGGATAAGCAGGATTGCGTTTATGGTTTCGTTCTTGGTGGGAGGCTTAAAAAAACCTTTGCTTTAATTAGTTCAGGTTTTTTTATTTGGCAATTTGCAATTCGCATTTCAGATTCAATTTTGTATTCGATAATTTAGCATTTAAATGTGCAAATGATCATTGTCAAATAGAATGTGAAATCAGAAATGCGAAATGCGAAATGGAAACTATTTAAGGATTAAATAGTTTCCCAGGCTTTTTCTTGGCGACAGAGGAGTTTTGAGGCGTTTTCGGGGTGTTTCATGATGAGTTTGACCATTCGTTCCATGCGGACTTTGTTCTGAGAACCTTTTGTTAGTATCAGGTCGCCAGCCTGAATAGTTTTTTGTAAAAAGTGTCCTGCGTCTTCTGCATCAAAGAAGGTGTAGATGTTTTTGTCATCCATTCCTGCTTCCAGAGCCCCTTCTTTCAGGGTAGCGGCTTCGGGGCCAACGGCAATCAATATATCTGCAACCTTGCTGACAGACTTTCCGAGGTTTAGATGAGCTTCATTTTTGACTTCACCGAGTTCATTCATGGTTCCAAGCGCTGCGATTTTTCGTTTTGCTGTCAGATCATTCAATAGCTCCAGGGCGCGGTTCATGCTGGTGGGTGAGGCGTTGTAGGAGCTATCGATAATAGTGGAATCATTGATGCCATCAATGGGGTTCATGCGACTAACGGGCATTTTAAAATCCTTAAGGGTTTCTGCACATTCTTCTAAGTCAATTCCCAGCTTCAGTCCTGTTGCAATGGCCGGAAGTAGTGTATAGACCTGAAAAGCACCCAAAATAGGTACTTGGAACAGTTTTGCCTGATGTTTAAAGTGAACTTTAAATTTAATATATTTGTTATGGGCTTCAATATTGGTGGCATATAGATCTAAGTCTTTTGTGGTTCCAAAGCTCAACTTCTGACCACCGGTTTCCATACTTCGTACCAGTGGATCATCATAATTTAAGATGGCGACATCTTCTTTCATCATTTTACGAACTAAATTGTTTTTTTCTTTTCGAATCTCATCCAAATCTTTGAATTGGCCCGATTGCATATGCACCGGATTTACATTGGTGACGATTCCAATGGTTGGCTTGGCGATTTTGACCAGTTTTTTGATATCTCCTGGTTTATCGGCTCCCATTTCCAGGATTATTTTTTGAACCTTCGGCTTAGGGTTAAATAAAGCTCTTATTAGAATCTTTAGCCACTTCGCTATTGAGCTGAAACCCGATTTTTCTTCGTGTAAAATAGCCAAGCTAATGCCTAATTCGGTGTTAAATCCCTGAGGTGATTTGCTTACTTTAAACTTATCTTTCAGAATGTGAAAGATGGCTTCCTTGGTGGTTGTTTTGCCAATGCTTCCCGTTACTGCGATCACTTGAACTCGGTTCTTTTTTAAATAGTGCTTTGCCTTTAGGGTCAGCAAGGAGGTGATGATAAATTTAAATAAGGCTTTCATGCTCTGAGGCTTAATTGCTTATTGCCAGGTAAAGATACTACAAAAAATATACAAATTACAAATCACAATGGACAAAAAATATACAAATTACAATCTCAAAATACAAATTGTCCGTCTGTGTCAGTGCGGACAGGTAATTTGGAAATTGAATATTGGAATTTTCTTGTAAATTGTATATTGTGATTTGTAATTTTCGAAGTTTATCCTCTGATAATCAAGAATACAATGTAGGCGATGTAAGCCACGACAAAGAATCCACCCTCCAGGCGGTCGATTTGATACTTTTTCCCCGTAAAGCTGGAGCCAAAGAGCATAACGGTTGCCGCTAGGAATACGAGTATATCTGTATTAATAATTGGATTGAATGGCATGGGTTTTATTACCGCACTTAAACCAAGCACCCAATAGATGTTAAATAGGTTTGAACCTACAATATTACCAATTGCGATGTCAGTTTTGTGCTTGTAGGCTGCAACGGCAGAGGTTGCTAGCTCCGGAAGCGATGTGCCTATCGCTACTATTGTTAGTCCGATCAGGGTTTCACTCAGTCCAAAATTCGTCGCGATTGCGATTGCTCCATCTACAACCCATTGTCCGCCATAAGCCAATCCCACGATTCCGACAACTGTCATTAATAAGGCCTTTGGGACAGGGTGTTTATGCTGGCCGTTATGTTTTTCTTTACCCGCTTTAGCTAAGCCAATTGTGTAATGCATAAATTTGATGAAGAAAATCATCAAGATGATTCCTTCTGTTCTGCTAAGCATTGATGAGCTGGTGCCATCCAGGAATATATCGTTTGCCATTACTAAAAGCATCAAGGCGGCGAGCAGATTCATGGGGATTTCCTTCCAGGTGGTGTTTTTCTTTATTTTTAAGGGATAGATGAGGGCTGAAATACCCAAAATCAGGAAGATATTGGAGATATTACTTCCTACAATGTTACCCATTCCGATATCCGCATTACCTTTTATGGAGGCGATGATGTTTACAAGAAGTTCAGGCGCCGACGTTCCCAAAGAAACGATCGTAAGACCAATAACAAGATCGGAAACACCAATTCGCTTTGCAATTGAACTGGAACCTTCGACTAAATAATCCGCTCCTTTAATCAGGAAGATGAAGCCGATAATGAGTAGGACGAAAGTCATTTGTTTTTGTTTATTTGGGTCGTTAATACTTTAACGTTTTGGGCTTTGCATTACAAGACTTGAACACCCTTCCGTCATTCTGAACTTGATTCAGAATCCTATGTTATACGTACTTGCAGGGATCCTGAATCAAGTTCAGGATGACATTTGGGTTTTTCTTTTGAGGTAGATCCACATTGCTGGGTAGCCAGCAAGTAAAATGAACCAGATTGGCCATGATTGCTTCTCTGATTGCTTTTGGGCTTCACTGTTTGCGGCCTCAGGTTGTTTTTCCTGGCTGATAGCGATCAATTCGTTGCTTATTCCGTTTGTTCTCAGGTCTAATTTAACGTTGCTGTTCAAATCCAAAAGTTCTTTGGCGGCAGATAGGTTTACTTGGCTGTTGGCGTAAGAAACAGGTATGATCTTTTCATCTTTTTTGACGTAAAATAGTTCGTTTTCTTCGTATACGAATACGATTTCACCTTCAATTGATTCATTTTTTAAATCCCATTGGAATGCAGTGCTTTCTTGTGATTTTGCTTTTGGTGTTGTTATCTTTTTTACCTTTGCCTTCTTGGGTTTGGGTTTCCAGTTACCGCCATTGTGGGTGAAGATTTCGTTCTTATGAGTTTTGGTATAGCAAATCCGGTCAACGGTTTCTCCAATGGGATTGATCAAGTTTACGCAATCATTTTTGTTGTTTAAACTCAGTTTAGTTTCAGACTTTCTAAAAGTCCTGATGCCGCCAGGCATGATGGCACCTCCTTTTATTGAAAAGGGTTTTGAGCCAATGCCTAAGCCATCATCTAGTTGCCACCCATGAAGGCAGACTTTTTCATCAGAATTATTGATAATTCGGATATATTCGTGGGTTTTACCTTTTTCGGAGTTTGGCAGAAATGAATCTATTTTTAGCCCATTTGTTTTGCACTTTGTCTCCGAAGTTGGTTCAGATACTTCTATAATTTCTTGAATTACAATATCTTCTAGTAATTCAATATTTTCTACATCAATGTGAGGATTGGGATCCTCACTTACGAGATCAATGTGGGGATTGAGATCTTCACTTGCAGTGGTGGCGGATGTTTCCCACATTCCTGTTTTTTGAACCTTTGCCTCTTGCTCTATCGTTAAGAACTCATCAAGCTTTTGGAATGGAAAATATGGGTATGTTTTAGCTAATCCATTTTTAATGAGTTCTGAATTAAGCAGGTGGTTATCTGAATACACATAAGCTAGTAACCGATTATATTTATCGAATTTGTTTTGATCGAATTCTATGACCACTTCCCGATTTAAAGCTCTTTGCTCAAGAAACGTTTTTGATTCGATTCCAAATGGCTCGATTGGCTTCCTGGGATGAACGCTTTCCGGAGCATCAACTCCAATTAAGCGGATTGTGAATTCTTCATCATTGATGATTGCTTTTAGGGTGTCACCATCTATTACTGATGTGACTCTGGCGTTTATGCCGTTACGGAAAAAATCGGGTCGATAGACTATTTGATCGGCATTAACATCATTCCAATTGATACGATCAATTAAATTTCCAACAGGGTCAATCAGGCTCAGCTGATCCGCTTTGTTGGTGAGTGTGAGGCCGAATGCTGATGGGTCTAGAATGACTTTTTCCTGAGAGCTGATGGTTTGACTGAGCAGTTCATACTCCTTTTCTTTACTGTTTTTTATTTTCCAGCCCTTCAGGTCGACTAGGTCGCCTAAATTACTCTTTATTGTGATTGTTTCACTGCCTTTGTCGTTTCCATCGGGGTTTGGCATTATCTTATAAAATATGATTGAGTCAGGCAGATAGGATTTGGGTGGGGCTGGGAAGTTATTTTGGGCATTAAAAGTGGTGATGGGGGTCCAAACGAATTCGTTTTCACTGCTTTTGGCGTATGACCAGCCTTCTTTAGCCTCTTTGTACTTAATAACTTCTTTTGGAGTTTTATTTGGGTCCAGCAGCCTCACTTCATCTTCAGAATTCTTAAAAGAGAGTTTTAGTTCAGGCTCCGTGAATACTTTGTAAGAGCCAGCACCGATCCAGGTATTATTTCTGATTCTGAAGGGACTGCTGTTTTCTTCAGCGTCATCCAGGTACCATCCACCCAAATCAATGGCATCTGAAGTAGGGTTGAAGAGTTCAATCCATTCACTTTCAGTGTCCTTCCCTTCGGGGTTTACCATTACTTCGCTGATGAGCTCATAAGTTGGGTACCAGACTAATACAATCTCTTCGATTTTTTCTTCATCTTCCTCTTTTTTGCCTCCGCCTTCTATGATTTCCTCCGGAATTTCGGTTTGCTGGCTATTCTCTGCTCCAGGTGTGGCGAATGTTTTTTCTAACCCTTCTTTTAAATTACTTTGAGCGTTAGATGTTTGCCAGCTCTCAGGTAATGTCCCATCACTATCGGATTTGATTCGTTCATAAGATCTGAATTCATCGGAATCGATTGTTGGGACTATTGCTGAGTCGACAGTTTCGCCTGTTGGGTTTTTGAGCTCAATCTCGATGGGATTATTGGGGAATGCCAGAGAAGATTTCTTGATATCCGGTTTAATGGATAGGGCTGAGTAACTACTATTCGTATAGTATGAAATTAAATAGTATCCTTTGGCTTCAACTGATAGGTCGGAATCGTCAAAAATATTTATCCAGCGGCCGCCCTTTGTTACCCCTTTTATTTGCCAGTCTTTTAGGTCAACTGTTGTTTCGTTTGGATTGAAAAGTTCAATCCACACATCTTTTTCGGGATTGATTTCTGACCCAGTCATTACTTCGTTAATGATGAGCTTTACTGGTTCATCCAAAATAGGCTCCTCGGCAATGAGGCTTATTGGTTGAAGGATGGCTACGGTGATGAGAATCCCGCATAGGAATCGTTTCATAATTGGCTGGGAGAGCCGTTATGAATATAAGGCGTGAGGTAAATTAAAAGCCCATTTTTTACTTAACGTTTCGTGTCGTTAGGGCATTAACGGGCTTTAGGGTGGAGGTTAATTTACTAGAATTTAAAAATATTGTCAATAGCAAGTTTGCCAATGACAATATTTTTAGAAATTGTTGATAACGATGTTACTGCTCTCCGTTGTCGCCAGCTGGGCTGTTGGGATTGATGACGCGTACTGAGGTTTCAAGCGTATTGTTGAGCTCAGGGATGAATTTTCCATCATCTTCCTCAGCCACTGGAAGTGTACTGTCGGGCCCTGGACCGCTTGCGTCTTTTAGGTAAAACACCCAGACGAGAGCTGCTAGAACGATAATAATAATTACAGTAAGGATTTGTTTTTGGTTCTTCATGTTCTTTAATGGTGGTTATAATTTGAATAGGTATATTTTAGCAGTCAATTTAGATTATGAAAACATTTTTTTCAATTTTTTTATGATTGAAGCTGGATTCATTCTTGATTTCGGGGGGAAAAGATGTTATAATTGTTAGAAATCTAAATGTCATCTATGACTCCTAATTGGCCTCGTAAAATCAGTTTTGAAGAATTTGGGGACTTACTTCAAAAAGAATGGGAAGAGGGAAACCTTTCTTCTAAAGCTCATGAAATGATTCAGGCTGGACGGGTGCCGATTGCCCATCTTCGAGAAAAGTTGCGGTGGATCATTGAAAGAGACGGTGATGGACTTCGACTTACTGTAGAAGATGAAGAAGCGGATTACCGCGCTGCTGCGTAAGCTTTAGCTTTTCGTTTGGTAAGCGGTTTTAGCTTTCGTATTTTTCGCCTTAGGCGTGCAATGAGCAAGCTTTCGGCTTTTCCTAGTTTATAGAGCTTAAATAGCACTACTATTCCCGCTATAATAAGCGGAACGGACAGGAAGCCGAGATTGAATTCGAATAGTAAGTTCATACCGGCGTGAAAGAGAGTGGCGAAGAACATTCCTTCGATCATTTTTTCCTCGTGGTAAACCGTTGATTTCTTTAGCGTTAAGGTTTTTGATAACCATTTCCTTTTAATCTTTTTGTCTCCTCCTTCAAGTTCCGCAATGGGTTTAGCGAAATGGGCTAATCCGTAGTAATACCCAAATATGCCGGAGGCGACCAGGTGAATCGGAATGCTGATCATGGCTCGATAAATAATGAGGCCCATGTCACCAGCGATCACACTGTAAATAATCGTTTCTACAAAAGCAAAGGCGAGTCCAACCACAATGCTTAATGTGATGGCGTCATCGATGTCTTTGAGCTTTTTGTCGTCTGTGATACGCACCATGAGATGCTTAATATACTCCTCGACAACCGCTAGAAATAGAATGGTTCCCAGAACAGTTCCAATTACAGATGTATTGAAAGTATTTTGGGCCAAGTTTTGAATAAATATAGCGAAACCCAAAAACAAACTCACTGTGGTAAATCCCAGAGGCTCATCTTTTATCGCGTTTTTAAAATTGGTCAGCGTAGCATGATTGAAAAAGTTCAAAATCAGCGAAACTATTCCACTCAAAGCTAGTAGAATTAGAGATAGTAGTCCAAGGTTGATTAAAAACACGAAAAACCCACTGAAAATTGAAGATTTCAATAGCGGTTCGAAAATCCTGAACTCAGAAAGCATCGGTAGGAAGTTCTGGTAAATGTATCGATAAGCGAATACAGGCACCATCGCAAAGAGCCCAACACCAAAACTTTGGAATATCACTTTTAATGGCTGAGGATGGTAGTCTTTTTTATAGAAGACGTAACCCCAAATTAACGTTGTAAGAATCAATAATGTGACATAGAATAGCGTCATACGAGAGAGTTGTGGCTTTTAGAGTGTTTATAGTCAATTACTTCTTATTATTATAACATAAATCTCTTTAAGTCTCAAGTGCGAGTGCGAGTCTCAAGGTTAATTAATTGCTGCTAACTCGTAATTCGTAATTCGTAATTAATTATTTATTTGCATTCACATAAATTTTTAATCACTGGGGGGCAGAAGTTAGAGGGGCAGGTGCGGGTTGGGGGGTCAAAAAATGCGGCTTTGCCCATTATTGCTGCTGCCTTACTCACCGATCAGCCGATTACGTTAACCAATGTGCCTGATATTGCTGATATTTATACGATTCAGCATATTTTGCATTTTCTGGGGGTTGTAACGGAATTTGCTGACAATACTCTGAAAATTCATGCAAAGGCTGTGGCGAATGTAGAGATTCCACACGAACTTGTGAGTAAAATGCGCGCTTCGATCTTGTTTTTAGCTCCGCTTTTGGTCCGAAATGGTGATGTTAGACTGGCTTTCCCGGGGGGATGTGTACTTGGTAAGCGTCCTGTAGATGCTCATTTGTCTGCCTTAGAAGCATATGGTGCTGAAGTTTTGGAGGACAACGAGTTACTCCATTTGCAGACCAAGGGATTGGTTGGGGCAAAATTTACGATGACAGAAGCCAGTGTTACCGGGACTGAAAATGCTATTATGGCGGCTGTGTTGGCTAAGGGGAAAACGACTATCCGCTTGGCGGCTTCAGAGCCGCATGTGCAGGATTTATGTGAATTTTTGAACAAAATGGGGGCTAAGATCACTGGGGTTGGCACTCATACATTACGAATTGAAGGAGTAAAAAAGCTAAAAGGATGTGAGCATAAGATCACTTCTGATTACCTTGAGGCAGGTACTTTGGTTTTGGCAGCTGCTATTACTCAGGGGGAAGTAGAGATTTTGGATGTTGTTCCTCATCATTTGGATATATTTTGGCAGAAATTGCGTGAGGTTGGTGTGAAGTTTGAATTAGAAGAGGACAGGGTGCGTGTATTTCCATCGAAACACCTTAAGGCAATTCGATTGCAGACAGCAATTTTCCCAAGCTTTCCAACTGATTTGCAGGCTCCATTTACAGCTCTATTAACTCAGGCAAAAGGAACCAGTTTTATCTTTGAAACGTTATTTGATGGACGGCTTCAGTATTTGTATGAGTTGGAGAAAATGAAACTCAAGCCAAAAATCCTTAATCCTTATCAGGCGGAGATTGAGGGGCCAGTTGATTTGAAGGGGGCCTTTGTGAATAGTTGTGATATTCGGGCTGGTGCAGGAGTGCTACTTGCTGCCTTGGCTGCTGAAGGGCAGACTGAAATCAGCAACATCTATTACATCGATCGTGGGTATGAGCGTTTGGATGAGAAATTGAATAGTTTGGGGGCGAAGATTGAGCGGGTCAAATAATTAAAAGTTAAGAATTAATAATTAAGAGTTATCGTTTTTAATTTTCATTTTCCTCGACTATCCAGTAGAATGGATGTCGAACTTTAAGATATTTTATGCAGTCAAAAATTGAAAAACTCAAATCAGGAATGCTTGCTGATCTCAAGACTGCAAAGTCTGAGCAGGCGATTAAAGATGTTGAGGTGAAATACTTTGGCAAGAAAGGGCTTTTTGGGGATATTATGAAGTCTCTCAAGGATTTATCAGTTGAAGAGAAGCAAACCGTTGGAAAGTCGGCCAATATGGCTAAAAAGGAGCTTGAAGAGGCTGTCATGAAGCGATATGACGAGATTGAACATGAAAAACTATCAGCGATTGCTGAAGAAGAGTGGATTGATGTAACTGTCCCTGGCAAAAAACCTCAAATTGGGCATCGGCATTTAATTTCCCGATTTATCGATGATCTTGAGCAGATATTTGCGAAGATGGGGTTTGAATTGGCAGAAGGGCCGGAGGTTGAGACGGAAGAATATAATTTTGATCATCTCAATATCCCTGAAACGCATCCGGCGAGAGATATGCAAGATACCTTTTGGATTAAGAATCTTGAAAAATACGTACTTCGGACGCATACTTCACCGGTTCAGGTTCACTATATGCAAAAAAATGATCCTCCGATTCGGGTGATTGCCCCTGGAAAGACGTTCCGGAAGGACAGTGATGCCACTCACTCGCCTATGTTTCATCAGCTTGAAGGTTTGATGGTTGATACCGATGTGTCGATGGCGAATCTGAAAGCAGTGATGACTCATGCGTTACAGCAAATTTTTGAAGATTCAACTATTAAAACTCGATTTAGAGTTAGTTATTTCCCTTTTGTGGAACCTGGAATGGAAGTTGATTGTACTTGTCCTATCTGCCAGGGAAATGGAAAGCTTCCTGATGGAGTTCCGTGTCGACTTTGTAAACAATGCGGATGGCTTGAGATTGCAGGGGCCGGCATGGTTCATCCACACGTGCTCAAAAATGCGGGCTATGACCCTGAAAAATACACTGGTTTTGCTTTTGGGATGGGGTTGGAGCGAATGGTGATGATCAAATACCGGATTAATCATATGAGGTTGTTTTTTGAGAACGATTTGCGGTTTATTGAGCAGTTCTAGCGAATAGTCTCAAGTGCTATTCAACTCCGTTCATAGCCTATGGCGAGTGCGAGTCTCAAGTGACCAAATTAACCTAAAGAACCATGAAAAAAGTTGTTATCGGAGCAGATCATGCGGGGTATGAGATGAAGGAGAGGATTAAAAAAGAACTGGCGGATCATTATGAGTTTGTGGATTTGGGAACGAATAGTGATGAGTCAGTTGATTATCCTGAGTATGCTGAAAAAGTGGCTCAGCAAGTGGCGGTTACGTCTGATGCTCAGGGTGTTTTAGTTTGCGGTTCTGGAATCGGTGTTTCGATTGTGGCTAATAAGGTGAATGGTGTTCGAGCAGCTCTTTGTTATAGCAAGGATGCAGCTGCTTCCGCCCGTGAGCATAATAATGCGAATATTGTTGCTACTGCTGGTCGAACTCAAACTCAAGATGATCCAGTAGAAATTGTAAAAACGTTTTTAGAAACCGACTTTTCAAATGAGGAACGGCACGCACGTCGGGTTAAACAAATGATGGAGGTGGAGAAACATAGCTAAAATAGTCTCAAGTCTCAAGTGCTAGAAATTCATAACTTATAAATAATTTTGTCAAAAACAGCGATATCATTCCGAACGGTTAAGCCGAAAGTCAAAATTGCACCATCAGTACTTGGTGTGGATTATGGTGATTTAAATCATCACCTTCAGCAGCTTGAGTCTTTTTCGGATCTTTTTCATGTGGATGTGATGGATGGGAATTTTGTTCCTAATCTTTCTATTGGGGCGATGGTGGTGGATAAAATGAAAACAACTGTTCCACTCGATTGCCATTTGATGATCAATCATCCTCATGAATATGTTGAAGCATTTGCCAAGGCTGGTGCTCATGCAATCACGATTCATGCAGAGGCGAGCAAGAACCTTAAAGAAGATATTGAGAAGATACGAAGTTTAGGGTGCTTAGCAGGGGTTTCGATTAATCCAAAGACATCTGTTTCAAAAATCGAGAAGGTTTTACCTCTTGTGGATTCAGTTTTGATTATGTCGGTTGAGCCTGGTTTTGGGGGTCAGGCGTTTATGCCTGAGGTGCTCCCTAAAATTCGGGAAATCAGAGATAAATATCCTGATTTAGATATTGCGATCGATGGGGGAATCACGGATAAAACTGCTCCGTTGGCCCGAGAGGCAGGGGCAAATGTGTTTGTGGCTGGCTCTTATATTCTAAAAGCAGATGATCCCAAAGAGGCAGCTGAGCTTTTGCGTAAATCAGTTGGTGGTTAAGCGGTGGCCAGATGAGGTAGTAAGTGCTTTTGAATGATTCTGATTCTGCTTTTGCTCAAAAATAAGTAGTGATCTAATTGCTTAACTTCTTTGTAAAAAATATTGGGGAGTCTTAGTTGACCATCTTTATTATTGAAGAAGAGCCCTGCCCTTCCTCCATTAATGATTACGATTTTGCATTTGTTGGTGAAAACCGTTTCTTCGCATACTTCTTTTAAGAGTTTAAAGTTAAAGAGCCCAAAAATTTTCCATAGGGACCAGCCATTTTCTCTTTGTATATATTCTTTCCACTTTCGGAAGAAGTTTTTCCCAAATGCAGAATGGATATTTTTAACTATTTTTCTTCTTCCAATGTCTTTTAGTTTTCGGTTGATTGGAGCCAGAAGGATAGCTTTTTCAACTAGTTTACAGTGTTTTTCGGCAAAGGCATTAGCAATAGTACAGCCTAGCGAATAGCCGATTAAAATCACCCCTTTGTTTATTTTTTCCTTATCTAAGATGAGTTTGATATCTTCGACATAATTTTTTAAATAAGGTCTTTTACATTTTGAATAAACTACCCCCCTCAGTTCTACCAAAACCACATTCATTTTGATGAATTTTAGGAAGTGGCGAAAAATAGCACTACTTGAAAAAAGACCATGCAGAAAAACAACAGTTTTGTCGCTTTTTTTATCAATGAATTGATAATAAACAGGGTGATCTTTGTTGTTAACTTTTTTGAGTGGCTGTTGCATTTTTTGATGATTGCAGAATAATTATAACTATTTTAATGAGATCTTGCACATCATTCTAGTTTTATACTAATATAACCGCGCTTTCAAATATGAAATGCGCCTGTAGCTCAGTGGATAGAGCGTCCGGTTGCGGTCCGGGAGGTCGCAGGTTCGATTCCTGCCAGGCGCACCACCAATCCAATATCGGGTTCTGTATTCTTTGAGAACCCTTTCTTTTTGGTATGCTAGCATTTAACCCTTTTTTAATTAGGGGGAATTATTTACAATAGAGTCATAATAAAAAGATATGATCGCATTTCACAATGTTTCAAAAAAATACGGTCGGCACATCGTCCTTAACGAGGTGGATTTTCAGATACATCCGAATGAACTAGTGGTTTTAAATGGAGCTTCCGGAGCGGGTAAATCAACTGTGGTTGCTCTTTTAATTGGTGCCGAAAAGCCCGATTCAGGATCTGTTGAGGTGGATGAAGTGGTGATTAACGATATGCACGCTAATACACTTCAGCTTTATCGGCGTAAAATTGGTGTGGTTTATCAGGATTACAAATTACTCCCAAAAAAAACCGTTTTTGAAAATGTGGCATTTGCGATGGAGGTTTGTGAAGAGCCTGTGGAATTGATCCATCAGCGGGTTCCTGAAGTACTTGATAAGGTGGGGCTTTTGGGGATGCAGGATCAGTTTCCCAATCAGCTTTCAGGCGGAGAGCGACAGCGAATTGCAATTGCACGAGCGCTGGTTCATAATCCAACTCTTCTGATAGCAGATGAGCCGACGGGGAATCTGGACGAAGCGAATGTGCGAAGTATTGTGGATTTATTCAGGCGGCTCCACATGGAGGGGGCAACGGTTCTCTTGACCACACATGACCCCTTGGTGCATAGTTTACTGCCCGGACGAATCCTGAATATTGAAGCGGGTAAAATTATTTAATGTTCTATTTCTCTATTGTTCTAATTTTCTAATTCTCTAATTTTATGGCACAGAATTTGGATCATGTTGATTATAATGCTTTAGATAGCGCAAAAAATGCATTTATTAAGGCCAGCAAAAGCACGGTTAAATTTGCTGAAAAATATGGCTTTATTCCTGAATCCGGCTTTGGAGCTAGTGCGAATGTTTTTTCTCTAGATCTTAAACCATTTTTAAAAGCAGGCGCTGAAAATCTATTTGTAACTTTATTGCCTGAAGGTTTAGGCACATCGGATGATGCACGGCCTGATGATTTAACTGAAGAGCAACTTCAAAAATTTTGGTACAACATTGGCATTAAAACGGTCGCTGTGATGACAAATGATGCCGCTTCAACGGGTATGCAGACAATCTTAATCTCTCTTTATTTACCATCAAGCGATCCTGAGCTTGTTTTTAGTCCTGTTTTTATGAAGGGCTTTCTGGATGGATTTGTTCATGGGTGTAAAACGGTTGGTTGTGTATATTTTTCCGGTGAAACTCCTCAACTCAAGAATAAAATTTATCCCGATAAACTGGATATAGCAGGCGCGCTTTTTGGTTTAATGCCGCCCGATAAGAAGCCAATTGATAGTCAAAATCTGAAACCCGGTAATAAGATTGTTTTTGTCGAAAGTTCGGGTCCACATGACAATGGTTTTACGAGTTTGCGGGAAATGGCAGATCGTTTGCCTGATGGGTATCATACAAAATTACCTGATGGGCGTGAATATTGGGAGGCTATTAATGAACCTACTATATTGTATACACCTTTGATCCAGGATGTCTTATCTGCAGGAATACAGCCTATTAATGTTGAGCCTATTTCGGGGCATGGCTGGCAAAAATTGATGCGTTCCAAAAAATCATATCGCTATTTAATTTATGACGTCTTACCTGTCCCAGAGGTGTTTAAATTTGTCGAAAAAGCTTCAAATACTTCTCAAAAAGAAATGATTAAAATTTTTAATTATGGTTTAGGTTTGGCCATTTTTGTATCAGATGAGGATGAGGCGGTTCGGGTAGTTGATATTGCTAAAAAGAATAATTTAAAGGCTATTATAGCGGGTGAAGTGCAGGCGTCTGACAAGAGGGAGGTTGTAATTGAGCCATTTGATATTGTTTTGGAGAGCGATCAATTTTTGCTAGAGCAATAATTATTTTGTAATTTCGAAATTGGTTTGATATAGTGCGGTTGTTTTTTGAGTTAAATTAATATTTTTTTTGTATTTTAATGATTATTTTGTATGAGTTATTGTGGGCCTGAGCGAAAACAAATCCGATTATCCGGATATGATTATTCATCAGATGGATATTATTTTATTACGATTTGTACGAACAATCGTGAAGAATTTTTTGGTGAAATAAAAAATGGAATTATGTCGTTGAATGGAATGGGTTGCATTGCTGCAAAATGTTGGCAGGCGATTTCGGAATATTTTGATGATGTGAAATTGGATGAATGGCAAATAATGCCGAATCA
>JAJDCE010000074.1 GCA_029260985.1 Patescibacteria group bacterium | reverse complement strand
ATGTCGGCGTCAGATGAATCAACGTAACGGACGATCTTCTGAATCTGTCGGGCGTATTGACTGGCTTCTTCTACATTTCTCATGTCGGGTTCACTCACAATTTCCATCAACGGCGTGCCTGAGCGGTTAAAATCAACTAAGGTTCCTCCGCTGGTATGCGTTAACTTTCCAGCGTCGTCTTCCAGATGCAACCGAGTGACGCCAATTTCTTTGGTTGAGCCGTCGGATAATGAGATTGTAATATGCCCGTTTTCTGAAATCGGCTGATCGAATTGAGAGATTTGGAATCCCTTCGGTAAATCCGGATAAAAGTAGCTTTTACGATCGAATTTTGAGAACTCTTTGATCTCGCAATTCAGAGCCAGAGCGGCCTTAATCCCCTTCTTCACAGCTTCTTCGTTGGTGGCGGGCAGCATTCCGGGATGCCCCATGCAGATTCCGCACACATGCGTGTTGGGGGCTTCGTTAAAAATGTTATTGCTGCAACGGCAGAACATCTTGGTTTGAGAGCTGATGCGGGCGTGAATTTCGATGCCGATTACGGGTTCGTATTCCATATTTCTAACGATGTGACGAAATAACGGAATAACGATACCCTAAAAGATGAATAATCGAAAATCGAAAATCGAAACCCCCCGCTACCCCCTCTGTCTGAAATTTCGACGACAACTCACTTTTCGTCTTTTTTTGTCAAGTATTCCAGCACATCATCCAACTCTCTGAGTAAAGCCTGCTTTGACCCCTTATTATTAATGATGAAATCGGGTTGCTTCGGCTCCTCCTGGTTCTTCACTCGCATCTGGTAGGTTTCGGTAGAAATTCCGTCTCTCATCTGAATTCGTTTTTCCATCAGTTCCGGTTTTGATTTTATGAGCAAAAGCTTTTCACAGCACGCTTCCAAGCCTGATTCCCTCCATAGAGCAACAACAACGGCAATATTGGATTTTCGACGAAAATGACGATGTATATCGTTTTTGATCTTTCGCCGAAGGTATGGATGGACGATTTGATTGAGCTTGGCTAGTGCGGCTGCTGATTCTTTAGGCTTTGAAGCATTGAATACGATTTTCCCCAGCTTAACCCGGTTGATAAGGTCTTTTTGAGTTAAGACATCTTCTCCAAACTCCTTCACAATAGCTTTCCAAACACCTGTGTATGGGCGATACAAACTATGAGCGATTTTGTCCGCATCTAAAACCACCCAGCCTTTTTGCTTGAGAAATTCTCCTACTGTGTGTTTACCGGCGCCGCTGATTCCAGTTATTCCTAATACCATATGTGTGAGTCTCAAGTGCGAGTCTCAAGTGCGAATAACAAATCCTTGAGACTTGAGGCTCGCACTTAATTAAAATATTTTTAAGTCTTTAAATGCTTCTTTAAATGCCAACATTGAGTTTCGGTACGTTTTGTCGTCGACGTGATAGTTCATCTGATGGGCGATGTTGTTTCGTATTTTATGGGCGGCCCACACTTTGTTCACCTTCTTGAAAAGCGGGCCAGCCTTTTTGAGCTTTGAACCTAAATTCCCCTTATAACCCAGTAGGCCGAGAGCATGGTCCAGTAATTTATCCGCGTCTAAGATGGCGTGTTTTTTATCTTTCTGACGTATGATTTTTTTCCAGTTGTTCCGAATCTCTTTTAGGTGCTTTTCGGATAGCTTTTGTTTTGTCCGTCTCCAGATGACATAAAAGACAATCAGGACGTCCAGGGCGACGAAAGCCGCCACTATAATTAGTAGAATTTTCATTTTTTGTTTTTTTGATCCCGACAGTGTCGAGATGTTTTTGGTTTTTGTTTTTGCAGGCGCAGGACCTGAGAGCTATCCGCCAGCGGCGGACAATCCTCAAGTTCTATTATTTGCTTTTATTATGATGGGCGACCAGACTTGAAAGCAGTGTTTTTAAGCTGTCCGTGTCCTGCATGTTCCGGTCATTCAGGTATTGATCCTGATACCTTACAAGGGCTAGTTCAGCTTTTTTTGGGCTGGAGACGCTCTTCAGATCGGAATGGGAACCTGACATGACCCTGAGTGTCATATTGCCGTATCTCAGAATCGTACCCCAAAATCCTTTAATTTCGTAAGAAGCTCCCTCAATATCTTCGTAGCCCAGGCGAGCGGCGTTATTGCTAAATATCCCATTCCACTCGATGGTGATCACACTCATGTTGGTGATGAGCCATGTGTCCGAATACCAGTCTATCACCACGTAAATAAAGCGGATAAATGCAATAGCTGTCCAGCCTAATGCAACCCATAAGAACCCCTTTGAATTAAAACCGATAAAATAAAGTACCCAAGGCAAGGCCAAGCCAAAAAACAAGATTTCCAAACTAGGCTTTAGCATTTCAATCCAGTGCTTGTGTACGGCGTAAAGGACTTTCTCCCCTTTCTCAAGGTGCCGTTTAAAGATAATAGAATTTGTGATCATTTTTATTTTTGCCTTCGACTCTGAGGCTTTTAGATTATTTGGAAACAAATATTTTTTGCCTCACTCGTTACATGCTCAGGCTCGAAGAGTTTTCACATCTATTATTGCAAAAAAGAAAAATCTTGTAAATAAATTAAAAACCCGATAATCTTGGTAGGCGCTTACCCCTCTCTATAATGAGTCCCACTAAAAGAAAGAATGTTCACAGGCAGACTGAAGCAAAACGCCCTTTAAGGGAGGTGGGTCTTTTTTTGGTGGATATTCTTTACAATGCTGCCGTCATCATCACGCTCGTGGTGGTGATTCGTACTTTTCTAATTTCCCCCTTTAGAGTAATCGGCTCCTCAATGGCTGATACGCTCGCTAACAATGAGTTTATCCTGATCGACAAGCTGAGCTATCATCTTGGTGAGCCAAAAAGAGGTGATCCGGTTGTTTTTCTTCCTCCAATCACCAATAAATATCCCTACAAATTCCAAGAATCAGTGACAACGGATGAATCCGGAGAGGCCGTTTTAGACATCAGTGATTTGATCACGGATCGCCAGGTTTTTTATTGTCAAAACCAAGTCGTGAAGAAGCTCTTTTTCTGCAAAGATAAGGTGAGAAATAATGATTCCGTTTATTTCAGGCCGATCCACAGTGATGATGAAAAAGGTGTGATTG
>JAJDCE010000073.1 GCA_029260985.1 Patescibacteria group bacterium | reverse complement strand
TGGTTGATTTACCCGTACCGGACTTCCCAATGGCATAAAAATGTCGCCGACGATCATCCCGTTTAATATGAACTTTTTTGAGATCACCTCGATAATTATTATGGCCCAAAAAGAGACCTTCAGACGGCAAATTACTCGGTGCAGGAGCAATTTTGAATTCCTGCCACTTAATCACCGGACTGCGATTGTATTTAATATTCGGAAAATGAAAAACAGAAGCCACTTCTTCACTGCAAAGAATCATTGGGCCAGGATGCATGAGTCGCTGAAGCCAGTCTTTTTTGATATGCCTTAATACAAATCCTCTCAGAAAATCCTTCATCGAAAAATATTTGGTCTTGGTAAACCCATTATTATTGGGAGCATTGAATTGGGCAAAAGAATCCTTCACATCAGCAGCAATCTGCTTGGCCTTATAAAGGGTCTTAGCTGACGCCACAATACGGATCACGGTCTCAAATCCAACCTTTACGTTCTTAGTTTCCATCAGCTTCACCTGCTCATCCATAAGGGGTGTGGTACGGGTGCTCATCTTATCGGTATCCAGATTTTCAGTGAATTTTTCCTGATCCGCCCCACTAACCAATAAACGGAGTAAAGTGCCCAACCACGCAAAAACATTCAGTTTCTGAAGTAAGGATTTCTTCTTCCCCTTACCCTGGAAAAGTTCTTCAGCCTGCTTTCGACCCTTATCCTGCCATCCATCATTCATAGGTCGGAGCATCACCTGAATCGCCACCCCTTCATCCAAATCAATTTTAGAAAGGGCATTGGCGATATTATTGAAAGGGTCTGACCCTAAAAACTGATAGGTGCGGATCGGGAACATATTAGGCTTTTCCAAACGAACATACAGCCCGCTGGCTTTATAACCTTCACGAAAAATATTGTAGTCTTCCACCTGCTCAATAAACACATCAGGATAAAAAGCGGTCACTTGCTTTTCAACCACTGATTTTAAGCTCCGTGGAATCACCACAAAAAACCGAAGCAGCCCCTCAAGCACTACATATTCAAAAGAGAAGAAATCCTGACCGATAATTTTATTGATAAAATCACTTTCATAAGTTGAATGAAGCGCCTCAAAAAGATGGGTCATCACATCATTAACCTCTTTAAAGCTCTTACCCGATGAATACTGTTCATTTTCCCGCTCCCGATCCTCCTTAGAATCCTTGATTGGAACAGATACTTGTAAAAAGATCATATTAAGACTCCGATCCAGATTTTTATTGGACCGAATTCGCCATCCAATCAAAAAAGCAATAAGTGCAAGGAATGCAATGATGGCTAGAATTTGCAGGACAATCATTTTTGTTTTTCAAAGGTTTTTAGTCCACATTAGTATACCGCAATGCCCTCCCTACACACAACAAAAAACATTTAGCATTTCACAATTCGCATTTCAGATTCAATTCTGCATTCGATGATTTAGCATTCAAATCTTCAAATGATAAATACTAAATAAAATGCAAAATCGGAAATGCGAAATGCTAAATGTCTAGCTCTTCCTCCAAATCAACCTTCTTTTTTGACTTCGTAGCTTTTTTTGGAACTTCTTCTTCGTCAGTAACGATAGGGGTTTCTCCGTCTCCGAATTTAGGCAGGACAGCCTCAATAGCGCCCCAATCAGACTCATCAGTCATCGGTATAATAAGGGTCACCTCATCTCCCACCTCAGCTTTAAAATAAGTCACGGAGGCGAGAAGTACATTGTAAGCTCGATCATTTGCCAAAATCTGATAACGCCCCTCGTTATAAACCATAGGGCCAACAATGGTTTTGCGTTCCACAGGGCCAATTTGCTTATAAAGAAATTTACCTTCTTCAGTAACAGTGAGTTTCAGAACATCACCGGGAACCAATTTGGATTTACTGGCATAATTGGCAGGCACAGGGTAAACCGTTCCTTTCTTATCCACCATATTCTGTCCGTCAAAGACACCCTCAATTATTTTACCGGTAGAGCCAACATCGGAAACTCCAACAGAAGCCGCCTTTTCGATATAAGAATCAGACTCTACTTTTTCACCTTCGTGAAGACCCATTGCATCAGCCAGAATCTGCTTAGCCACTTTCAAAGCGGATTCAGCATTATCAATTAATTCTTTTACACGGATCAATTTTTTAAGATCAGCCATTCTATTTTTTATTAATTATATTACAATTGATAAACGATTGTGGGAACTATTGTGGGAACTACTGTGATAAACTAGCTAATCAACAATTGTCCCTTCGATCGTTTCCCCGATTGTTCCCTCGATTGTCCCTTGGGTTAGTTTAGTTTAGTAGATGTTACGCAAATGTCAAGTGCTTTTAATTCTTTCTGCAATTCGCTAAGGGTCATAAGGCCTTCCTGCGCCCCGAAATAACTGACCACGTTCTTAGCGTTCAGAGTGCCGTATTTAAGGGCATTTTTAAGGGTCTCACCTTCAATTACAGCTCCGGTCACACCACTGGCAAAAGCATCCCCAGCGCCCAAAGTATCCACCCGCTTATGCGTAATAACAGGGCAAAAATAGAGTCGCTTTCCATCACTGGCCTGAGAACCATTGCGACCATCCGTGATGATCACATTATTAGCCCCGTGCTTGAAAAACTCATACATGATCTCGCTCACATCATTCGCATAAGGTGGTAAAAACGACTGTGGTAAATGAATATGACATTTCGGATCATCCTGCTTGATGCCTGCGAGACGAAAAGGGGTTTTGGTAAATTCCGCCGCCTCTTCTTTGTTCAAAAAGAGAAGTTCAGTGCGTTTCAATAATTCTTTCCACTTTTTCACCCCCTGCATAAGCTGTTCTTTTCCAGGATTCCAGGCAAGCTTGATATGCGGGTTTTTCTTGAGGATCTTCAGAAGCTGAGCCGGAATCTGACTATCCATTTTTGCCAGATGATTGAGAAAAATCCAATCCACGTTTTCAAGCTCCTTTGCCGGCAAATCTTTAGCCGTTAAAAACTGATTGGCGCCTGCATAAGCCAAAACGGTTCGATCCCCTTCAAATGTGTTGAGGATGGTAGAAAATGCCGTCTTGTCACGATTTGTCTTCTTTATAAATTGAGTATCAACGCCTTCTGCCTCAAGATTATTAATCACTTTTTCACCGTACTCGGAACCCACCTTCACTACAGTGCAAACCTCGTAGCCCATTCTGGCAAAAGCAATGCCGGTGTTCGTCGCCCCTCCTCCAAACGCTTCTTTCACATCATCAATTTTCACCTTTCCACCGTAATCCAAACAAACGTACTCTTTTGAAGAGTCTTGCTCCAGGAATTTGAGGATCGAATGATCCTTAGCTTTGATAAACATATCAAAGGTGGCGCCGCCAATGGTAAATATTTTTTTATTTTTCATTTTTATTCGAAATTCCAGTCTTTAATAATTTTTTAATCTTCTAATCTGATAAAAAGTATATCACAATTTTATGAGTCACTAATAACATATTCGTACCCCCTCAGTATCATTGAAAGAGCGCCAAGTCCAAAGGCGATAATCGCAATCAGCAAAAAGGCAGTATGAAGACCATAAGCATCAGCAACTATTCCGGTAATGATCGGCCCAAGAATACGACCTATGCGCTCAATAAAATTATTAAGGCCTGTCACCTCACCCAGCATACGTCGCGGGGTTAAGCGAGTGATCGCTCCATTGTAGGCAGGGCGAACAATGGCCAAAGAAACAGAAATCGTAGCAGCCAATGCCACAAACCATAAGCTATCAACAATAAAATAAAGAAGAATAAAAGAAAGAGCGCCGATAAATAGTCCGGTCGCAATCACATTCATTTTATTCATCCGATCCGTCATTTCCGAAAAGAAGAAGCTCAGGATGAACGGAAAATACATCGCCGCCATCAAAAGCGCTATCTGACTTAAATTGAGATTAATCGCCAATCCAAAAAGCGGAACAAATACAAACGAAAACATTCGAACCATCCCATCAAAAAAAGCGAGAATAAAGAAGAATATCGCCTTAGGATTGATCTCTTTGCAGTCTTTAAAAATCGAAAAGAAATCATCTCGAGTGTGAAAATATTTCTTAAATCCACTGAGCAGAGATCGAATCCCCCGTTCTCTTACCCGTGGCAGAATAAAGAAACTGATAAGAATACTCGGCGCCACAAACAGGAACATCGAATTAAAGTCGTAATAGTTGATGGCGAGAGATGCTAAAAGCATACCGATGATCCAGCCAAAGTAATCTAGCGCCACATAAAAAGCAAAAGGGCCCGTCTTTCCCTTTCCATTGTGCTTACGAATGTACGATTCAGTGCCCACTACCACAAAAGTCTGTGCAATCCCTGTAAAAAAGAGAGTAATAATCAGAAGTGGAAGACTTTTAAACAGACCGGCAAATACATACCCCAGAATCACCAAAAAATAGAGCAGCTCTCCATCTGAAATAAGGGTCGTTTCTTTCATCTTATCCGCTAGCCTCATTAAAGGAATAATGGCTAACAGTGCACTAAATGAAAAAATCGAAGTAAGCACCCCAATCACCGTGTAATTGCTGTGAAACTGATTGAGATAAAGGCTATAAAAAGGGTCCACAAAACCCCAACCGATAGTCCGAATAAAAATCACGAAAACGATCAGCTTGATTCCGGTTGGAATCGCTCGAAGATCTTTTCGAAAGTTAGAAAGCGCATGAGAAAGCATTGATCGGGATTTTTTAGGCTAAACGGGAAAAAGGTCAGTTTTTAGGATTAATCGGTTCGCTGTAGAATTACTTTTCGTTTATGTGAATATAAAAGATAAGCAAACACCACACTTCCGAAGATTAACCATAGTGCTTCTGGTCCTGTCTGACTGGTTGAAGCCGCCTTTTTGAGTTGTGATTGCATAACAGGAGTCGTATCGAGCGCACCAACTGATCCAATAGGACTAGGGGCAGCAGGACGGAAAACCGCACCGGATGGAATCACCACAATCTCCTGACTGAGCGGAGAAATTTGATTCCCGCTGATGTCTAACGCCGCCACCGCAAAGTAATAAGGTACATTGTTGATCAGATCAGGAATAGTAAAGGTGGTCTGGTTATTAGGAGTAACAACGGCATCGGTATATTGCCCGGAAGCAAAACCTAAAAAGATTTTGTAATAATAAGCTTGTACATCGGCAAACGCTGGCCATGAAACCACAGCGGCGCTGTCGTAAGCCGTTGCCCCCACTTGGGTGACAATCGTTGCAGGAGGCAGAAGCTCGCTCTGAACATTGCAGGTAAGTCCGCTCCATCCATCATCACAACTGCATTGTCCGTCGGAACAAGTGCCATTATCTCCACAATCCACAGCGGCACATAAATCAGCCGATACAGGCGTCGCCGCAATGGTCAGGCTGACCTCATCCGATTCCAGATTTTTGGAATCAATGGCCGTAATCGCAACAAAGTATTGAATATCATTCGTAAGATCCCTCAGCTGCCAAGCAGTTGAATTATCGAGTGTATCCACGGTTTGATCCAGGTTATCCATTAAAGTACCGTAACTAATTCGGTATTTTTGAATATCCCGTTCATGATTTTCAATTGCCATCCAGCTAAGATCAATAACTGTATCCCCGGGAGTTCCTTCTAACCCTTCCACTTTTGATGGACCTTGATCTTCAGGAGCTTGTACCGAAATAACACTCTGATTCCGAAATTCAGCCTTATTAGAAAGTGAATCGATTAAAATCACATCAATCGGAAATTGACCGGAAGAACTGGGCGCCGCCACAGTGGCTTCATAAGTGCCAGCTTCAGAAGTGCTTTCCGTCATCGGCTCTTCAATCCCTTGAACCCGAAGCTTCGCGTCTTCCAGATTAGGTTCTGACTGAACCGTGATCGTGACCTGAGTACCAGGCACCACATCACCTTCAGCATTAATTTTAAAAGCGCTTAAAGTTGGAGCAAGTGTATCAACCGTGATCGTGACCGATTTAGAAACTTTTCCATCATCAGTCATCGCGTAAAAGGTATGAGAGGCGCTATCTAGATTTTTTGCTTCAAAACTGAAGAATCCATCTCCGTCAGTTTCTGTTTCACCAATCTTGGTATCGTTGTCAAAAACTTTTAAGTTGATATTCTCCTTCCCCTGCCCCGTAATGATTACCAAATTAGAACCAAGCTCAGAACCATCTGCTGGAGATTTTATGGATAGATCAGACGATGTCGGACTCGGTACTACTGAGGTTTTTGAAATAATCTCAATCGGAAATTCACCGGAAATTTTGAAATTGCCTTTATCAAACACTTGAACCACTTGCTTTCCAACCTTGGAAAACATCAGTGACAGATCGAAGGTAAATGCTCCCTGATCAGAAGCCTTAAAGGTGTATTCACCATTATTAGGAAGAATCGCATTCTCATCATCAGGCACTGAAATCAGAATAGTCCCGGTATAATTTTTAGCCACGTTATCACTCTTATCCTTGGCAGTGATCGTTAACGAGAGTTCCTCACCCACTTTCGCTGTTGAGGGTAACTTTGCGAGCTCAAAATGATCCACAGGTCCAGGGAGGACGTCCCCTTCTCCGCCGATATCAGCACCCAGCAAGCTTGCAGAAAACAAAGTTGATGCAGCCGGAGCTGTAGGAGCAAAAAAGACAAGTTCAACCCGGTCATTCAAAATCGTATTGATCGTCACATCCATAACGGAAAAAACGGATATACCGGGAAATTTAGAGCGAACTTTAAAATTAGCCCGTCCATTCTGATCGGTCACACCTTGCTGAAGTATTTCGATAACATCTTCCGAACGACTCGAAATCAGTTTAAGACGATGGTTTGAAATCGGATTCCGGTACTGATCGTAAAGAGTTGCAACCACAAAGGTCGTATCATTCGCTTCAACCAGCTGTTCGGTACTGCGGAGAGTAGATTGGGTTGTAGAAACCTGGTCAGGATAAACCTGGAACAAAGCTTGAGGTGAAGCGGTAGATGAACCCGGATAAACCATTGCCACCTTATACGTTCCGGCTATTTTAGTTTGATGACCATAAAAATCCGCTTTAGCCACACCGCTCAAATCCGCCTGAGCGGGCACCTGAACCACTCCTCCATCAGGTTTTTCAACCACAAACCGCACATCTTGGTTCGGACTGATCAGCGACGTACGCAATGCGGAAGGATAACCCGCCACCGTATTGGTCGGAAAGACCTGAACAGGCAAAAAGTCCGCCGCCACCACAAAGGGTGCAAACATCACAAATGCCATTAGGCCGGTTACGAATTTTTTGATTTTAGTTTTTAACATTTTTTTAAGTAGTTCGTAGTGAGTAATTGGTTGTCAAAAGCTTAAGACTTACTGCTTAAAGCTTAGAGCTATTAATAAATCTATATATTATAACATTTTTCAGAGGGAAATTCAATCCTCTAGAGTATTACAAAGAAAGGATTAAAAACCCTGTCAATTTGTTTTTTTATGGCAAATTTAAGGCATTCAACCAATTTGAATCAGAAATCTGAAATCAGAAATGCAAAATCATTTACGTTCCATCACCATCACCCGTGCCTTTCCGGACATATTTTGAACAAACTTTAGCCGATAATCAGGCATCTTGGTTTTAAGAATCGCAATTTGGTCCTCAAAAAGTTCAAAAAAGATGGCTTTTGGCTTTATATCAGCTAAAGTTGTGAAATTTTTAGGAGAAAAATTGTCATCCTGAGCGTTAGCCGAAGGATGAACAATTTTTTTGTACAAACTTAGCCCATCCTCACCTCCGAACAAAGAAATTGACGGCTCAAACTTAAGTGCCGGGCTAATCTGATAATCCTTTGGAATATACGGAAGATTGGCCGTCACGATCACCTCTTTATTTCTCAAAAGATCAATCGGCAGATTTTCCAGCAAATCAGAATGAACTAGTTTAATTCTGGATTTAAGTCCATGCTTTTTGATATTCAGCCCTGCTACTTTAAGCGCTTTTTTTGACACATCGGTCGCTACAGCGTTTAAATTTTCAACATTTTTACAAACCGCAATCGGAATACATCCACTCCCTGTCCCTATATCAAGTAAAAGATGTCGACCTAGTCCATAGTCCATAGTCCTTAGTCCCCGAAAATAATTAATAACACAATCAACAAGTATCTCCGTATCCGGCCGTGGAACCAAAACAGATCGATTCACTATAAAATCCAAAAAGAAAAACTCCTTGTGACCAATGAGATAAGCCACTGGCATCCCCTCTTTCCGTTTCGAAATCATTCGTTTATATCTCCACCAGTTTATTGAACTAATTTTTTGTTCATCATGAGCCAGCAAAAAAGTCACTTCCCGTGTTAATAAGTGGGCAAGTAAAAGCTCCGCATCCAATCGTGCCGACTCAGAGGTAAGAACTAACTGTTCATGCCCCCATTTTAAGCCTTCTTTAATAATCATAGCTTCAGACTACCAAAAAAAGGCTTAAAGCTTAAGGCTTAGAGCTTAGAACTTTAGAATTTTGAGTTTACGAGTGAGCTATTAACTCAACGAGTTTAATAATTCACGAGTTTTAGGTCCTACAACTCCTGCACCCTGGCTGGAGTTTTTTTTTACAATTCCATGAGCAATCTGAAGCTGAATCAGAGCCTCCTGAGTCTTTCCGCCAAAAAAACCTGTATTAAGACCCGATGGTAAATAACCCTCATTGATCAATACACTCTGAAGGTGCTTAACTTGCTCACCTTTATCATTCAGACCTAGGGTCTGGGTAAAGGTCGGATTTCCAGTAGCCTCAGTCGGCTTAAAAGCAAGGTCAAAAATCAGTGATTTATGACTAAATAACTTGGCTACCTCTAAGTTTTCAAGCTTTGGTAAATCAATTTTAGCCGGCACCCACATCTGCATATCAACCGGATATCTCGCTAACTTTTCAGCCCGCTGATCTACAGCAGAAGTAAGAGCTGCATAGGTCTGCTTCCCAAAATAACCTGCCCCTGCATCCCAATCATTCTTCACAATGCCCCGATCCTTTTGGAATTCAAGAACCGCATCAATGGTAACTTCATCATAATGTCCATTTAAATCTCCTCGATAATAACCAAGTTCCCATAACATTTGCTGGAGCTTGTTCACCTCATTGCCA
Organism: Patescibacteria group bacterium; assembly: GCA_029260985.1. Taxonomy (GTDB): domain Bacteria; phylum Patescibacteriota; class Gracilibacteria; order UM-FILTER-43-11; family UM-FILTER-43-11; genus JAJDCE01. Next base: position 5,275 of record JAJDCE010000073.1, on the reverse strand, counting down.
GAGGCTTTCTTTCCAAGTCCAACGGTTAAAGCAGCTACATTTTCCTTTAAACGTTTTTGCTCTTTTAATACGCGTGAATTGAAGTTTTCAGATTTTGTTTTCAAAGCCTGACGCGTCATAGGTCCAAAATAACCGGATCCTACAGCGTCTTTATTAGGAATAACGCCTTCATCCAATTGGAAAGTAAGAAGCGCCTGGCGGGTTTCCCCATCAAAATGACCATCTACTTCACTGTGATAGTATCCAAACAACCGCAAAGCGTCCTGAAGTTCACGAATCGACGTTTTAGGTGAAGCTTGAGTGATCGGTTTAGTGAAAACTTCTGGATTGATAAGGGTTTTAGCCTTTAGCCTGCTAAGAGTACCAGACGGTAACTGAGAAGATACCCAATTAAAGTTAAGACTGGGCTCAACCTGATTAGCGCTATAATAAAGCTCTCCTTCCACCAATCGCATCCCCCAATTAAGGGCTCGCGAAAGACCATCTTCACCTCGCCCCATCCACACATCAATTCGATCATAACTCCGTCCAGCTCGTATCGCCCCTCCTCGATCATGCACCTCACCCACTCCAAGTCCTGGAATTTTAATCCTCATCCCAAAAGGGTATGTTTTTGGCGCAGCCAGCATACCTACATATACCTGCGTACCGTCAGCGCCATTCGTTCCTCGTCCATTGAGTCTTTTATCCGCTTCTAAACTACCTCTCATATAAAAACTCTGACCTGGAACCGGCGAATAATAAGCTGACACCATAAGCATCCGCTTTTCACCCGGTATATCCTGAGCCACAGAAGTAGGCACAAGCACCATTAGTTGGAGGAAGGCAATCGCCAAAGCGATTAATTTGGTTTTTATTTTCATTTCGAATTTCTTTTAGAGTAGAAATCCGACCAGTATAACCTATTTCTATATATTTTGCAATCTAGTAAAGTTGCATCACCCTAAAAAAATGGGATAAACCCCCTTTAGGGGATTGGGGTTCAGTACTCTTCAGGGGGCTAGGAGGCAACCTACTTACCCACATCCTCCGTCAGAACTTCCACCTTGCCTTTTGCATTAACATAAACCATATCCTCAATACGAACGCCCCCTCCCAAACGATCACTATAAATTCCCGGCTCAATGGTAATCAGCATCCCGGGCTGAACAAATTGATCAGATTTCTCCGATACACGTGGTTCCTCATGAACCTCTAGCCCCACACCATGCCCCGTAGAATGCCCGAATAAATGGCCATATCCTGCCTTTCTAATCACATCACGGGCCGCTTTATCAATATCGGAAAGTTTCGCCCCCACTTTGATAGCTGCAATAGCCGCCTCATTAGCCTTCAAAACAGTTGAATAAATATTTTGTTCAATTTTCGTCACCTTTCCTCCGTAAATCATACGAGTCATATCAGTACAATACCCTTGATATTTGATCCCGAAATCAATAAGTATTTTTTCAGATTTTTTCAGTTTTCTCGAAGCATTTTTAATATGATGCACATCTGCCGTATCCTTCCCAAAACTGATAATCGGCGGGAATGAAAAACCGTCTCCACCCAATTTTCGCACAATAGAGAGTAAATTCCACTCCATTTCATCTTCCGTTTGCCCAGTTTTAATGGTTTTAACGAATTTAAGATAAGATTTATTGGCAATTTGAACCGCTTTCTTAATAATTCTCATCTCACTAGCATCTTTTATCATCCTCAGTGATTCTACTAAGCCCGAAACTGGCACAAGCTTTACCCTCTTTAGCTCTTTTTTATAATAAAGATAGTACTTGTGTTTCAGATCATGATCCTCAAAACCAATTTTTTTATATCTGCCCATCAATTTTTTCAATCCATTTTTCTGATCATAAATTCCAATCGATTTTGGAATCTGCTTTTTGGCAGAGCGAAGATATCTGAAATCAGTTATAAGGGCTACCTTATTAGGAGTGATCAAAAGCCGGCCATTAGTACCAATAAAGCCCGATAAATACCGAACATTTTCGGATTTGGTGATGAGCACAGCGCCTAGCTTCTGTCGCTTGATTTCTTTTTGAATTTTTTTGAGTCGCTCCATACCTCCACCTTACGAAATATATCATTTCGTAGCAACAGGATTTGGGCTATCAGATATTTGAGTAGCGATTTCGATGAGTTTTTTGAGGGCTTCAGGACGGCGAGATGGATTCTTGCTTTTTCTAACATCCTTTGTACCTAATAAAACACTGGAGGCACGACTGAGATAAGTATTCCATGTTACCTGTTCGCCACTTTGAGTTTGTATTGAAGTAGAATATTTAGGATTTTTAGTATTTAAGCACTCAAATGATTCACCTTTTGCACATTGGAGATATGAAGTAAGATCAGCTTTTACATATTCAAAATTACTGAAATACTTCTCATCCATTGGTATATACTCAGGAACAACAACGCTGATTATTTTTAGAAGTTCATTAAGGGCATCTAGAGGACGTCGGGGATTATCACCTCTACTTTTTGTAGCCAATAAAACATCTGATGCACGATCAAGATATGTTTCCCATCTTACCTGTTCACCGCTCCTGGTTCGTATTTTAGTAGAAAGTTTAGGGTTACTGGTATTTAAACATTCAAAGGATTCACCTTTTGCATATTTCAGATACAAGGCAAGGTCTGCTTTTACGTATCCAGGATTATTAAAATAAGCTTCATCCATAGGAATATATTCTGGGATGTCTATTCCTGCAATTTTTAGGAGGGCTTTGAGAGCATAAACTTTTCGATGAGGATTATCAGTTTTTTTACGTTCATTCCCCTGCTTAGTACCTAATAAAACACCTGATGCTCGCTTAAGATAAGTTTCCCATTTTACCTGTTCACCATTTTGAGTTGCCACAACAGGAGCAGAGTATTTAGGATTCCCAGTACTCAAATTGACTAACGAATCCCCCTTCGCTTGAACCAAAAATCCCCTCAAATCCGCCTCGACAAACTCTCTATTCTTAAAATAACTCTCATCCATCCTCACTTGCCGGAATGGTGCCTCTTTGTGGAATAGCTGAAGGACAGATTGGCGTTGAGCTTGTGCAAAATCCTCAGTTTGTGCGAGATGTGCTGTGGTCAGCTCAAGCAGTTCTTCTGATCGCTGGAGCTTCAAATCTTTGTCATTCGGATTCATAAAATCATGGAGCTGCCTCTGGTCTATTCCAGGCAATTCCATACCTTCACCAACCTGCCGCTCTACCAGCACCTGCTTAAACCGCCTTCTGTGTTCAGGAATATCCTGCATCTGTTGTACATCAAGGGCTGTACTGTAGAGGAAGTACTCAGGATGGTTGAGATAGTCAGGTGGGAGGTTTTGTGTGAACCATTCCAGGGTGTTGTCGGTGGTGTCTGGAGTAGTACTATTCATTGGTCGAAGACTGTGAGTTAGGTCGAACAGAGCTTTGGGATTGGTTTGCGATTTGAATGAGTTTTTTGAGAGCATCGACAAGGCGATGAGGATTATCAGATTTTTTTGTACGAGTACTTTGTTTAGTCCCAAAAAAAACAGTGGAAGCGCGGTTGAGATAGACTTGCCATTTGATTGTTTCACCACTTTGGGTGGTGATAGAGGTAGATTTGGAAGGATTACTAGTAGATAAATCAGTCAATGAATCTCCTTTGGCTTGTCTGATGTAAGCAATAAGATCAGCTTTTACGTAAGCTGGATTATTGAAATACTCCTTATTCATAACTAACACATCACATAATTCCTTGAGTTGGCCAAGGGCATCAACAGGACGAGATGGATAATTGCTTTTGTTGCCCGATTTTGTACCCAGTAAAACACCTGATGCGCGGTCGAGATAAGCTTGCCATTTGACTGTTTCACCGCTTTGGGTAGTGATAGAGATAGATGATTTAGGATTATTAGTATGTAGATCTTTCAGTGAATCCCCTTTTGCATGTTGAAGATAGGCAACAAGGTCTGCTTTTACATAAGCGGGGCTATTGAAATATTTTTCATCCATAATAATCACACCACAGAGTTCCCTGAGGCGGTCAAGGACATCGGATTTACGATGAAGTTTATCGCTTTTTTTACCTCCTTTTGTCCCGAGCAAAATACCCGATGCTCGACTAAGATATGTTTCCCATTTTACATGTTTACCGCTTTGGGTAATTATGATGGTATTTCGGGAAGGATTTCTTGTATTTAAATCAGCCAGATAATTCCCTTTTGCTTGTCGGAAGTAGGCGGTAAGGTCTGCTTTTACGATTTCAGGATTATTGAAATATTTTTCATCCATGGGAATGCATTCGGAGATATTAATACCAGTAATTTTAAGGAGAGTCTTGAGTGCATCAGACCGCCGATGAGGGTTATCACTTTTTTTGCCCTTTAAACCCCATTTTGTTCCGAGTAAAACACCTGAAGCACGGTTTAAATAGGTTCTCCATCTAACCTTTTCTCCGCTTTTAGCAAGAATCGATATCTCAGATTTAGGATTTTTTGTAGTCAGATCTATAAGAGAACCCCCCCTCGCATGCTCCAAAAACCCTCTCAAATCCGACTCAACCAACTCTCGATTCCTGAAATAGCTCTCATCCATCTTTCCCTTCCTAAAAGGAGCTTCTTTGTGAAAAAGCTCTAAAGCTGCAAGGCGCTGAGAAAGGGCTAAGTCCTGAGTTTGTTGCAAACGCATACTTGTAAGCTCAACTAACTTCTCCGAACGCAGGAGTCTCAAATCTTTGTCATTCGGATTCATAAAATCATCAATCTGTTTCTGATCAATTTCAGGAAGCTCTACACCTTCACCCACCTGCCGCTCTACCAGCACCTGCTTAAACCGCCTTCGGTTTTCAGGAATATCCTGCATCTGTTGTACATCAAGGGCTGTACTGTAGAGGAAGTACTCAGGATGATTGAGATAGTCAGGTGGTAGGTTCTGTGTGAACCATTCCAGAGTGTTGTCTGTGGTGTCTGAGGATTGTTGTTGCATTTAAGTATTTGAAATTTTCATGTTAATCATGTAATCCATCCTGGCAATCCGTTAAATCCTGCGAATCTGCGGTCACGATTTCAATTAGTTTTTTGAGGGCATCCGGAGGTCGATGGAAATTATCTTTCTTAAACGTTGTGCCCAATAAAACACCTGATGCACGGTTGAGATAAGTTGACCATACTATTCTTTCACCACTATGAAGCAGCAGTGGTGTACATTTACCAGGATTGGAAGTACTCAAGTCCCTAAGTGAATTTCCACGGGCATGTTTTAGAAATGCTGTTAAATCAGCTTTTACGATTTCAGGATCAGTAAAATATTCCTCA
>JAJDCE010000072.1 GCA_029260985.1 Patescibacteria group bacterium | reverse complement strand
TCTTGCGCCAATAAAATCAGCTACTGTGCGTCTGGCATATTCATAAAGCACAGTAGCTACTTCAGCCAGAAAATGTGGCCCACGATGTATATTGCTGTTGCTCTGCTCGTAATAATTTGTGACAGCATCGATTACCGCCTGCGGTTTTTGGCTGGTTGCTCCATTATCAAAGTATATGAGGTCTGGCCGCTGTTGGAAGATTGGGAAATCTTGTCGGTAGTTCATATGTCGGTTTTCAGAGATTAGTTAGTATATAATTTTTCACCTCAGGCATATCAGATATTTTATCGATCTGTTCAGCTGCAAATCCGGTCATCATCATTTTGCGCGCCTCGTTTTTATTTATCCCGCGTGAATTGAGATAAAACAGAAGTTCGTCACTCAGATTTGTAATACTCGCGCCGTGGCTGGCTTTTACATCATTTGTGTTTATATTAAGTCCTGGAGTTGCACTCACACGGGCCTGATCGCTCAGTAAAAGAGAATCCTGTTTCAGATACGTGTCAGTACCACCGCCTTTTCGGGTGATTTTAATCGCTCCGTTCATTTTAAGCCGGCTTTGACCCAAAGCAATACCCTTAACAAAGATTTTACCCTGTCCGTTTTTGGCGTCATAAGAATTGGTTACATCAAAGTCATAATTCTGGTCACCTTTGGCCCGGCAAAGCAGGTCGACATTCAGATCGCCGGATGTGCCGGAGGCTTTTTGGTAAATTACTCCTTTGGCAGATTTAGCTCCCAATTGAAAGTTAAGAAAATGAACCCGTCCACCTGCTTTAACATCCGTTGATCGGGATTCATTAAAAGTAGACTTAGGTGTTAAGTTCTGAAGGGTGATGACTTTTAGCTGACTGTTTTTATCTGCCTGAACCGTAAGTTTATAATCGATATTCCGATCAGTGTCAGCATCAAATTTTTCGATAACTGATGCCAGCGCATTTTCACCTATTTTAATAGTCAATTGGATACTGCAAGAATCCGTTGCTGGAAATATCAGACCAATCGATTCATGAATAACAGAATTTTTAGCAATATCCAAAACATACTCCGTATTAGAGATTTTTTTCAGTATTACACCTCTGATGTCAGCATTTAAGTGCAAAATGTGAAATGATAAATAATAAATTAAAGCCTCCCACTTCCCCCTTGTCTGAACCGCTGATTCACAGGATTGTATGGATCTACCGTGATGGATTATCAGGATAATCACATAAATCACAGTTCAGACATCTAACCCACTGAATTCTCCATTTCCAGTTCAATCAGCCTATTCATTTCCACCGCATACTCCAGCGGCAGTTCTCGGACAATCGGATTAATAAAACCATTTACTATCATTGCCTCCGCCTGTTCCTTGGGTATGCCGCGTGAGGTTAAGTAAAAAATATCCTCTTCATTCAGTCTGCCCACTCGCGCTTCGTGATTAATCGTTGCAGTATGGTTATCCGCTTTAATATCAGGAATTGTATCCGAAATGGATTCCGGATCTAAGATGAGCGCATCACATTCCACCTGCGAGATGGCATTATCAGCAGATTTGGCCACATGTAAAACTCCGCGGTAAACAGACTGTCCTCCGCCTTTAGAAAGCGACTTCATAGTAATGCGTGAGCTGGTGTTTTTTCCGATGTGGTATACCTTCGCGCCGGTGTCCTGTATCTGTCTGGTATTGGCAAAAGCTATACCCAGATGATCCGAACTGCTCCCATCTCCTTTTAATATACTGCACGGGTAAAGCATGGTTACCCCGCTGCCCATATTTCCGCCCACCCATTCCATCGTGCCGTCTTTTTCGATAACCGCCCGCTTTGTATTCAGATTATAAGTATCCCGGCTCCAGTTCTCCACCGATGAGTAACGGAACTTCGCTCCTTCTCCCACAAATATTTCAACACAACCGGCATGCAGAGCCTGAGAGCCGTATTTGGGAGCGCTGCATCCTTCTATATAATGTCCTTCAGCGTCATCCTCGATGATAATAAGCGTATGTTCAAACTGCCCCATGTTCATGGCGTTCATGCGAAAATAAGATTGCAGAGGCTTTTCGACCTTTACGCCCTTCGGAATATAAAGGAACGTCCCGCCACTCCATACAGCCCCATGAACCGCGGCAAATTTATGATCATTAGCAGGTACGCACTTCATAAAATACTTCTTCACCAGCTCAGGATGATCATGAACGGCAACATCCAGATCACAAAAGATCACACCTTGGTCGGTTAATTCCTTTTCAAGGCTGTGATAAATAGCCTCACTTTCGTATTGGGCACCCACACCTGCCAGTACAGCACGCTCAGCTTCCGGAATACCGAGTCGCTCAAAAGTATATTTAATGTCTTGAGGGACTTCCTCCCAGCTTTCATACCCACCTTTCTTGTCAGCCGCTTTAGCAAAAAAGCAAATTTCATCAAAGTTGAGATGAGAAATATCCGGACCCCATTTAGGGAGGGGAATGGTTTGTATGTAATCATAAGCCCGAATACGATGGGCTAACATCCAATCGGGCTCGTCCTTATCCTTCGAGATAAATTCGATCAGATCTTTTGAAAGGCCCTTGCGGAACTTCTTTATATAATCTGATTGGTTCTTATGGTCGAAAGTCTCACGACTTAGATCAGAGAATATAGGTTTAGCAGGCTGATGTTTTTGATTAATGGTATTCAATGCAAAAATTATAAATGCTAAATATTCTCATATCCGCTAATGCTAAGCTCATTGGCAAATTCACGCCCGCCGGATTTAATTATTTTACCTTTCTTAAGCACATGTACTTTATCCGGTTTAATATATTTAAGAATACGGGTGTAATGGGTTACTATAAGTCCGCTCATATTGCCTCCGCTTTCTTTTTGTATGTCTGATATGCCCTGACTGACGATCTTGAGAGCGTCCACATCAAGCCCGGAATCCGTTTCATCCAGAATTGCAAATTCAGGCTTTAATACAGCCATTTGTAATATCTCGGACTTCTTCTTCTCTCCTCCGGAAAAACCTTTATTTAAATATCTTGAGGAGAATTTTTCATCCATATTAAGTTTATCCATCAATTCTCTAAGCATCTTTTTGAACCTGAATACAAGAACAGGCGGTTTGTCCGGATGTAAATGCTTTTGTTTAGCCCTGTATGCTGCCAGCAGAAACTCTTCCAGTGTTATTCCGGGTATTTCTTTTGGGTACTGAAAGGCCATAAAAATACCGATAAGGGATCGTTCATGAGGTTCTGTATCCAAAATACTTTCCCCGTTAAAAAGAATATCACCATCAGTCACTGTGTATTTAGGGTGACCCATAATAATATTAGAAAGCGTACTCTTCCCGCCGCCATTTGGCCCCATTAATGCATGTATTTCACCAGGATTAATAGTCAGATTTACACCATTTAGAACCGATTTACCATCGACTGATACATGTAAATTTTTGATTTCCAGCATAATTATAATTGATTATTTAGTTAACTGACCTTTGCGAAGGCTTCGCTCACTAGGGTCGGTTTTTGATGAACCGAAAAGTAAAATATTAAAATCATCGATTTCTTCAATGAATGTTTCCTCACCGATTAGCTCAGCAAGTTTCTCTTTATCAATCTTAAGGTCGTAAATCACACCCTTTCGTTTACATACAAAATGGGCCTTATGAGTTAAGTCCGCATCAAACCTAACCGGCTCACCAGGTATATCGATTCTCTTAATCAGATTCTGGTCAACAAGCACGTCTAAATTACGATACACAGTGCCAACGCTGATTTTAGGCAGGTTCTTTTTAGCTAATTTGTAAATCTGCTCAGCTGTAGGGTGATAACAGGTTGATTTAACAACACCCAATATCAGTTTACGCTGCTTTGTAAGCCGTTGTTTTGAGAGAGGATTATTCATTATTAGGAATTATTCCTATTAAGTATAAACATTTTATATCAGAGGGTAATAATTGCAAGCTGAAGTTTAGATATTGTCAAATTAAGAATTTAGGCTAAAATATACTACTTTCACATTATGAAAAAACTCACTGAATACTACACACAGCGGCCTGCAATGATGGATTTTTCCGAACTGACTGATCCTGAGCTGCAGTTTGATAGTCATAGAGAGCAGGTTAACGAGCTTGTGCTCAATTTGGTAATCAAATATTTAGCAAAGTATTTGAATATTCAGTCCAAATCGATTGCAGAGGTGAGAGCAAAGATCAAATCGGCTATTGATGAAAGCTATGAAGAAAATAAGCGATTGAAGCCAGCCCTAGGATCTAACGCTGAAAATATTCATGGCTTTAATCAGGGAGTTGATGCTTATCCGCTTCAGTGTCATGGCGATATTCGAAAAACAGCTGCAATTTTCAAAGAAATTGCCTTCAGCGATAAATTTAGAGAAGGGGATGTGCCGAATGAATTTTATGGCCTGGATTTTGGTTCAGGAACAGGTGTACTAACACTGGCGATGGCAATAATGGCAAGAAGATTAGGGTCTGAGAGTGTTAGATGTATAGGGGTGGAGCAGAGAGAGCTGACAGTAAAAAGAGCAAGGAACGCGATAAAAAAGATAGTAGGAAAAGATGTGTCGTTTGTACGCAGTGATATTTTTAGCAACGGAAAATTGGAAGATTTACTAGCAAGACAGCCCCATGCATGGGTAAGTGAAACTATACAGTCGGGTACGCCAGAGCTAGACCTTGATATAAGGGGTTTTGGTTTAGGAGGTAAGGAAAAGAGGCAGCAGTCAAAAATGAGATATTCTGACCCCTTTGTTTTATTGCTTCACGCAACAATGAGTAAGATGCCGGATTTTAGAAGACTCGTTGAAAGTGGAGAGATTTTCATGTTCCCGAATGTATTTAACGAGCTGTATACGCCGAATTATAATCATTCCATGTTAAGGCTTAGAACAGGCCCAGATGAACGACTTTTATTACCTCGGGCCGGAAAAGAATTCGAAGAATATGAAGATCTGGATGTTAGTGGAAATAGATGGGGATGGGAAGAATAAGAGAGGGGATTTAGAGAGTTGGACAAAAAAGACAGATTAAATTATAATATTTATCCATATAATAAATTAATTATGGGAAAAAAGAATAATGAATCAGCACAATTGGAGTTACCTCAAGAAGCATACGCAAGAATTGATGTATTGAATCAATTGGATGGCACAATGCCTGATTTTCGTAGGCAACGTGAAAGATTTACAAGAACATTAAGAGGTATGAGAAGTCACCGTACAAGAAGGGTAAGAATGGGGCTAGAAGCTATACCACCCGCTGATGAGCAAGGTGAGACTGAGGCAGGACAGGTTGATGAGGCAGCACTGTTTGCGATGATAGCGCAAAAAAGTGGTTGTCGTGAGCAACAGAAAAGAGCTTTCCGTACCTTCCAAAGAATGGAAAGTGCGCAGGATAGTGGCTCCGATGACTCTGATGAATAAAAATCCTGCCACGGAGGGGTGACTTCAATTTAGGTATTTATTCAGAATTACCAATATACTTAAACCGAGGTGTTATTTTGCCATCTTGATTTACATTTGCCATAAAATCTTCCTTTTTTCTTGTCCATAAGGCATTTTCGCCAAAATCCGGTGAGTCATAAAGCGCTCTATAAACCACAACCTCCTCTAACCTCTCACAATCTCGCGCAATATCGATTGCCTCATATTCCCTCCCTTTGTAATGTAAATATTTCCCTAATCTCATAACTAAATCCATTATTTAACTTGATGGTCAGCGACCAGGAGCGAAGTGAGGTCAAAAGACCGAACGAGGTCGAATGGTCGGGGAGACAGGACTTGAACCTGCGACCACACGACCCCCAGCCGTGTATTCTACCAACTGAACTACTCCCCGACAAAGCACATTCTAAGGGCTTTTTAGCGTGAGCGCTAGCTTATTCGATTTGCTCCTCAATTCTGTCGGTTGGATTCAGAGCTTCCGGCCATGATCCGCGAAAATGCCTCCAGTAAATATAGGTAAGTACCAGGGCAATAAAGAGTGGGAATCCAAAGATGAGGGCTAATTTTCGTCTCATTCAATAAAGTTAAACGGCGGAGTCCGATCTTGCATCGGACAACTGAGCTAAGGTGGCAAGTGATTCCTTAGAAGAAACAGAGCAATAGAAAATTAAATCAAAATACTTTGCTTATCAACCAAAAAAAAATTATCCTAAGGCTAATGATAAGTTTCATGAGAAACACCATCGGCATGAAGGTAGTAAAAGAGTCCGACGGACATCTTCTGGCAATGGTCAGTGGTCTGATTATTCATCCTGACACAGGAAAAGTTGAAGCTTTGAGGTTAAAAGCACTGGATCCACGATTTCGCAACGCTATTTTGCTTACTGGTGACATCCTCCATTTCAAAACCAAAGTCTATGTAAAGGATGAGAATGACATTGCTGAGCTGGAGGATATTATCAGAATCATGGACATTGAAACACGCGGTACTTATTTTATTGGAAACACGGTTAAAAACGAAGCAGGTGAGACGATTGGTGGGGTGGTTGATGTCGACTTCGATCCGAAAAGCTATTACATAAAGCAAATTCACAGCGAAAAGTCCTTTCTCTTTTTCCGATATAATCCGAGAATGTTTTCTTATGAGAGTATTTTACAAGTAGAACCGGACTTCATTCTGGTTAAAGACATTCAGGAAGTAAAAGAGAGCGTAAAAAAGCCATCAATTTTAGACAAGAATCAGCCTGTGCTGGACGTATAAAATTACACACTAAAAAACCAGCGCCCGTTAAGATGCTGGCCTTTTGTTGATAAGTAAATTCCTATCCGAGAGCTGAGGTAACAAAGGAAACGATAGTCCAAGAAAGAAGAACAATCACGATACCAGCAACACCGTACATAATGATCTTTCGGGCCTTAGTGACTTGTTCATCATTACCTCCCGCAGTGACCATAAGGACACCAGCGTAAATAAGGAAAGCCACAGCAATCAAACCGAGGATGCCTAGGAAGTAATTGAGGATAAGCGTGATATTTCCACCAAGGGTTCCTTTACCAACAGCGCCGATCACACTTGGATCCTGGCCGGTAACAAAAGATGAGCCTTGTGCAAATGCTGAGTTAACAAACAAAGCTGCCAAAGCGATACTTGATGAAATTCTTTTGATTGAATTTTTCATTTTTATATAAAGTTAATGGTTATCTATCTCCCGTATTATATCAAACCAAATTCTTAAGAGTCAATGAACTAAATGTACAGAGAGGGAAAATAAATTGACATAAGAAAAAACGATTTCCTAATGATTTGAACATTGAGACTTACCGCTTAGGACATTCGACTCCCATTTGGCCTGCCATGAGCGGAGCCAAAGGAGTGTTAGCGACTGAGGCGGAGTCGAATGGTGGGCAGGGAGGGATTCGAACCCCCGTAGCCGTAAGGCACCTGGTTTACAGCCAGGCTCATTTGACCGCTCTGATACCTACCCACGTTGATGATTTAGCATTTCGCATTTCTGATTTCGGAATCGATTCTAACATTTATGAATTCGTGAATTAAATGCAAAATCTGAAATCTGAGATGCGAAATGATAGGTGGTCGGGGAGACAGGACTTCCCGCATCAAGTGCGGGATAAACTTCTCGTCAAGCGAATGACCAGTTCACTAAACGAATTAGTGGTCAACGACCATGAGCGAAGTCGAATGGTCGGGGAGACAGGACTCGAACCTGCGACATCACGCTCCCAAAGCGTGCACTCTAGCCAACTGAGCTACTCCCCGATTTCTGTGTGAGTGTGTGTTACTGTTGCAGCATACTGTGCTGACACACAAACAGAAACACTAACTCAAACAGTTATGGAGCCACCTGTCGGAGTCGAACCGACGACCCACCGCTTACAAGGCGGTTGCTCTACCAACTGAGCTAAGGTGGCACAGAATTACTTATTCATTGAGAATAAAAGCTAACAAAAAATAATCTACCTCAGCCTCAGTGTCAATAAAACTTCAAAATATTATAGACTGATATTAGGGATTATGTTATAAATGATAAGCTTTTGATTGATTTAAGCCGTAGTAGTTGCTCGCCTTAGCCTTGTGCGACGGTGGGAGGAAAGTCCGGGCATCAAAGAGCAGGATGATCGCTAACAGCGACCGGTAGGCTGGTAACAGTTCTATCAGGGAAAGTGCCGCAGAAACGATCCACTCTGAGTATATCGAAGAGTAAGGATGAAACGTCCCTGTTAATGTACAGGGTCTCCTGGTGGGTGACCATCAGGGGTGGTAAACCCCATCTGATGCAAGGCTGTGTGGATAACTGGAAATTAGGGGCGGCTCGTCGCTCCAGTTATACAGCCGCTAGAGTCTACCGATTCGTCGGGAGGCCAAGATAAATAACTACTCCCGATGTTAAATCGGGACAGAACTCGGCTTATGAGTTTAAATCAATCTGAGCATTTCCGTCACTTATGAAAAAATCTGAGATCATTTTCGGAGCCTTGCGGCTGCCAGTTGATTTTATTGCAGTGTTTACCGCTTTTTTACTCGCCTATTACCTTAGGCCGATCACGGATTTGATTCCCGGCGTTCAATTCCACTTTGGCCCGGAGCTCTTACCTCCATTTGATGAATACACATTATTCGGACTGATCGCATCAGGACTACTGTTATTCATGTTTGCTGTTAATCATTTATATTCGCTTAAAGTAACACACAAGTTGGGCCGCTCGTTCTTTAAAATTGTTTTTCTGGTGACAGCGTGGCTCATGTTCATTATCAGTTATTATTTTCTGATCGTACATGAACTCTTTTTCTCCCGTATCGCCTTGGGCCACATCTGGTTTTTTTCCATCTTTTTCGTGATGGTAGGACGCTCCCTCATCCAAATCATCCAGCACTTCCTGCTACGATACGGCATTGGTAGCAGACGAGTGCTATTTATTGGCGCGGACACAGTAGCAGATCGCTTTTACGAGGCAATTAAGGCAAATCCTTCTTATGAAATTGTCGGAGCTTTAGCAGAAATGGTGATGTCTCGAAAAAAGCACAAACTCAAGATCATCGGTACGATTGATCAATTGAAATCCATTGTGCGTAAATATAGGGTAGAGGAAATCATTCTCTCAACACCCAATTTAAACGACACAGACACCAAGGAGTTACACGCCTTTTGCCGGAACAATCAAATCAAATACCACTTCATTCCCGATCTGATCCGGCTCCAAAGAACAAACGTAGACGTGGAAATGATCGACAATATTCCGCTCGTAAGCCTCAAAGAAACGTCGCTGGACGGCTGGGGGCACATCTTTAAACAAATTTTTGACATAGTGGTCGCCCTAATTCTCGTCATTTTGCTCATTCCTCTATGGATTGTCATCGGCCTCCTGATCAAACTGGACTCAAAAGGACCGATCTTTTACGGAAGTAAACGTAAGTACAAGAATAAGGTTTTCTCCATCCTTAAATTCAGATCCATGATCCAGAACGCTGATGTGGTGAAACAAAAATTAGCCAAACTCAATGAACGCTCAGGACCAATGTTTAAAATTAAAGACGATCCACGAATCACTAAACTGGGCCGCTTCCTCCGAAAAACAAGTATCGACGAACTCCCGCAACTCTTTAACGTACTCCTCGGCTCCATCAGCCTGGTAGGCCCTCGCCCGCATCTCCCGGAAGAGATCGATAACTACGAAAGCCACCACCATCAAGTCTTCGCCCTAAAACCCGGAATCACCGGCCTCGCCCAAATCTCCGGCCGCAGCAACCTCGATTTTGAAGAAGAAGTAAAACTAGACGTCTACTACATCGAAAATTGGAGTTTGTGGATGGACATTAAAATAATCCTAAAAAGCATTGGTGTTGTTTTTAGGGCTGATGGGAGCTGATAGGCGTTGGGGATTTCGTATAATAACCAGTTAGCGTAAATAACAATAAATTCTTTTCTATTAGATGGAATTATTTTGAGTCAGAAAACATATTGACAAATTTTAAATTATTATGTAGTATACCATCCTAAAATTTAATTTCAATTAACATAATGCGTAATAATAAAGAAGCACGATTAGTGGCCAATTCTCCTTCTTTTAGCAGGTCAGCACTACTTTTACTTTTAAGCATGGTAGCTTGTAGCGAGAGTACTTCTACAAATTCAACACCTACACCAGAGCCAGTAAAAGCACCTGTGCCTGTGACTACTCCAAAAGCAGTAGATACACCTGTTGTTACACCTACACCAGAAGTTAAAAAGCTCACCAAAGCTACAAGAAAATGTGGCCACAAAGTGCGAGCCAGGGCAGCAGAGAAATATCTTAATAAGCGCTTACCGTTAGGTGAAGGCGATAGTTACCAATGCGGACTAGGCAAAGGGCGCAAGGGGGATTTGGATTTTATAGATATGCATTACGAAACCAAAACTAGGCGCGCACAGGTCGCAGAAACACTATGGTGTACCCCTAAACATTCACCTCCACGGCATGGCGCACTTGTTGTTGCTGCTAGCCGATGTGGCAAAGTGATAAGGTATGCTAATTAAATAACCGGAGACCCGAAATAATTCTAGATTAAGGACCAATTTATTGTTATTTACGCTAACTGGTTATTATCCAAACCCACCCCAAAAAAAACACCCAACACAAACAACCCATCACCATTTAAAACTCATAATTCTTAATTAATTTAAGAGCTGTGCTTTATCTCACTCCCACTAGCATGATCAGTATGCTTGTTGCACTTTGGGCAATTCTTTTTGCGTTCAAGTTTGCTGGTAGTCTTTTTATTAATGCGAGTCGTGAAATTTTGCATTTTGCATTTCTTGCAAACGATATAA